>NZ_JAMOKF010000201.1 GCF_023656545.1 Micromonospora phytophila | reverse complement strand
CGCCGTCGAGGGGGCGCCGGCCGCCGCCGGCACCACCGGCTCGTCGCCGCCGCCGCCCATCACACCGGTGGCGAAGAACGCCCCGAGGAGTACGCCGACCAGCGCGGCGATCACCGCGGTGCGCATCAGCGGGTCCCGGGGCAGCCCGGGGCGGGACGCGCGCCGGTAGACCGTGCCGGACGGGTCGTGGCGCTCAACGGGGACGGGCATACCGGCATCCTGACCCACCGGGGGTGTCGATGGCCAACCGGCCCCGCCCGGGTCGGTCAGTCGACGACCCGCACGTCCTTCCAGAACGCGACCCGGTCGCGGACCATCTCCGCCTCCGGCTTCGGCTCCGGGTAGTACCAGACGGCGTCCGCGCTGGTCCGCCCGTCGTGCTCCAGGGTGTAGTAGGAGGCGGTGCCCTTCCACGGGCAGAACGTGTGGGTGCCCGACTCGCGGATCAGGTCGTCGCGTAGGGCGGCGCGGGGGAAGTAGTGGTTTCCCTCCACCACCACAGTGTCGTCGCTCTCGGCCACGATCACGTCGTTCCAGACAGCTTTTGGCATGGCTCCACGCTATGCCGCCCACCTCGCCGCGACCACCCGCAGGTTCAGCGTGGAGATTCAGGGTCGGTGACATCGGCGACCGGTCGCGGCCAGCGGTCGGCCACGGTGACCCGCCCGACCGGCGCCGGATGCGAAATGGCCACCGTGGACATCCCACGACATCGACGCCTCGGCGCGTACAGTGATCGCATGCGCGCGGTGCGTGTGGATCATTCGGTCGACCATGACGGTGCGGTGGCCCAGCTGCGTCGGTCCTACGCGGCGGTGCCCGCGGGGCAGACCGTCCGGCTCGCCAAACGCACCTCCAACCTGTTCCGCCCGAGGTCCGCCCCGCGGGCACCGGGGCTGGACGTCAGCGGGCTCGGCGGGGTGCTCGCCGTGGACCCGGCGGCCCGCACCGCCGACGTCCAGGGCATGTGCACCTACGAGGACCTCGTCGACGCCACCCTCGCGCACGGGCTGATGCCGCTGGTGGTGCCGCAGCTGCGCACCATCACGCTGGGCGGCGCGGTCACCGGGCTGGGCATCGAGTCGACCTCGTTCCGCAACGGCCTGCCGCACGAGTCGGTGCTCGAGTTGGACGTGCTGACCGGGGCCGGCGAGATCGTCACCGCCCGGCCCGACGGGGAGCACGCCGACCTCTTCGCGGCCTTCCCCAACTCGCTGGGCAGCCTGGGCTACGCCACCCGGCTGCGCATCGAGCTGGAGCCCGTACGCCGTTTCGTGGGCCTGCGCAACATCCGGTTCACCCGGCTGGAGGCGCTCACCGACGCGATCGCCGAGGTGAGCGCGACCCGCTCCTGGGCGGGGGAGCCGGTGGAGGCGATGGACGGGGTGATGTTCAGCCCTGGCGAGTCGTACCTGGTGCTGGGCACCTTCACCGACGACGCGGGGCGGCTCAGCGACTACACCGGCCAGGACATCTACTACCGGTCGCTGCGTCGGCGCACCCGCGACGCGCTCACCACGTACGACTATCTGTGGCGCTGGGACACCGACTGGTTCTGGTGTTCGGCGGCGTTCGGGGTGCAGCATCCCGTGCTCCGCCGGATCTGGCCGGCGCGGTGGCGGCGCAGCGACTTCTACCACCGGCTGGTCCGCCTGGAGCATCGGCACCAGGTGGCGGCGCGCGTCGACCGGTGGCGTGGCCAGCCGGCCCGCGAACGGGTGGTGCAGGACGTCGAGATCCCGCTGGACCGCACGGCGGAGTTCCTGCGCTGGTTCGCCCGCGACGTCGGGATGACCCCGGTCTGGCTCTGCCCGCTGCGGCTGCGCGAGCCGGCCGGCCCCGGGTCGGCCCGGGCCTGGCCGCTCTATCCGCTCGCGGCCGGGCGGGACTACGTGAACATCGGTTTCTGGGGGAGCGTGCCGATCGCCGAGGGCGCCGCCGACGGCGACGTCAACCGGGCGATCGAACGCGCGGTGTCGGAGCTGGGCGGGCACAAGTCGCTCTACTCCGACGCGTACTACGACCGGGACTCCTTCGACCGGCTCTACGGCGGCGTGACGTGGCGCGCGGTGAAGGACCGTTACGACCCGGACCACCGGCTCACCGGACTGTACGAGAAGGCGGTAGCACGAGCATGAGCCTGACCGATCGAGACCAGGGGGCGGCGAGCGTCCCCGCGACCCCGCCGGCGGGGAACGGGCATCGGGGTCCGACCGTGGCGGACGTCGTCCGCGCGTTGACCACCGGCCCGCTGCCGGTGCGGATCACCGGGTACGACGGCAGCGCCCTCGGCCCGGCCGACGCCGGGATCACCCTGTCGATCCGCTCCGAGCGGGGCCTGACCTACCTGCTCACCGCCCCCGGCGACCTGGGCATGGCCCGGGCGTACGTCAGCGGCGACCTGGCGTTGCAGGGGGTGCACCCGGGCGACCCCTACGAGGCGTTGCAGGTGCTCAAGGACGAGCTGCGGTTGCGCACGCCGTCGCTGGCCGAGGGGCTGGCGCTGGTGCGCGGGCTGGGCTGGGAGCGGCTGCTGCCACCGGCACCCCCGCCGCAGGAGGCGCTGCCGCGCTGGAAGCGGGTGATCAACGGGCTGCGGCACTCCCGCAGCCGGGACAGCACGGCGATCTCCCACCACTACGACGTCTCGAACGCCTTCTACGAGAAGGTGCTGGGTCCGTCGATGACGTACACCTGCGCGGTCTACCGCTCCCCGGACGACACGCTGGAGCAGGCCCAGACGGCCAAGTACGACCTGGTGGCGCAGAAGTTGGCGCTGCGGGCCGGGATGCGGCTGCTCGACGTCGGGTGCGGGTGGGGCGGCATGGTCCGGCACGCGGCCCGCGAGTACGGCGTGAAGGCGCTCGGGGTGACCCTGTCCAAGGCGCAGGCGCAGTGGGCGCGGGCGGCGATCGAGCGGGAGGGGTTGACCGGGCTGGCCGAGGTGCGCCACCTGGACTACCGCGACGCGCCGCGCGAGCAGTTCGACGCGGTCTCCTCGATCGGGTTGACCGAGCACGTCGGGGTGCGCAACTACCCGACCTACTTCGCCGCCCTGCGCGACCGGCTGCGTCCGGACGGCCGGCTGCTCAACCACTGCATCACCCGCGCGGACAACCGGGCGCCGCACCGTTCCGGCGCCTTCATCGACCGCTACGTCTTCCCGGACGGGGAGCTGGCCGGCCCGGGGCGGCTGGTCGGCGAGCTGCACGACGTGGGGCTGGAGGTGCAGCACGAGGAGAACCTGCGGCGGCACTACGCGCTGACCCTGGCCGCCTGGTGCCGCAACCTGGTGGAGCACTGGGACTTCTGCGTCGCCGAGGTGGGCGCGGGCACCGCCCGGGTGTGGGGCCTCTACATGGCCGGGTCGCGGATGGCGTTCGAGCGCAACGGCATCCAGCTGCATCAGGTGCTCGCTACGCGCAACGGCCCGGAGGGCGCGTCGAGTTATCCGCTGCGCCCGGACTGGCTGCCCTGAGCACCTCCCGCTGACGAGAATGGCCGCGCGACATGCGCGGCCATTCTCGTGTGCGTCCCGAGTCAACCTTTGGTCGGTACCGGTCGTCCTGGGTGGGGAGGGAAGGAGAGCCGGTGCGGCGGAAGAAACGCTTTGACGGGTTGGACGTGCTCGTCGCCGAACGTGGCAGGGCACTGCTCGCGACGGCCGTGCTGCTGACTGGCAGCCGGGTCGCCGGTGAGGACCTGGTGCAGGCCGCGTTGGAGCGGTTGATGCGCAACTGGGGCCGGGTGCACGGCGACATGGAGGGCTACCTGCGGCGCACGCTGTACCACCTCGCGGTCGACCGGTGGCGGGTGCGCGGGCGGCGGCCGGAGGTGCTGACCGAGATCGAGCCGCCCAGCCAGGCGGACGGCACCGACGCGCTGCACGTCCGGCAGGCACTCATCCAGGCGCTGGGCATGTTGCCGCCGCGACAGCGGGCCGTGCTGGTGCTCCGCTACTG
This sequence comes from Micromonospora phytophila, assembly GCF_023656545.1. Classification (GTDB taxonomy): domain Bacteria; phylum Actinomycetota; class Actinomycetes; order Mycobacteriales; family Micromonosporaceae; genus Micromonospora; species Micromonospora phytophila. Next base: position 6,304 of record NZ_JAMOKF010000201.1, on the reverse strand, counting down.
GGAGCAGTTCAGCGAATCGGAGGCCGCCGAGGTGCTCGGCTGCTCGGTCGGCACGGTCAAGTCGTCCGCCTCGCGGGGGCTGGTCCGGCTGCGCGAGCTCACGGCCGGTTGGGCGCTCGAGGACTCACGGGTATGAAGGAGAGCGGGAAATGAACACGAACCTTGAAGAGCGGCTGGCCGCCGGGATGCGGGACCGGGTCGACGGGCTGGCACTGACCCGCGACGTGCTGGCGGAGGCTACCCGACGCCACCGGCGGCGGACCGCGCTGGTGCGCACGACGTACGCCGCCGGCGTCGTCGGTGTGGTCGGGGCGCTGGCCGCGGTCGCGACCATCGGCGCGCCCGTGCGCACGGCAGACTCGCCGCCGGTGGCCGGGCGGCCTCCGGCGGCGAGTGCCGAGTCGCCGCAGATGCGGCTCGCCGCCGCCGCCGCGGCCAGCGAGAACATCAGCTACCGGGTGAAGGTCACGACCACCTCGAAGGACAAGGCGCCGCCGAAGGGTGAGCTGCCCGAGCCCGTGAGCCGGAGCTGGGTCACCACGGGGGCCTTCGATCCGACGACGGCCACCGGCTACCTGGACTCGCCGTACACGGGTCTGCGTCCGGTGGTCGCGGCGGGCTTCGAGCATGAGCGGCTGATCGGCGGCGTCCGGTACATCGGCGCGCCGAACGGCAGTGTGGGCAGCAACGGCGAGATCGTCTGGAGCCGGGAGCCGGGCACGCACGACAACCTCAACTTCGACCTGGCGTTGGACGGCGGTCTGGGCGCTTCGGCGGACCCGCAGGACCTGTTTCGCGCACTGCGGCAGGCCGGAGCCAAGGTCACGGAGACCGCCGGCGGCTACCACTTCGAGGTCACGGTCGAGGATCGCCGCAGCCACATCGTCGCCGACAGCTTCGTCGGCGACGTGACGCTCGGCGCGGACAACCGGATCGCGACGGTGACCTACGACCGGACGGCGCGGTCGAGCATCAGGGGTGAGAACTTCACGTATCACCTCCACGTGGCCATCGAGCTGTCCGACTACGGCATGCCGGTGAAGGTCGAGAAGCCGGCGGGCGCCCTGGCGCGGTCCAAGTAGGAGGCCTCGTCACGAAAGGCCGCGCGACCCGCGCGGCCTTTTCGTCGAAGCCATTGACAAAGAAGTTTTGTACGTACAAACTGATTTTGCCATGAGAGACGTCCTGTACCTGGAACAGATCGAGCAGGCCGAGGTCCTGCTCAAGCCGCAGCGCGTCGAGGTGCTGCGGCAACTGGCCGAGCCGCGCACCTGCACCGAGGTCGCCGCCCGGCTCGACCAGACGCCGCAGCGCGTCTACTACCACGTCAAGCAGCTCGTCGGCGCCGGCCTGGTCGAGCTGGTCAACGAGCGCAAGGTGCGCGGCATCACCGAGGGCATCTACCAGGCCGCCGCCCGGTCCTACTGGCTCTCACCCCGGCTGGTCGGCCGGATCGGCCTGCGCCGCGCCCGCGACGAGCTGAGCCTGGGCTACCTGCTCGACCTGATGGAGGAGGTCCAGGCCGACATCGCCGGGCTGGACCGCGCCGCCCCCGAACTCCCCTCGGTCGGGGTCTCCGGCGAGATACGGGTGCCGGCAGAGCAACGCCAGCAGTTCCTGCACGACCTGCAGAGCGCTCTGCAGGACCTGTTCACCCGCTACGGGGGCGCCGAGGGCGACGCCTTCAAGCTCGCCGTGGCCTGCTATCCGAAGGGGAAAGACCGTGAGTGAACCGATGAAGGTGCACGCCCGCCTCGCCGCGCCGGTCGAGACCGTCCGTCGCGCCCTGACCGACCCCGCCGAGCTGCGCGCCTGGCTGGCCGAGCACGCCGAGGTCGAGCTGCCGCAGCGGTACGAGTTCTGGGGCCGCCACACCCCCGAGGGCGACGCCCCGCACCAGCGGCTGCTGCACGCCGACGACGACACCCTGCGCTTCGCCTGGCTGCTCGACGGGGTCGAGACCACCGCCGAGTTCCACCTGCGCGCCGACGGTCCCGACGCCACCGTCCTGTCGCTGTCGCAGAGCCACTTCGACTTCGCCGAGGCGATGAGCGGCAGCAGCATCCGCGGGGTGCTCCAGACCTTCTGGGCGCTGTCCATCGCCAACCTGGCCGCCCACCTGGAGGGCCGGCCGCTGCTGCCCAGGGTCGACTTCACCTCCGCCGACCTGCGCGGCGAGCTGCTCATCGACGCCCCGCTGCCCAAGGTGTACGAGTCGCTGACCGACTCGGAGCAGGCCAGCGCCTGGTTCGGCTACCCGATCGGGATCGAGCCCTGGGTCGGCGGCCGCTACGCCATGGGCGGCTTCGAGACCGGCTACGCCGCCAAGGTGGTGGACCTGGAGCCCGGCCGGAAGATGTCGGTCGACTGGGGGCCCACCGGCGTCACCACCTGGGAGCTGGCCGAGTCGCAGGGGAAGACCAAGCTGACCTTCGTGCAGAGTGGCTTCGACGAGCAGCACCCCCCGTACGCGGCCTGGGCCGGGTCCGTCGCCGGGTTGGCCGAGCTGCGCCGCTACCACGAGGTCGAGAACTGGCGGCCGATCTGGCTCGCCGCCGAGATCCCCGGGCTGGAGCCCGAGACGGCCGACGCCGCCGGCTGACCCGGCCACCCCCGGCGGGGCCTGGAACTCCTCGCCGCGTCCCGGATTCAGAAGCGCCCGACTGCTGGAGGACAGCGGTCGGGCGCTTCGACGTGTGGGCGGGAGCGGTCGTCGCGCACACCGGTTTCGACCGCGCGCTGCGGCGGGACGATGCTTTCCGCGGTCCGCCACCCCGAATCACCCGGATGAGCGTAGAGCCCCCAGTCCGATGCACAGCGCCCGAAGATCCCTGGCGGTCGGATCAGGGAAGGCGGCTCCGGTATGTGGCGAACATGGGACAATTTCACCATAGGGCGCCAATCGATCCCGAGTGCCGGAGGTCCGGACGACCACTTCTCCGGCGCGCGGCGTCTTCGCATGCCCGTGGCCCGTGATGGATGGGCGTTTCGCCGTCGATTCCGGGCTCGGGCCCCGTCTAGGAGGGAACAGCAGAGATGATTCGACGTACTCGGTTCTGGGCAGTGACGGTGGCCGCCAGCGCGGCGCTGGCGGCCACCGCGGCCCTGGGAACCGCGGCGATGGGCGACGGACAAGACGACTCGGGCGACCAGCGCGGGTCGCACGACCAGCGCGACTCCCGCGACTCCCGCGGCTCATCGGACTGGAGCGACTCGCGGCACAGGGAGACCGTGCGGGCGAGGCTCAGCGGCTACCAGGAGGACCCGCTCACGATCTCCACGCCCGGCTCGGGCCGGTTCGTGGCGCAGATCGACGAACGGGACAAGAAGATCAGGTATCGGCTGAGCTACGAAGACCTGCGGGACGTGCAGCAGGCGCACATCCACTTCGGGGGCCGGCACCAGAGCGGCGGGATCGCCGCCTTCCTGTGCTCGAACCTCAAGGACGCCAAGGGTGGCGCGCCGAAGCACGTCCCCTCCTGCCCCGAGTCCTCGGGCACGGTGGAGGGGACGATCAAGCCTGACGACGTCGTCGGCCCCGCCGACCAGGGCATCGAGCCCGGCGAGTTCGACGAGCTCGTCGACGCGATCCAGGCCGGTGTCACGTACGTCAACGTGCACACCAAGAAGTACCCGAACGGCGAGATCCGGGGCCAGATCAAGAGCGACGAGGACCGGAAGAAGTGCGACGAGGACCGGGACCGCGAGGAGCGTGACGAGGACCGGGGCCGGGACAAGGGCGGCGAGGACCGGGGCTGGAACAAGGGCGACGAGGACTGGAGCCGGGCCGGGAGCGGCGAGGACCGGGACCGGGACAAGGGCGACGAGGACTGGAGCCGGGCCGGGAGCGGCGAGGACCGGGACCGGGACCGGGACCGGGACAAGTGCGACGAGGACCGGGACCGGGAGGACCGTGACGAGGACCGGGACCGGGACAAGGGGGACGAGGACCGGGACCGGGAGGACCGTGACGAGGACCGCGGCCGGGACAAGGGCGACGACAACTGGGGCAGCTGGTCGAGCAGCGACGAGTGACCCTGTCGACGCGACAGGCTGAACGCCCGACCCGGCATGACGGGTCGGGCGTTCAGCGTTCGAAACGAACGCCGTCGGGTGGTGATAAACGATGTCCCGGTGGGTACTGCCCGGCGATGTTCTTCATCTTCGGGCTCCGCACCAAGGTCAGTCAGTCTGGCGTGGTGCAGCAGGTCTGCCGCAACTGCCGCAACCATGCCGCGCAGGTCATCACCCGCCGGTCGACCAAGTTCAGCCTGTTCTTCATCCCGATCATCCCGATCCGCACCCGGTACATGCAGCAGTGCACGTTCTGCGGCGCCCAGTACGAGATTTCCCGTTCCGACGCGCAGCGCCTCCCGGTCGGCTGAGCCGCCGATGGACCGTTTCCTCTGCTGGCTGATCGGCCGGCAACCCGCCGTGCCCGCGCCGGTGCACACCGTGTCCCGGCCGCCCTGCACCCCGGGGCGTCGCCGGCGTCGCCGCGCGCGTCGGCCGCTCGCCGGCACCGCCCTGCCCCGCTCGCCCTGGAACCGTTCCGCCGGCCGCTGATCGGGCCCGCTGCCGCGCGAGGAGCGACGATGCCGGCCAGGTGATCTCCGCCCCCGGTCGGGGCCCGTCTCACCTGCGCCAACTAGGCTGGGGCGGCCGGAAGAACGGGGAGATCCGTGCGTAACCACCGGGCGGTCGTGCTGGTCGCCGTCCTGCTGTCCACACTGACGCTGCCGGTGTCGTTGACCGGCGCGTCGGTCGCGCTGCCGGACATCGGCCGGGACCTCGACTCCGGGCTGGCCGGCGTCCAGTGGGTGGTGAACGGCTACAACGCCACCTTCGCCAGCTTCATGCTCGCCACCGGCGCGCTCGCCGACCTTTTCGGCCGGCGACGGGTCTTCGCCACCGGCGTCGCGATCTTCGCCGCTTCCGGGCTGCTCGGCGCGGTCGCCGACAGCATCGTGCTGCTCGACGTCCTGCGCGCGCTCGCCGGCGTCGGCGCGGCCGCCGCCGCGACCAGCGCCTCCGCGATCCTCGCCGACACTTTCCAGGGCCCGGCCCGGACCCGCGTCTTCAGTGTCTTCGGCACGACCATCGGCGTCGGCCTGGCCTTCGGCCCCTCCGTCGCCGGGCTGCTCGTCGAAGGCTTCGGCTGGCGGGCCGTCTTCGCCGCCCCGGCCCTGGTCGGGCTGGTGGTGCTGGCCCTGGTGCCGCTGCTGCCCGAGTCCCGCCGGTCGCAGGGCGGCCGGATCGACTGGCCCGGCACGGTCTCGTTCACCGCCGCCCTGCTGCTGCTCATCTTCGGCTTCGTGCAGGGGCCCGACCTGGGCTGGGATCACCCGGTGATCGTCGCCGCCTTCGCCGCCGCGCTCGCGCTGCTGGTGCTCTTCGTCCGCGTCGAGCGGCGACGCGCCCAGCCGATGTTCGACCTGGCCCTGCTGGCCAGCCCCCGGTTCCTCGGCATCTGCCTGGCGGCGGCCACCATCGTCGCGGTGCTGGTGCCGCTCCTGGTCTACCTGCCGTCGTACCTCACCACGGTGGTCGGATCGAGTCCGGGCGCGGCCGGTGCGACGCTGATCCTGCTCACCGCCCCCACCCTGGTGCTGCCGCTGCTCGGCGGGGTGCTGACCCGGCTGGTGCCGGCCCCGGCGGTGATCGTCACTTCGGTGGCCGTGGTCGCGGTCGGCGCGGCCTGGGCGACGGTGCTCGCCCCCGACAGCGGCGCCGGCGCGCTGGCCGGGCCGCTGCTCACCATCGGCGTCGGCGTGGGGCTTTCCATCGGGCTGCTCGACGCGCTGGCGATCGGCAGCGTCGAGCCGGGCCGCGCCGCCACCGGCGCCGGAATGATCAACACCGCTCGGCTGGCCAGTGAGACCGTCGCCATCGCGGTGGGCGGCGCGGTGCTGGCCAGCACCACGGTGATCAACGCGCAGGCCACCGCCCCCGCGCGCTGGTCGGTCCCGGCCGGGCTGCTGGTGACCGCCGCGTACGTGTTCGGCGCGCACGCCGCCGGCCACCCCCGCGAGGCCACCGCACACGCGGCGACGCTGCTCGCGCAGACCGGCTGCACGGCGACGATGACCGCGATCATGCGCCGCCGGATCGGCCGGGCCGACCGGGCCTTCGTCGCGCACCACCGGCTCACCCGGGAGGCGGTGGTGGCGCGGGCCGCCCGCGAGGCCGAACGGCGGCAGAACCGGGACCTGCACGACACCGTCCTGGGCACGCTCACCATGGTCGGGCTGGGCGCGGTCGCCGGCCGGTCCGCCGCGCTGCGCGACCGGTGCGCGGCCGACCT
>NZ_JAMOKF010000200.1 GCF_023656545.1 Micromonospora phytophila | reverse complement strand
TACGCCTCGATCAGCGCGAACCGGGCCCGCACCGCGCAGCGGTCGTCGCCGGTGGCGTCGGCGTGCGCGGCGATCCGTTCCAGCTCGGCGGTCCGGTCCTCGCCGTCGGGCCGGTCGAGGGCGTCGGCGAGCGCCTCGGCCGGGGCCGGGTCGTGGCGCCCGCCTGCCCAGCCCGCCCGCCACCGGGTCGGCTCGACGTCCCACCCGGTCGGTCCGGGCCGGCTCACGCCACCACCCCGCCCGGGAGCCGGGCCACCTCGACGGCGAGCTGGCAGCCGGTCGCGATGCCGCAGTCGAGCAACTGGTCGAGCTGGTGCGCGGTGACCCCGCGTTCCAGGTCGGTGATGACCTCCCCGCAGACCCGCGCCCGCCCGTCGTCGTCGACGTGCACGAACGCCTTGGGCCAGAGCCGGTCGTGGTTCCACGCGTTGCAGAAGGCGTGCAGCGCCGGGACGTACTCGATCGGGAAGGTCGGTGCGGTGATGGTGCGCACCTGGAGCAGCTCCCTGGCGGCGCCCGGGCGCAGGAACCAGATCAGGCTGTCGTCCCACCGGCCGACCAGGTCACCGTCCGGGTCGCTCTCGACCACGTACCCCCGGCTGTCGAGCACGGCGGCGATCAGCTCGCCGGTCAGCGGCCGCAGCGCCCCCGGATGCCCGGCCAGCGGGCCGTCCGAACCGTCCTCGATTCCCGGCGACGCCATGGGGGCATCCCTTCTGAGGCAGATATCACGGCGAGCGGCGGGGTCCGGGCTGCGACGCGCGGACACGACCCGGAAAAGCGGCGATCTGCCGGGTCCCGCCATTACGGTGACTCTATGGCGGGCCGTACCTCTCAGGCGAGCCGGCGACGCGGCGCGTCGCCGCGTGGCACCACGAACAGCCGTGCCCGCCAGCCGGCGAAGAAGACCCGGGGGCCGGCCCGGCGCCGCACCACGGCGGCCCGCCCGGGCCCGGCCGTCTACGTCGGGCGCGCCGTCGGCGCACTGTGGATGGGCCTGGCACACAGCGTGGGCTGGGCCGTCCGGGCCGCCGGCCGGCAGGCCGCGTCGGCCCGGGGTCTCGACCCGGAGCACCGCCGCGACGGCGCCGGGCTGCTCGTCTTCGGTCTGGCCCTGCTCAGCGCCGTGGCGATCTGGTTCTCCGGGGCCGGCCCGGTCGGCGCCCGGCTGGCCGACAGCGTCCGGCTCTTCCTCGGCGCGATCGCCGTGGTGGTGCCGGTGCTGCTGATGATCGGCGCCTGGCGGCTGATGCGGGAGTCCGCCGACCCGGAGCACCGCGGGCGGGGGCTGGTCGGCTGGAGCTCCATGCTGGTCGCCACCGCCGCGCTGCTGCACATCGGACAGGAGCCGGTCGACGCGGTCCAGCGCGACTTCGCCGGTGGCCTGGTCGGCGCGGGCGTCGGCAGCCTGCTGGAGCGGGCGGTCACCGCCTGGGTCGCCGTGCCGTTGCTGGTCCTGCTGCTGCTCTTCGGCCTGCTGGTGGTCACCGCGACCCCGATCAACAAGATCCCCGAGCGGCTCGGCCTGCTGGCTGGCGCGGTGGTCGGCGCACCGCCGGCGCAGGAGGAGGACGAGGCGTCCGCCAAGCCGGCCCGTAAGCGCCCCGCCAAGCGGATGCCGCCGCCGCTCGACCCGGACGACTTCGACGACGACCTCGACGGGGTGGACCTCCAGGACACCATCGTGCTGCCCCGCAAGGCCCCGGGCAAGGTGCCGGCCAGCCGCCGGCCGGTGGAGCCGCCGGAGCACTCACCGGCGCCCACCCGGGCCGAGCAGCTCGCGCTGACCGGCCTGTCCGGCGACTACACCCTGCCGCCGGCGAACATGCTCAGCGGCGGCGCCGCGCCGAAGACCCGGAGCAAGGCCAACGACGAGGTCATCGCGGCGCTGACCGGCGTCTTCGACCAGTTCGACGTGGACGCCGCCGTCACCGGCTTCACCCGGGGCCCGACGGTCACCCGCTACGAGGTCGAGCTGGGGCACGGCGTCAAGGTCGAGCGGATCACCCAGCTCTCCCGCAACATCGCGTACGCGGTCAAGTCGCCGGACGTCCGGATCCTGAGCCCGATCCCGGGCAAGAGCGCGGTCGGGGTGGAGATCCCCAACACCGATCCCGAGAATGTGGCGCTCGGCGACGTGCTGCGCTCCCGGGCCGCGACCAGCGACCACCACCCGATGGTGGTGGCCCTCGGCAAGGACATCGAGGGCGGCTACGTGGTCGCCAATCTCGCGAAGATGCCTCACATTCTGATCGCCGGCGCCACTGGTGCCGGGAAATCGAGCTGCCTCAATACGCTGCTGGTGTCGATCCTCACCCGGGCCACCCCGGACGAGGTGCGGCTGCTGCTGATCGACCCGAAGCGGGTCGAGATGACCGGCTACGAGGGCATCCCGCACCTGGTCACCCCGATCGTGACCAACGCCAAGAAGGCGGCCGACTCGCTGGACTGGGTCGTCCGCGAGATGGACATGCGCTACGACGACCTCGCCGCCAACGGGGTCCGGCACATCGACGACTTCAACCGCAAGGTGCGCAACGGCGAGATCAAGGCCCCGCCGGGCAGCGAGCGGGAGATGCGTCCCTACCCGTACCTGCTGGTGATCGTCGACGAGCTGGCCGACCTGATGATGGTGGCCCCGCGTGACGTGGAGGACTCGGTCGTCCGGATCACCCAGCTGGCCCGGGCGGCCGGCATCCACCTGGTGCTCGCCACCCAGCGCCCCTCGGTCGACGTGGTCACCGGTCTGATCAAGGCGAACGTGCCGTCCCGGCTGGCGTTCGCCACCTCGTCGCTGGCCGACTCCCGGGTCATCCTCGACCAGCCGGGCGCGGAGAAGCTGCTCGGCCGGGGTGACGGGCTGTTCCTGCCGATGGGCGCCTCGAAGCCGGTCCGGATCCAGGGCGCCTGGGTGACCGAGCGTGAGATCTCCGACGTGGTGAAGTTCTGCAAGGACCAGCGCGAGCCGGAGTTCCGTCCGGACGTGCTGGCCCCCGCGCAGGACAGCAAGAAGAAGATCGACGAGGACATCGGCGACGACCTCGACCTGCTGGTGCAGGCGGTCGAGCTGGTGGTCACCTCGCAGTTCGGCTCGACCTCGATGCTGCAGCGCAAGCTGCGGGTCGGCTTCGCCAAGGCGGGCCGGCTGATGGACCTGATGGAGACCCGGGGCGTGGTCGGCCCGTCGGAGGGCTCCAAGGCGCGGGACGTGCTGGTCAAGCCGGACGAGTTGGAAGAGGTCCTGACGGGCCTGCGCGGCGGCGAGGAGTAGCCCGTCCGGCCCGGCCAGTGCGCCGGCTCGCTGGTCGGGATTGGCGGGGCCCCGGATCGCGGGTGTCGGGCCCGGGCAGCGCCCGGGTCACCGGTGTCGGGCCCGCGCGGTGCGCCGGCTCACCGGTGTGCGGAACAGCGAGGGCCCGCCGGTGGTCCGGCGGGCCCGTCAGGTGGGGGAGCGGCGGCGGTCAGTTGTTGACGATCGCGTTGATGATCAGCAGGCTGATGATGATGGCGGCCACGTTGGCGGCGGCGGCGTACCAGCCCAGCGGCTTGTCACCCAGTACGGCGCCGACGATGCCCAGCACCACGCCGATCACGCCGAAGATGATCGGGTTGAGCAGGAGCGCGAGGACCGCGAAGACGAAGCCCAGGATGGTGCAGATGCGGGCGGCGTTGCTGCGCGGGCGGGCGGTCGAGTGCATGTTGGCCATGTCTGCCTCCGTGGGTGAGAGCCTGCGGTGCCAGGGCGAGGTCTACCCACTGTGGTCGCTCGTCACGCCTGTCCCGGCCGTACCGGGCGGCATTCACCCGGCAGTGCGGCAGGCAAGCGGGGAAACGGCCCGCCGGTTCAGTGGAAGACCTTCAGGCCGACCACGCCGGCGACCACCAGCAGCAGGGAGACGATCCGGGGCAGGCTGGCCGGCTCGTTCAGCGCGAGCATGCCGACCAGCGCGGTGCCGACCGCCCCGATGCCGACCCAGACCGCGTAGCCCGTGCCGACCGGGATGTCGCGCAGCGCGTACGCCAGGCCGGCCATGCTGAGCACCAGGGTCACCGCGAAGACGACCGACGGGACGAGCCGGCTGAAGCCGGCGCTGCGGTCCAACGCGATGGCCCACGCCGTCTCCAGCAGTCCGGAGATCACCAGCACGATCCAGGCCATCGACGTCTCCTCCGCGGGCGCGCCCGGACCACCGGTTCGGGACGAGTCGAGTCTGCACACATCGCGGGACGCCGTCGCGGACCGGGTACGCCCACCACTCGTCCGGGGGCGGCCGTGAAGCCCCCGGCCACGGCGGTCGACGGTGGCTCTGGCCGGCGGGGCCGGGCGGGCGTGACGCCGGCCACCGTCCGTTGACCTGAACTTGACTTCAGCTTGCAGTATCGGCCCATGACCCTGCTCTTCTCCGACCCCGAGGTCACCGCCGCGCTGGACGCCGCCACCACGGTGGCGGCCATGCGGGACGCCCTGCTGGCCGCGCACGCCGGCCGCCTGGTGGCCCCGCCCCGGGCCGCCGCCCCGCTGGACGGGGGACGGATGGTGCTCACCGCCGGCCACCTCACCGGCGAGTGGTACGGCTTCCGTTCGTACGACACGTTCGGGCACCCGCGGGGCGAGCAGGTGGTGGTGCTGCACGACGGGCGCACCGGGGCGGTTCGGGCGGTGGCCGTCGGCGAGGAGCTGGGCTCCCGGCGTACCGGCGGGCTCGGCGGCGTCGCCGTGGACGCCCTGGCCCGGCCGGACGCCGCCACGCTGGGCGTGATCGGCTCCGGACGGCAGGCGTGGACGCAGGTCTGGGCCGCCGCCGCGGTACGGCCACTGCGTGAGGTCACCGTGCACAGCCGCTCGGCCGCCCGGCGCGAGACCTTCGCCGCCCGGGTCCGCGCCGAACTGGGCGTTCCGGCCCGGGCGGTGGACTCGGCCCGGGCGGCGGTGCGCGACCGCGACGTCGTGGTGCTCGCCACCACCAGCGTCACCCCGGTGCTCGACGCCGCCGACCTCGCCCCGGGCACCCACGTCAACACCGTCGGCTTCAAGCAGCTCGACCGGCACGAGTTCGGCACCGACCTGCTGGACGCCGCCGACGTGCTGGTCACCGACTCACCGGCCCAGGCGGCCGCGTACGCCCCGCCGATGCTCGCGGCGCTGCCGCCGTACGCCGAGCGGCTGCGCGACCTGGGCACGGTGCTGGCCGGGGCGGCGCCCGGCCGGACCGGCGCGGACCAGGTCTCGGTCTTCTGCTCCACCGGCCTGGCCGGCACGGAGGTCTTCCTCCTCGACCGGCTGGTCCGGGTCGGCGCCGCGGCGGTCTGAGCCCACCGGCTGGTCCGGGTCGGCGCCGCGGCGGTCTGAGCCCACCGGGCTCCGGCCACGGGTGTGAGCCGGCCGATGCGGGCGGCCCGCCGTTGACGGTCCCCGCCGGCCCGCCCGGTACCCTCGGATGGTGTCTGCCACCTCCCCTTCCGACAACTCCGGCTCGGCGGGTCCGGCGCCGCGCCGCGACCCGGAGCTGTCGTCCGCCGCCGCCGGCCGCCGCGTCGCCCTGCTGACCCTGGGCTGCGCCCGTAACGAGGTCGACTCGGAGGAGCTGGCCGCCCGGCTGCACGCCGACGGCTGGCAGGTGACTACCGACGGCGAGGGCGCCGACGTGGTGGTCGTCAACACCTGCGGCTTCGTGGAGAAGGCGAAGCAGGACTCCATCCAGACCCTGCTGGCCGCCGCCGACACCGGCGCGAAGGTGGTCGCCGCCGGCTGCATGGCCGAGCGGTACGGCCGCGAGCTGGCCGACAGCCTCCCCGAGGCGCAGGCCGTGCTGAGCTTCGACGACTACCCGGACATCGCCGCCCGGCTGGACGCGGTGGTGGCCGGCGAGCAGATCGGCGCGCACACCCCCCGGGACCGGCGCGAGCTGCTGCCGCTGACCCCGGTCGCCCGCCGGGACAGCGGCGTGGTGCTGCCCGGGCACGGCACGCCGACCCGGACCCCGACGCAGACCGACGAGCACACCCCGGCGCACCTGCGTCAGGTGCTGCGCCACCGGCTCGACACCGGGCCGGTCGCCTCGCTCAAGCTCGCCAGCGGCTGCGACCGACGCTGCGCGTTCTGCGCCATCCCCGCCTTCCGCGGCGCCTTCGTCTCGCGTACGCCGGACGAGCTGCTCGCCGAGGCCGAGTGGCTGGCCAAGACCGGCGTGCGCGAGCTGGTCCTGGTCAGCGAGAACTCCACCTCCTACGGCAAGGACCTGGGCGACCCCCGGGCGCTGGAGAAGCTGCTGCCGCAGCTGGCCGCGATCGACGGCATCGTCCGGGTGCGGGCCAGCTACCTCCAGCCCGCCGAGACCCGGCCGGGCCTGGTCGAGGCGATCGCCACCACGCCCGGCGTGGCCCCCTACTTCGACCTGTCGTTCCAGCACTCCAGCGAGCCGGTGCTGCGCCGGATGCGCCGGTTCGGCTCCACCGACCGGTTCCTGGAGCTGCTGGCCGGCGCCCGCGCCCTGGCCCCGGAGGCTGGCGCCCGGAGCAACTTCATCGTCGGCTTCCCGGGTGAGACCCGCGCCGACGTCGACGAGCTGGTGCGCTTCCTGACCGAGGCCCGGCTCGACGCGATCGGCATGTTCGACTACAGCGACGAGGACGGCACCGAGGCGGCCGGGCTGCCCGGCAAGGTCTCCGCCGCCACCATCAAGCGCCGCTACGACAAGCTCAGCGCGCTCGCCGACGAGCTCTGCTCGCAGCGGGCCGAGGACCGGCTCGGCTCCACGGTCGAGGTGCTGGTCGACTCGGTCGCCGACGGCGTGGTCGAGGGTCGGGCCGCCCACCAGGCCCCCGAGGTCGACGGCTCGACCACCCTGGTCGCCCCGGCCTCCGGTGGGGTGGACCTGGCCGCGCTGCGCCCGGGCGACCTGGTCCGGGCGACGGTCACCGGCACCGAAGGGGTGGACCTCGTCGCCGTCCCGGATGAGATGATCTCGGCGGCGCCCGGCGCGGCACGGTGACGACGGGCCGGGAGCGAGCGGGGGAGCCACGTGGTGGGGAGTCAGGTGCGCCACGGCGGCCGGAGCGGGGCGCGGCGATGACCGGCGCGACGGACTCGACGCCGGCGCCGGTGGTGGCCGGGGTGCCGGTGGTCAACGCCGCCAACGCGCTCACCGCGCTGCGGCTGGTGCTGGTGCCGGTCTTCGCGGCGGTGGTGGTCGTCTCGGGCATGCGCCACGCCGGCTGGCAGACGGCCGCCTGCCTGATCTTCGTCGTCGCCTCGGCGACCGATCTCGTGGACGGCTGGATCGCCCGCCGGTTCGCCCTGGTCACCTCGGTCGGCAAGGTGGCCGACCCGATCGCCGACAAGGCGCTCACCGGCGCCGCGCTGCTGCTGCTCTCCTGGTACGACCGGCTGCCCTGGTGGGTGACCGCGGTGATCCTCGCCCGCGAGCTGGGCATCACCGCGCTGCGCTTCTGGGTGATCCGGCACGGCGTCATCGCGGCCAGCCGCGGCGGCAAGATCAAGACGGCGCTCCAGATCCTGGCCATCACCTGGTACCTCTGGCCGATGCCGGCCCTCCTCGTCCCGGTCGGCCCCTGGATCATGGCCGCCGCGGTGCTGGTCACCGTGCTCACCGGCTTCGACTACGTGGCCCAGGCCCTCCGCCTGCGCCGCCCCGCCCGCTGACCTCGCCCCCGCCGGCGATCATGGGGTGGACGGGTGGTCCGACGATCGGAGACTCCGCCATGATCGACGGATCGCGGGCGGGATGAGTAGGGCGGACGGGGCAGGGAAGGATCCTGGGCATGGAGAGTGACGGTGCGGGTGCCCGGCCGGTGGGAAGTCCGGCGGCGGGCGTGGTGCACAGCCTGGCCGAGCGGCAGGAGACCCTGGCGACCGTCGAGTCGCTGACCGGCGGTCTGCTGGCCGCCTCGATCGTCGAGATCGCCGGGGTGAGCGGGGTCTTCCAGGGCGGGCTGGTGGTCTACGCCACCGAGCTGAAGTCGCAGCTCGCCGGCGTACCCGCGGAGCTGCTGGCCGAGCGTGGCCCGGTCGACCCGGACGTGGCGGTGGCGCTCGCCGAGGGTGGGCGGCGGCGCTGCGGGGCCGACTGGGGCCTCGCCACCACCGGGGTGGCCGGCCCGGAGCCGCAGGACGGCAAGCCGGTCGGGTTGGTCTACGTGGCGGTGGCCGGGCCGTCCGGCACGGTCGTGCACCAGCTCGACCTGAACGGTGGCCGGGACCACATCCGCTCTGCGGCGGTGATCGAGGCGCTGCGGCTGCTCGCCGGGCGGATCCACGCCGTCGACCGGGGGGAGCTCTCCGGCGACCAGCCCGACGCCGCCGGCGCGGGCTGCCGGTGAGCCGGGCGCCCGGTGTCCGACAGGCGGGGCGGGATGTCGCCGGGGCCGGCAGCGGGTACGGTTGCGGGAAGGCTCCGGCGGTCGGGGTCGGCGCGACGCGCCGGACCGTCGTGCGGAACAGTGGTGGTGTCCCTCAGGGGGAGGTGCGGATGGTCCTGCTACGCCGGGTGATCGGTGACGCACTGCGGGCGCGCCGGCAGGGGCAGCATCGCACCCTTCGCGAGGTTTCCTCCGCCGCCAATGTCAGCCTCGGCTACCTGTCGGAGATCGAACGCGGGCATAAGGAGCCCTCCAGCGAGCTGCTGGCGGCCATCTGCGACGCGCTCGGCGCGCGCCTGTCCGAGCTGCTGCGTGAGGTCAGCGACACCGTCGCGCTCGCCGAGCAGATGCCGGGCGTGCTGATGCAGGTGCAGGACGAGCCGGTCGAGTCCGCCCCGGTGGGCCCCGCCGTGCGCAAGGCCACCAACCGCAGCGTTCACCAGGTCAGCTCGGACGGCAAGGTCGCCGTCCAGGTCCGGCAGGATTCGCCGCTCAAGGCCACCCTGCGCAGCTCCCGGGTCCGCTCGGGCGACCGCGACGTGGTCTGCGCCGCCTGATCCTCCCCTTCCCGCGCCGCGCTCCGTCGTCGCGCCGCCCGTCTCTCGGCGTCCCGTCGCGGGTCCGGCCGTGCTTCCGCGCCCGATGCCCGTTTCGCGCTCCGTGGTCGACACCGTCCGCGCCGCGTAGGCTTGATCGCGGACGGCGTCGGCGCTCGCCGGTGCGGATGCCGGGCTGGCGTACGCCTGGGACGATGGAGGCACCGCCGCGCCGCAGCCGGCCGGTCGCGTCCGGTGCGGTCGGTGCGGAGCGACGCTACTGAGGGGATACCGCGGAGATGGCGAACCCGTTCGTCAAGGGTTGGAACTATCTGATGGCGCTCTTCGGTTCCAAGATCGACGAGCACGCCGATCCGAAGGTGCAGATCCAGCAGGCCATCGAGGAGGCCCAGCGCCAGCACCAGGCGCTCGTCCAGCAGGCCGCGGCGGTGATCGGCAACCAGCGGCAGTTGGAGATGAAGCTCTCCCGGCAGATGTCCGAGGTTGAGCGGTTCCAGGCCAACGCCCGTCAGGCCCTGGTCCTGGCCGACCAGGCCCGCGCCAGGGGCGACGAGGCCGAGGCCGGTCGCTACGAGCAGTCCGCGCAGACGCTCGCCACCCAGCTGGTCTCCGCCGAGCAGGCCACCGAGGACCTGAAGACCCTGCACGACCAGGCGCTCGGCGCCGCCGCTCAGGCGCGCAAGGCGGTGGAGAACAACTCGATGATCCTCCAGCAGAAGCTCGCCGAGCGCGCCAAGCTGCTCAGCCAGCTGGAGCAGGCCAAGATGCAGGAGAGCGTGGCCCGCTCGCTGGAGTCGATGTCCGCGCTGACCGCGCCCGGAACCACCCCCACCCTGGACGAGGTGCGCGACCGCATCGAGCAGCGGTACGCCACCGCCATGGGCCGCGCCGAGCTGGCCGGCAACTCCGCCGAGGGCCGGATGCTGGAGATCCAGAAGGCGACCCTCGACTCGGCCGGGTCCGCCCGGCTGGAGCAGATCCGTTCGAGCATGGCCGGTGAGCAGCTCGGCGGCAAGCAGGAACGGCCCGCGGTCGAGCGCGTCCAGCCCGCCGGGCCGGCCGCCGACCCGGCCGCCGCGGCCCGGCTCGACGAGATCCGGGGCACCATGAGCCGGGAGCGGGGCACCGGCGACACCACCGCCGCCGGCTGAGCGGCTGGTCGAGGAGGCAGACGTGACAGACGAGCGTACGCGGTACTTCCGGCAGCTGGGCCGGCTGCGGCGGTCCGCGCGCCGGTGGAGCGTGACGGCCGGAGGTCTCGGCGGCGCCGCGGCCGTGCTGACCCCGTACGCCGGGCTGGGTCTGCCGGACGCGGCCTGGGCCGCCGGGGCGGGCGGCGCGCTGGTGCTCGCCGCATGGCGGTGGGT
>NZ_JAMOKF010000199.1 GCF_023656545.1 Micromonospora phytophila | reverse complement strand
CCAGGCGGGCAGCGCCCGGTCGACACCCGGGAGCGCGGCCAACTCGCCGCCCCGGCCGTCGGGACCGGTCCCGCTGCGCTCGACCAGCCGCAGGTCGGCGCCGACGCCGTGGTCGGCCTGGTCGACCTGCGACCGCTCGCCCGTGGTGACCAGCGACCAGGCCAGGGTGCTGCCACCCACGGCGAGCGCGAGCAGCAGTACCGGGCCGGCGTGCGGCCGCCGACCGGCCTGCCACATGCCGAACATGGTCGCCGTCCACGGCTTGCGGTCGACGAACCGCTCGGCGAAGCGGGTCGCGGGCGGCAGCAGCCGCAACGCCACGACCGCGCCCGCGAGCACGCCCAGGGTCGGGGCGGCCACCAGCAGCGGGTCCACCCCGAGCCGCGCGCCGGCACCCGTCACCGGCGAGGAGTACTGGCGCAGCTGCGTCCAGGCCAGCACCGCGAAACCGACCAGCAGCAGGTCGACGCTGGCCCGTTGCACGGCGGCGGCGCGGGTGGGGCGGGAGCGGGCCGCCATGTCGGCCACGTACGTTCCGGCGTTGCGCAGCGTCGGGGCGACCATGGCGGCCAGGCAGCCGGCCGCGGTGGCGGCCGCGACCACCCACAGCAGCGTCGAGCCGCCGGTGGTGGCCATCGCTTCCCGGCTCGCGCCGTTCAGTCGGCTCAGCACCCCACCGGCGAGCAGTGGCCCCAGCAGGGCCGCGGGCAGGACGACCAGGGTCGCCTCCCGGGCGGCGAGGCTGCTCAGCTGCCGCCGCGCCGCGCCCCGGGCCCGCAGCAGGGCGGTCTGGCTCCGCCGGTCCTCGTGCAGCAGGGCGGCCACCAGCAGCAGCGCGTACCCGCCGAGGACCACGATCAGCAGCACGGGGGTGGCCAGCGAGGAACGTCCCACCAGGTCTGCCCGGGCGATCCGGTCGAGCATCCGGTCCATCGCCGTGACGACCTGGGCGGAGGAGCCGAGCCCGGCGGCCTCGGGCACCTCGGTGGCGGCGTCGGTCAGCGCCTGCCGCACGTCGAGCAGCCGGCCGGCGCCTGCCACGGCCGCGAGGTCCGGGGCGACCACCCACGACGCGGACACCGCCCCCGGGTAGACCGCGACGAAGTCGGCCGGGTCGAGCAGGAAGGGGCCGTACGAGGTGGCGGAGTCCGCCGCGCTGCCGGCCCCCACACCCGGCGCCAACCGCCAGTACGGGTCGGCCGGATCGCGCGGCCGCCAGGTGCCGACCACGACCACCTCGCCGGACCGGTCGGAGGCGCGGTCCAGCACGGGCACCCGCTCGCCCGTGCTCATCCCCAGCGCGGCGGCGACCTTCTCCGGCAGCGTCACCTGTCTGGGGCTCGCCCCGGGAGTGGGCCACGCGCCGGCGACCAGGTCCGCGTGTCCGGCCAGGTCGTCGAAGGTCGCGAAGCTGGCGAAGACCGGGTCGTCGTCCTCCCGGACCACCGGGCCCAGATCGC
Source organism: Micromonospora phytophila (assembly GCF_023656545.1). Taxonomy (GTDB): domain Bacteria; phylum Actinomycetota; class Actinomycetes; order Mycobacteriales; family Micromonosporaceae; genus Micromonospora; species Micromonospora phytophila. The sequence goes on along the minus strand of NZ_JAMOKF010000199.1, from coordinate 8,851 downwards.
CGGTCAGCTCCTGCCCACCGCCGTACCGGCCGGCGAAGACGGTGACCGGCGCGCCGCCGAGGTCGGCGGCGAAGCCGTCCCGCACGGCCCGGTCCCGGGTGGTGAATTCGGCCGCGTCCCGTCCCGCGGCGCCGCTCACCAGCAGGGTGCGCTCCTCCAGCGGTGCCGCCGCGAGCATGGCCCGCTGACCCGCGTCGACGGCGCGGCGGTTGTAGTCGGAGAGCCCGGTGACCCACGCGACCGCCACCAACGCCGCCAGCACCGCGGCGAGCAGCAGCCCCCGCGCCTCGCGGGCCCGCCTCCACACCAGCTTCATCCGACGCCCTCCCCTGGCCCCCGTCGGGCCGACGACCAGGGAGAGCGGTGACGGGTCCGGAAAGGTTCGCGCCCGTTACATGATCGTTATCCGGCCGGCGCCGGCCAGTCGAGCCCCGCCCGGTCCGCTCCGGCCCGCAGCCGCTCGGCGAACCGGGACACGCTGCCGTCCAGCGCGGCCAACTCGGCGGGGTCGAGCAGGAGCACCGGGCCGCCGTCGGTCAGCGCCAGCACGCAGGGCGTACGACCCTCGCTGGCGGCGTGGACCTCGGGGTCGCGCTCGTTGAGGTGCACGAGGTCGACGGGGACGCCCAGCTCCGGGACCAGCTCCCGCCACTCGCGCCGGCGCCCGAGGACGCCGTGGGTGACGTCGCAGAGGGCGCACTCCGCGGTGCCCCGGACCTTGCCAATGACGTACGCCAGCTCGCCACGCAGGCCGCCGTCGGCGTGATACACGCCGACCAGCCGCCGGATCACACCGGAGGTGGAGGTCATGTCGACGAGTGTGCCCGAACGCGCACGGCCACTCCGCCGGCTCGCGGGGCGAACTCGCGCCACCGGACGTTCCGATCTGAGACAACCAGGGCGGGCCGAAGGACCGGTCTCAGTCTGTCGCCAGCTCCGGCCGATGCTCTCTGATCCACGCCTGGACGTCTGACTTCAACCAGACCTTGCCCTGCACCAGATCCGCCACCGGCTCCGGGAAGTTCCGGTGACTGGTGATCACGTAGACCCGCTGCTTGCTGATGCCACCGAGCATCACACGGATCTCCGCTGCTCCCACCAGCTCCATACGGCGGACGCTAGACAGTTGCCCCGACTCCTTGACTCAGGTCAACGCCCCGGTCACCGTAAGTGGTATGCCTACGCCGAACTTCTCGCCGGTCCATGACCGCCAGCGGCGGACCATCCGCCCGCACCTACCGATGCGGCCCCTGTGGTTGTGTCGGGTGTGCGCCGCTCCCTGGCCGTGCCAGCCGGCGAGGCTGCTGCTGTTGATGGACTACCGGCGGGACCGGGTAGGGCTGTCTGTCTACATGGCGGGCATCCTGTTCGACGCCACCGCGGATTTGATGACCCTCAACCCGAACCCGGGGCCGTCCCCGAGGGAGCTGTTCGACAGGTTCCTGGCCTGGACGGCTCGCCAACCTTTCTGAAGCGCGAACAGGCCCGGCGGCCCACCGGCCCAGCCGGCCGACGCGAGGACTCGCAGATTGTCGGCGAGTCCCGGCTCGACTGCTCGGACTTCCGCCTCTCCAGCCGGTGTCAGCGGGGGCGGTCGCGGTCCTTGGAGGGCTGTACCCGCTTCGGCTCGCCGGGCATCTTCGGATGATCGGGCGGGTACGGCATGTCGCCCTGGCCGGCGGCGGCGTCGCGGTCGGCCCACTCCAGCAGCGGGGTGATGTCCCACCCGGCGTCGTCGATGCCGGCGTGCGGGTCGCCCCGCTGCGCCAGCCGGGCCGGGACGCTGCGCAGGTCGAAATCGTCCGGGTCGACGTCGGGCAGCTCGTCCCAGGTGACCGGGGTGGAGACGGTGGCCCGGGCGGTGGCCCGCAGCGAGTACGCGCAGGCGATGGTCCGGTCCCGCGCCATCTGGTTGTAGTCGACGAAGACGCGGGTGCCGCGCTCCTCCTTCCACCAGGCGGTGGTGACCAGCTCCGGCCGGCGCCGCTCCAGCTCCCGGGCCAGCGCGATGGTGGCCCGGCGCACCTCGGTGAACGTCCAGCGCGGCGCGATGCGCAGGTAGACGTGCACGCCGCGCCCGCCGGAGGTCTTCGGCCAGCCGGGGACGCCCAGCTCGTCGAGGATCCCGCGCAGCTCGCCGGCGGCGGTGGCCGCGTCGGCGAAGTCGGTGCCGGGCTGCGGGTCGAGGTCGACGCGCAGCTCGTCGGGGTGGTCCACCCCGTCGGCGCGGACCGGCCACGGGTGGAACACGACGGTGCCCATCTGCGCGGCCCAGGCCACGTGGGCCAGGTCGGCCGGGCAGAGCTCCGCCGCGCTGCGCCCGCTCGGGAAGCTGATCGTGGCGGTGCGCACCCACGGCGGCACGCCCCGGGTGGGCACCCGCTTCTGGAAGAACATCTCCCCCTCGATGCCCTCAGGGAAGCGCTGCAACGTGGTGGGGCGGTCGTGCAGTGCGCGCATGATCCCGTCGCCGACCGCGAGGTAGTAGTGGAAGACGTCGGCCTTGGTGAAGCCGCGCTGCGGGAAGATCACCCGGTCGGGACTGGTCAGCCGTACGGTGTGCCCGGCCACCTCGATCTCCGCGGCCGCGGCCTTCGTGCCACCCATTGCGCGACCATATGCCACGGGTGCGACGTCCGGCGTACCGTTGACGGGTGAGTCTTGACGACAGCGAACTGCCCCGCACCGAGGAAGAGTGGCGGGTCCGGCTCAGCCCCGAGGAGTTCCGGGTGCTGCGCGAGGCCGGCACGGAACGGCCGTGGACCGGCGAGTACGTCGACACCAAGACGCCCGGCGTCTACCACTGCCGGGCCTGCGGGTTGGAACTCTTCTCCAGCGACACGAAGTTCGACTCGAACTGCGGCTGGCCGAGCTTCGACGACGCCATCCCGGGCCGGGTCAAGGAGATCGAGGACCGCACCCTGGGCATGGCGCGCACGGAGATCCGCTGTGCCCGCTGCGACAGCCACCTGGGGCACGTCTTCCACGGCGAGGGCTTCACCCCGAAGGACACCCGGCACTGCGTCAACTCGGTCTCCATCCGGCTGGAGCCGCGCGCCGACGCCTGATCCGGGTTGCCCGGTCCTGGTGCCGATGGACGGGTGACGCCGCTCGACATCCACGATGCGCGCGTACGGCCGCTCAGCGGCGGGCGGCCGGCATCGCCGCCATCAGCGTGACCTGCGCCGTCCGCGACCGCTCGATGCGCCGGGCGAGGTCCCGTACGCGGGGGCTGGCGCCCACGTCGAGGTGCGCCCGGGCCAGGTCCGCCGCCGCCTGCTGGTGGTCGCTGAGCACGTCGAGCAGCACCCCGTCGGCCTGGGCCGGCGGGGCGGCCCGCAACCGTGCCAGGTCGGCATCGGCGTGCCCGGCGTGTTCGTGGCGGTGGCCGCCGGCGGTGGCGGTCGGTCCGGCGTCGCGCAACCAGGCGCGCATGGTCGCCAGCTCGTCGGCCTCGGTCACCTCGATGGCGGCGGCCAGGGTCCTGATCTCCTCGTCGCTCGCCCGGTCCCGGCCCAGCCGCACGATCTGAAGCGTCTGCTCGGTGTGCGCCACCATCGTGGTCAGGAAGACCAGGTCGAGGCCGTTGACCCGCTCACCGGTCGCCCCGGTGGCGGGCCGGGGCGACTGCGGTGGCGGCGATATCGGCCCGGTGGCGCAGCCGGCGGTCAGCAGCAGGGCGGCGAGCAGGGCGACGGGCGGCCGGCGGCGCATGCCGTTCTCCGATCGGGGCGGGGGTGTCGCCGGCTGCGGCGCACGACGGGCGCGGGCCGCAGCCGTACGGTCAGACCTGCGTCCAGAGGGCCGGCACGTTCGGCGGCTCCCAGCCGGGGAGCGCGGTGTGCGCCTGGCGGCAGCGGTAGCTGGCGCCGCCGTAGGTGACCTGGTCACCGACCTGGTAGGCCCGGCCTGCGGTCCAGGTGCCGCCGGGCGCCGGCGGGGAAGACGTGGCGGTCGGCGTGGGCGCCGGGGTGGGTGACGTGGTGGGCGTCGGGCTGGGGCCCGGCGCCCCGCCGCCGACCTGCACGTCCACGCAGGAGTAGAACGCGTTGGCGGTGTCGGCGATGTTCCAGATGGCGAGAACCTTCTGCCGGCCGGAGTAGCCGCCCAGGTTGACGGTGTGCGAAACCGTCGAGCCGGGCTGCTGCCCACCGCCGTTGAAGACGGCGATCCGGGTGCCGCCGATGTAGTACTCCCAGTTGCTGGTGGCGTGCCGGGCGGTGTTCGTCCAGGTGAAGGTCACCGAACTGCCCACCGAGGTGGCGGGCCAGCCCCGGCTGTCGTCGTTCAGGACGGCGAACTGGGCGATCCCGGCATGGCAGCTGCGCAGCCCCTTGGGGCCTTCGACGCTCTGCGGCTCGTACCTGATCTGCCCGCAGTCCGGGACGCGGCCCTGGGCGCAGAGCGCCTGGCGGCTGGGCGGCCCGGAGACGTAGCCGTGCGCCTGGGCGGGCGCCGCGACGGCCAGGGTGGAGACGACGGCGCCCGTCGCCAGGAGCGGGAGGGTGATTCTTCGACGCATGGTGGCAGCTCCTTCGGGGCATCGAGCTGGTGAGGTGCCACCCAACATAATTTAAACCTTGTTAACAGTAAAGACTCCTGTCAATAAAAACATCGACGTATCTGATTGCGCTCCCTGCGTCCGGCCCGCCGCCCCGGTCGGTTCCGACGCAAGCGGCGGGCCGCCGTCGCTCAGCCGGTGGGACGGGCCATCGGCCCGGGGCCACGGCCCCGGCGAGGCGGCACACCGCTCAGAGCAGCAGCAGGCTGCCGCGCTCGTCCACCCGGTCGGCGGAGTCGTCGTCGAGCCAGACCCCGTCGCTGGCGAGGTAGCGGAAGCGGTACTCGCCCGGGCCGAGCCGGACGGTCACCGTCCGGGTCCCGTCGCGGCGGGCGACCAACTCGTGCCGGCCGGGCTCCCAGCCGTTGAAGCAGCCGACCACGCTGACCGTGCCGGGCGGGGTGTCCCGGGGCAGGCAGAAGGTGACCCTGGTCTGGTTGCCGAACAGCCTGTTGCGCTTGATCACGTTTCCCTCCGGAGTCGAGGCGTTCCATCGGTACCAACGGCCGACACGCCGGGGACGACTCGCCGTGGAACCGGATCAGGTTCACCCGTTCCGGTTGCCGGCGTGCGGCGATTGCTCCACGCTGAGGTGACTTGTCCATTTCAGGGGGGTTTCATCATGGCTACCTGCGAGGTCTGCGGCAACGACTACTGGATGGCGTTCGAGGTGCGGACCGTCAGCGGGGACGTGCACACCTTCGACAGCTTCGAGTGCGCGATCCACCGGATGGCGCCCGTCTGCGAGCACTGCGAGATCAAGATTGTCGGCCACGGCGTGGAAGTGTCCGGCCGATTCTTCTGCTGCGCGCACTGCGCCCGCGCCGTCGAGGGCGACCAGGGCGCCCAGATCCGCGACGCGATCGGCGCCCGCCCAGCCTGACGAGAACCCGTCGCGGCGGTCGAGGAACCCGCGGTGGCGGCCGACCATCCCGGCGGCGCGTAACCGAGCGGTAAGGTCGGCGCGCCCTGCGGCCCGGCTAGCATCCGGACATGCCAGCCACCACAGCACGGATCGTTCCGCTCGTCCTGACGGCGGCCGTCCTGGGCCTTACCGCCTGCGGCGGCGGCGGTGAGCCGTCACCGGGCGCGGCCCCGGCCACCACGGCCGGCGCCGCCGCGACGCCCACTGTCGAGGCGAGCGCCACCGGGAGCGCCAGCCCGGCCGCCCGCGTGCCGCAGACGCTGGAATTCACCGCCCGGACCATCGACGGCGGCTCCTTCGCCGGGAGCAGCCTCGCCGGGAAGCCGGCGGTGCTGTGGTTCTGGGCGGCCTGGTGCACCCGCTGCCGCGGGGTGGCCGACGAGGTGGCCGCGGTGCAGCGCGACAACGCCGCCCGGGTGAACCTGATCGGCGTGGCCGGGCTGGGCAGCGGCGCCGAGGCGATGAAGCGCTTCGCCCGCGACACCGGCATCACGGGCTTTCCCCACCTGGCCGACGACGACGGCGCGGTGTGGCGCCGCTTCGACGTCACCAGCCAGGAGCACTACGTCCTGCTCGACTCGGCCGGGAAGGTCGTGCACAACGGCCCGCTGTCCCAGGCCGAGCTGCGCACGCGCGTCGCCGGGCTGAGCTGACATGCCCGACGCCCCCTACGGTCTCGCCCTCGGCGCGGGGCTGCTCGCCGCGGTGAACCCGTGCGGCTTCGCGCTGCTGCCCGCGTACCTCTCGGTGCTGGTGCTCGGCGACGGCCCGGCGGCGGAGCGCGGACCGCTCGCGCCGGTGGGCCGGGCCCTGGCGCTGACCGGCGCGATGACGGTCGGCTTCGTGGCGGTGTTCGGCGCGTTCGGGCTGCTCGCCGGGCCCGCCGCGGACGCCGTCGCGAGTCGGCTGCCATGGGTGTCGGTGCTGATCGGGCTGGCTCTGGTGGCGGCCGGCGGCTGGCTGCTCGCCGGGCGGCAACTGCCGACCCTCACACCGAAGCTGGCCACCGGGCCCGCCGTGCGGATGCGCTTCACCTCGATGGCGCTCTTCGGCGCGGCGTACGCGATCGCCTCCCTCGGCTGCACGATCGGGCCGTTCCTGGCCGTGGTGGTCGCCGGGTTCCGCGCCGGCAGCCCCGTCGCCGGCATCGGCCTCTTCGTCACGTACGCGGTCGGGATGGGGCTGGTGGTCGGGGCGGCGGCGCTGGCCGTCGCGCTCGCCCGGGAGTCCCTCGTGCGCCGCACCCGCCGGGCCGCGCCGCTGCTCGGCCGGATCGCCGGCCTGCTGCTGGTCCTCACCGGCGGCTACGTCGCCTGGTACGGCTGGTACGAGATCCGGCTCTTCTCCGGCCGGGCGGCCGACGACCCGGTCGTCGACGCGGCCGGCCGGGTGCAGTCCGCGCTCAGTGGCTGGCTGGACGGGCTCGGCCCGTGGGTGGTCACGGCCGTCGCCGTCGCCCTGCTCGCGGTCGCGGCCGGCAGCACGGTGGTACGCCGGCGGCGCGCCGCCGCCCGCGCCACCCCGACCGCCGAGCAGGTGGACGCGGCCTAACATCGCGGGGTGCCGCAGAACCCCGAGGTGCGCGTCGCCTCCTTCGCCGACCTGGACACCCGCACCTTCCACGACCTGCTCCGGCTCCGGATCGACGTGTTCGTGGTGGAGCAGGCGTGCCCCTATCCCGAGCTCGACGGCCGGGACGTCGAGCCGGGCACCCGCCACCTCTGGCTCGCCGCCGACGGCACCCCGCTGGCGTACCTGCGGATCCTGGCCGACCCGGGCGGCGTGGCGCGGATCGGGCGGGTGGTGGTGGCGCCGCGGGCCCGCGGCGGCGGGTACGCCGGGCGGTTGCTGACCGCCGCACTGGAGGTGGTCGGTGACCGGCCCTGCGTGCTGGAGGCCCAGTCGCACCTGGTCGACCTCTACGCCCGGCACGGCTTCACCGTCAGCGGCCCCGCCTACCTCGAGGACGGCATCCCGCACACGCCGATGCGCCGGGAGCCCTGACCGGCGTCGCCACCCCGGACCCACGGCATTGACGTGAGCCGATGACTGTGCGAGTCTGCCGGGCAGAGCCGTCGCGGGAGCCACGCAACGGGCACGGGAGGGGCAACTCCCGCGTCGTCCGGGCGTCGTCGCAGTCCGACCTCTCCCCTCGGGGGCTCACGTGTCCACTCTGCTCCGATCACCCCGCGTCCTGTGGCTGCTCGCCGTCGCGGCGACCGCCACCCTCCTGCTGACCACCGCCCTGGCCAACCCCGTCTCGGCGCACGGCTCGGTGGTCGACCCGGCCTCGCGCAACTACGGCTGCTGGCAACGCTGGGCCAGCGACTTCCAGAATCCCCGGATGGCCACCGAGGATCCGATGTGCTGGCAGGCCTGGCAGGCCAACCCCAACACCATGTGGAACTGGAACGGCCTGTTCCGCGAGGGCGTCGCCGGCAACCACCGGGCCGCCATCCCGGACGGCCAGCTCTGCAGCGGCGGGCGTACCGAGGGCGGGCGCTACAACTCCCTCGACGCGGTCGGCGCCTGGAAGACCGCCCCGGTGGGCAACAGCTTCAAGGTCCGCCTGTACGACCAGGCCAGCCACGGCGCCGACTACATCCGGGTGTACGCGACGAAGCAGGGCTTCGACCCGCTGACCGAGCCGTTGGGCTGGGACGACCTGGAACTGGTCGGCCAGATCGGCAACACCCCGGCGTCGCAGTGGAAGCCGGAGACCAACGGCGTCTCCATCGAGATCCCGGCGACCGCGTCGGGGCGCACCGGCCGGCACGTCCTCTACACCATCTGGCAGGCCAGCCACCTGGACCAGTCGTACTACCTGTGCAGCGACGTCGACTTCTCCGGCGGGCCGGGCACCCCGCCGACGACACCGCCACCCACCACCCCGCCGCCGACCACGCCCCCGCCCACCACGCCGCCGCCGACCACCCCGCCGCCAGCGGGCGCCTGCTCGGCGACGTACCGGGTCACCGGGCAGTGGTCCGGCGGCTTCCAGGGTGAGGTGCAGGTGACCGCCGGCGGCGCGGCGATCAAGGGCTGGACCGTGTCCTGGACCTTCGGCGACGGCCAGCGGATCACCTCGTCGTGGAACGCGACGGTCAGCAGCAGCGGGGCGGCGGTCACCGCGCGCAACGTCAGCTACAACGGCACGCTGGGCGCCGGGGCGAACACCACGTTCGGCTTCCTCGGCTCCTGGGCCGGCGGCAACACCGCGCCGAGCCTGACCTGCGCCGCGACCACCTGATCCCCGGGCGGGGCCGCCCCCACTCCCTCCGGGCGCGGCCCCGACCGGCCCTAGGCCGGCCCCGGCCCATGGCGGATCGGGTCACGGCGGGTCGGGCCAGGGCGGATCGGGTCAC
>NZ_JAMOKF010000001.1 GCF_023656545.1 Micromonospora phytophila | reverse complement strand
ATGTCTCCGCGCAGCCAGCCGGCCAGCTCGTCGCCGGCCGCGGTGCGAAGCGCCTCGGCCCGGGTCGCCAGCGCCTCGTCCACGCCGACGGGCAGCCGCAGCAGCGCCTGGGTGAGATCCCACCGCCAGATCGGACGGTCACCGAGAGCGGCCAGGCGTTCGTAGAGCGCGATCGGCTCGATGGCGCCGGTGGCCGAGGTGGGCGCCGCCAGCAGCCCCGCGTCCTCCCGCCCGTCCAACCGCTGACCGATCTCCGCCAGCCGGGCGCAGTACACCAGCGTGAGCGCGGACTGGCGGGGCGGCTCGACGGCCGGCCGGCCCCGGAATGGGCGTAACCTCCGGGTCAGCGACTGGCTGAGGATGCCGGACCACTGGTCGCGGCGGGTGGCCGCCTCGGCCGGCGCGGCGGCGGCCAGCAGGACGCCGTGCAGCTGGACCGGCAGGTTGAACACCGCCCACGGGTGGTCGTAGGCGCCCACCTGCCCGCGTCGCAGCACCGGCAGCAGGGCGGCCGCCAGCCGGTCCTGCTCGGTGGTGGCCAGCCGGACCAGACCGTCGAGGACCCGCTCCACGGCCGGCGCGGACCAGCGCCGACCGAACAGCCCGGACACCTCCTCAACCAGTTCGTCCACCTCGATGATCGGAGGGAGGGCGGCCGCCGGCTGCGGCGGCCGCGGCAGCTCGTCACCAGCCACCGCGATCCTGACCGTGGCAACCGGCCGATGACCGTGCCGCTGCGCCAGCGCCACCGCCCGGTCCCGCAGGTCGGCAGCGGGGTGCTCGGCGCCCACGGCGAGGACCTCCGCGATCTCTGCCCCCCGCTCGGGGCGCTGCCGGGCGAGCCGGTCCAGCCAGGACAGCTGCGCCCGCACCAATGCCTTCTCTGGCCGGCCCAGCACGACCCGGGCGGCGTCGAGCAGCGACCCGACCTCCACGTTGCCAGCCGAATCCCGCAGCGCCCGCTGCGCCAGGCCGGCCACCGGTCCCGGCCCGTCGGCGAGCAGCCGCAGGTAGGCGCTCGCCCGCGCCGCCACTTCGTCGGGGGTGGGTGCCAGCTGCTCGTGCAGGGCGAGGAACGGACGCAGCGCGCCCGGTCGGTCGCCGCGCAGCAGCCGGCCGATGACGCCGTCCAGCAGTGCCGCCCGGTCGAGGCGTCCCTCCGTCGCCAGCGCGGCCAGTGCGCGGGGCACAGCAGGCCCGTCGCCGCCGAACGCCAGGTCGGCGCCGACCCCGTCGACCTCGAACAACCGGGGCAGCAGCGCGTCCAGGAACGGGTCGGCGCGCAGCCGGTCGAGCAGAGGCGGCTGCTGCTGCTGGTCCTGGGGTCGCTGCCACCACATCGCGTACGCCCAGCCGGCGACGAACGCGTCCCCGGTCGGCGGTGGAACCTTCTCCGCCAGCAGCAGTCCGGCCGTGAAGTGCCAGCCCTCCCACGGTTCGCTGCGGCGCAGCCGGTCGGCCAGCCGGTACGCCAGGTCGGCCAGCCACGTCACTCCCCGCTGCCGGGCCGCAGCGACCACCGGCTCGGGGTCGGCGTCCCGCAGCATGACCGACCGCCGGCCGAGCAGCGCCGCGGCCTTCGTCGCGGTGCTCAGCGTGCCCACGGCGGCCACCGCCAGGGCGGTCGCCTCCTTCCCCCACCACCAGTTGTCCCGCCGACGCCGGACGTGGGCGATCAGCTCGTCGCCGAGCGCCCGCCGGGCCGGCTCGTCCAGCGCGTGCAGCACCGACCGGACGGCGGCGACGTCGCCGCGGACCAGGGACTCGAAGAAGTCCGTCACACCTCCACCTCCGCCGGCGCCACCATCGACACCGCGAGGGCGTGCTTGCACGGGCCGCGCTGTCCTCGGTGCTTCGCCCACCACTGACAGGAACACGTGAGGCTTCCGTCGGGCTGGCGGCGTACCCGGTACTCCTCGTCGCCGCTGCGTACGGTGGCGTGCTTCCCGTCCAGGCGGACCGCGCCCTGCTCCACCAGCGTCCGCGCGCCGACCAGGCGGGGGTTGTCCCGCTCGGCCAGGCCCCCGTCGTAGGGCATCACCCGGTGGAAGTACGCACCCTCGGCGACGTCGTAGCCGACCCGTCCGGCGGTGCCGAGCTGGGCCAGGGCGGCGCGGACCCGGTTGTCGGGCAGGCCGGCCGCGTCGGCCAGCGCGGCGACGTCGATCGTCGGGTCCCAGGCGAGCAGAGCGCCGACCAGCTCCGCGTCGTCGATCACTTCGTCACCGGCGAGCGAGAGCAGGGCGGCCCCCTCCCCGGAGAACCCCCGGTACGGCTCGGGAGACAGTGTCAGCGACAGCCGCAGCGCCCCGGTGTCCAGCTCCCAGGTGCTTGGCACGGCCGGCGAACCGGCGCGCACCGCCGGCCCGTACACCCGCAGGGTGCGCGCGTGCCGGAGCAGCCCGCGCAGCGCCGCGAGCCGCCCCGCGCCGGACAGACAGACGGCCCCCGGCACGGCCCGCGAGGTCAGCCGGAGGGTCCGCCCGGCCGGCACCGCCCAGAGCACCGATCGGTCGCCGGCCTTGGGCAGCCGGCCCAGGAACGCGGCGGCCTCGGCGGCGGGGATCTCGGCGCGCGGTTCGAACCCGGCCGTGAGCACGTGCACCTCGGCGAAGCCACGCAACCAGCGCCCCGGCAGCGGCACCTTCCGCTCCACCACCGCACCCTCCATCGTGGAGACCGTGAGGTCGTCCGGGCCTACAGCCACGTGCAGCGGCTCGATCCCACCAACCCGGGCGAGCGCCTCCCGCAGCGGCGGGTTGACGTCGACGTTGGTGGTGCCGTGACCGACGATCTCGCCGTCGAAGCCGGCCGGAACCACGTCCATCCGGGCGTACACCCCGCAGCAGCCCGAGAATGACTCAAAGCGCAGCCGGCCCCGGCTGCCGGTCACCACCGGGTCCAGGCTGGCCGGGCTGACCGGCTGGTGGTAGCGGGTACGGGCCACCTCGGCTACGGCGAGCAGGCCAGCGGCCGCCGCCGCAGGTGTGGTGAGAAAACCGGAGAAGAAACGCGGATTGGCCGCCGGGCCACCGCAGGTCTGCAGGTCGAGGCCACCGGCGCGCATGGCCGACGGCTGGAGATATCGGTACGTCTGGACGGCGTTCACGACGCACACCGTAGAGCGGCCGACCGACATCGTGCCGATCAGCAGCAGGGTGTCCAGAATTCTGCGGACATCCCAGCACCATCATCGACCGACGCACCGGCGCCACTGACCTGTCCCTGCCGCCGTCGATCATCCGATGTCCCAGGAGGCCAGGTGCGCGCCGCAGTGCAGGCACCGGAACAGGTACACCCGTCGGCTCGCCGGTCCGGTCCATCCGCCGCACCATCTGGTCGGCCTGGTCTGTCGGCCAACCGAGCCGGTGCAGTTCGTCCCGGATCATCGCCAGCGCGTCGGGGTGGGCGCGCATCTCCTCGTATCCCCCGCTGCACCCCGGCCGCCTTGACCCCCTTCTTCAGGAAGCCGGTCTCATCGACGATCAGCACCCCGTCGTCGCGCCCAAGGTGCTCGGCCACTTAGGTGAACAGATCGTCGCGAACAGCGCCCGGGTCCCACGCGGCCCGGTTGAGTAGCCGCTGCATCCGATCCGGCGTCGTATCGCCGGCGGCCTCGGCCAGAGTCCAGCCGTTCCTGCTCGCCAGGGGCGACAGCAACCCGACCAGATAGCTCAGCGCCTGCCGGCGTGGTTCCGCACGCCCGAACCGGTGCGCGAACCGCGCCAGCAAATCATCCATACCGGTCCGCCAGCCCACGATCACATCGATCAACACGAGCGCGACAGCCTGCCCGCCATGTCACCCACCAAGACAGTGTGCCTGCGGATCAGTTGCCGATCAGTCGATGCGGTCGCTCAGGCCCAGCACCTGCGGGTTCTGACTGGGGAAGTCCCCGGGCATACCCGGCACGTGGATGGTGCGCCCGTACACGCCGGCCAGGAACTCGACGGCACCGACCGGGAACTCCGACCAGTCGCCGTTGTCTCCGCGGACGACCACCGGCCAAGCGTCCGGGTCCGCGGGACTCGTCCGCCAGTAGAAGGAGTCCCCCGAATTGGACGCCGCCCATTCGATCAGGCCTCCCGGCTGCGGGAAGGGAACGTAGTCCTCGGTGTCGCCCATCTCGTACAGATCCTGCAGGATCTCGTCCTCCCGGCTTTCGGATCCCCACAACGCCTCGGTACCGGGCGTCGGAGCGGACACCATGAGGAAGTCGTCGATGACCAGCACCGGGTACGCCTCCGCCAGAGAGCGGAAGTCCGAGGGCAGCGCCGTCCCGAGGGCCGCCTCAAGGACAACCCAGTCCACGCTGCGCCCCCCAGCCACACGCCACGGCGTCATCGCGGGAAGCGCGGCCTCCAGCTCTTCGACCCCCAGCATGTCGTCTGCCAATCCGTGCTGTTCTCGACCACAACGTTCGCGAACGATACTCCGTCGTCGGTGTAGGCGGACATGGTGATGCCAGGACCCGGAGTGTTCCGGGATTGTCCGGTATGGGAATGCCGTGGAGTGTGGGAGCGACTTGCGGCGGTGGTGTGGGCGCGGCGCGCTGGCGGTGTTGGCCCAGCCGGCAAGGCGGACTGCACCGTGATGACGACGACAAATCCGGCGACGACGACGGACCCCGGCTTGGCCGTCGCCTACCACGGGTGGACCGTGGCGGGCGGCGGCACGAAGACGTCCTTCAGACGGTCGCGACCCGCTCCTTCGGGACCGGCGGCCCTTCCTGGTCGAACTGGGTGCGGTACAACTCCTGGTACCGGCCGCCAGCGGCGAGCAGGTCGTTGTGTCGCCCGCGTTCGATGACGCGTCCGTCCTCGATGACGAGGATCTGGTCGGCCGCGCGGATGGTGGAGAGCCGGTGCGCGATGACCACACTCGTCCGACCGGCCAGGGCCTCGGCGAGGGCGTCCTGCACTGCGGCTTCCGAAGTGGAGTCGAGATGCGCCGTGGCCTCGTCGAGGATGACCACACGGGGACGGGCCAGCAGGAGCCGCGCGATGGTGAGCCGTTGCCGTTCGCCGCCCGACAGGCGGTACCCACGTTCACCGACGATGGTGTCGAGCCCATCCGGGAGTGAGCGGATCAGGGTGTCGAGTCGGCTCCGCCGCAGCACGTCCCACATCTCGTCTTCGGTCGCGCCCGGCCGGGCGATCGCCAGGTTGGCGCGGATGCTCTCGTGAAACAGATGCCCGTCCTGGGTCACCACGCCGAGTGCCGTCCGGATCGACTCGGCCGACAGGTCGCGTACGTCGACGTCGGCGAGCTTCACCGCGCCATCCTCGACGTCGTACAGGCGCGGCACGAGCTGGGCGATGGTGGACTTGCCTGCTCCGGAGGACCCGACCAGGGCGACCATCTGCCCCGCCTCGGCGCGGAAGGACACGCCGTGCAGCACCTCCTCGCCGCCGCGCGTATCGAGCTTCGCGACATCCTCCAAGGACGCGAGCGACACCTTGTCAGCCGACGGGTAGCCGAACCGTACCGCGTCGAACTCCACGGCGAGCGGCCCGTCGGGAAGCGGGCGTGCGTCGGGCTTGTCGAGGATCAGCGGCTTGAGGTCGAGGATCTCGAACACCCGCTCGAAGCTCACCAGGGCGCTCATCACCTCGACCCGGGCGCTGGCCAGCGACGTCAACGGTGCATAGAGGCGCGACAGGAGCAGCGCGAGCGCGACCACGGTGCCGGCGTCGAGGCTGCCCCGCAGGGCGTAGAGACCACCCAGCCCGTAGACCAGGGCCAACGCCAGCGAGCCGACGACGGTGAGTGCGGTGATGAAGACCCACTGGAGCATGGCGGCGCGGATGCCGATGTCGCGAACACGTCGTGCCCGGGCCGCGAACTCGGCCGACTCCTCGGCCGGACGCCCGTACAGCTTGACCAGTGTCGCTCCGGGTGCGGAGAAGCGTTCGGTCATCCGGGTGCTCATGGCCGCGTTGTGCTCGGCCGCTTCGCGCTGCAACTGGGCGAGCCTCGAACCCATCCGGCGGGCCGGGAGGACGAAGATGGGCAGCAGCACCAGCGCCAGCAGCGTGATCTGCCACGAGAAGCTCAGCATGACCGCCAGGGTCAGGATCAGTGTGACGGCGTTGCCGACCACACTCGACAGGGTGCCGCTGAAGGCCCGCTGCGCGCCGATGACGTCGTTGTTCAAGCGGCTGACCAGCGCGCCCGTGCGGGTCCGGGTGAAGAACGCCACCGGCATGCGCTGGACGTGGTCGAAGACGGCCGTCCGCAGCTGGACGATGAGTCCCTCACCGATGCTTGCTGACAGGAACCGCGTCACCAGACCCAGGCCGGCCTCGGCCAGGGCAATCACGGCGATCAGCACCGCCAGGCGGATCACGATGCCGCTGTCGGCACCGTCGACGATGGCGTCGACCACCCGACCGGCGAGCACCGGTGCCGCCACCGTGAGGACCGCTGTCACCACGCTCAACAGCAGGAACCTGATGATCAAGGTACGGTGCGGCCGCGCGAACCGCGCGATGCGCTTCAACGTCGCCCGCGACAGTGGTCGTTCGTCCTGCGCGTTCATCGCGTGGTGCAGGGACATCCACGCGGTAACTTCCATGCTCATGCCGTACCTCCGGGAAGCAGGCTAGAACCTCGTGTGAGGTTGAGGTCAAGCCGGCGCGCGGGAGGCGGGTGGCGTTGGCGCCGGCCGGCCCTACCCGACCATCCGGCAGCAGGCCGAGCAGGCCGCGGCGGCCGTCGCCATCAAATCCGCAGGCACCTAGCCGATGCGGTACTGGTCGCCGTAGACGGCGAACACCAGTGGCGTGTTCAGGTCGAAGTTGCCGTTGTTGAGAAAGACCCGCTGGGCCGTGTCGACGCGGGACGTGTCCGAGTGGGCCGCCTCCTTCTTCATCTCGATGACCCGCTCGTCGAGGAAGGCGTTGAGCCAGGCCCGCTCGTCGCCGCCCTGAGCCGGAGGCTTCGCCCGGGCGAGAGCGCGATTGTGGATTGCCCGCATGCCCTCGTACCCGTGCATCACCGCGGCGTCGTAGTAGGCGAACTGACCGAGCGCGCGGACCTGGTCGGCCTTGCCGTCGCGTACCGACGGGTTGAAGTACACCCGGTCCCGCTCGGCCTCCTGCGCGGCCCGGAACAACGGGTCGGTGGCCGCGGCCCGCCAGTCGCGGGGGAAGTTGGGATCGAGGCCGGCGTGCGAGTCGCTGCCGTTGACGGCGCGCAGCGCCGGCAGGTACGCGGCCAGCACGTTGCCCGGCTTGGTGCGCGTGTACGCCTCGACAAGTTGCAGCATGTCGCCGGTGCCGGAGCAGAAGCCGATGATGCCGGCGGTGTAGCCGCGCCCGTCGCCGATGTCCTCGATGTAGGAAAACTGCGCGCGCCAGTCGAGCGAGGAGTTCTCCGCCGCCGAGACGAGCTGCATGGCGACGTCCTTCTTCGCCGGGTCGTCGAGGTTGGCCCCCGCCGGGGTGGTGGGGGTGGGCGTGCCCCCACCGGGCAGGGTCCACTGCTGGTTTGGGGTGCCCGCGCAGCTCCAGATCTGCAACCGGGCGCCGTTGACCGTGCTCCGGTCGGTGACGTCGAGGCACTTGCCCGAGCCGGAGTTGACGAGCGCACCGCTGCTGGCCGTCCACTTCTGGGCGCCGGTGTTGTTGCAGTCGTACAGCTGCACCTTGGCGCCGTTGGCGGTCGACGCGGCGGTGACGTCAAGGCACTTGCCGAGTGCCCGGATGGAGTTGTCGGCATTGCCGACCGTCCACGTCTGGGCGGCGCTGCCGTTGCAGTCGTAGAGCTGGACCGGCGTGCCGTTGGCCGGGTTGGCGCCGGCGACGTCGACGCACTTGCCGGCAAGGCCGGTGATCGGGCCCGCGGTCGCGGCGCTGGCCGACGGCAGGCCGTAGCCGACCGCCGCGACGCCGATCAGCAGGGCGCCCACGATGTAGGCAGCTCTTCTCTTGCGAACCATGGTGCTCCTCGGGAAGGGGCGGCGTGCTGAGGGGCCGGTCGGTGGCCCGGTGCGGCGGATCCGTCCCGGTGGGCGCCGCAAGCATCAGGAAACTGTGTTAACAGATAGCAGTACGTCGATCAACTGTCAAGCACGCGGCGACACCGGTGGTCAGCCGCGCCGGTGCCGTGGCAGCAGCACGCTGGTTACCGCGATGGCCAGGCCGAGCCCGGCCGCCGTGAGGAAGACCAGGTCGTAGCCGGCGGCGAGGGCCGCCGGGGAACTCACACCGGCCTGCATCGCGGTTCTGGCGCTGGCGGCGGTCGCGAGCACCGCCAGGCCTACCGACCCGCCTACCTGAGTCGCGGTGTTGGCCAGGCCGCCGATAATCCCCGCGTCGCCCTCGGGAACGTCAGCGGTGGCCGCGGCCATGAGGGTGGGGAAGGTCAGCCCGATGCCGACGGCGATGAGCAGCGTGGGTCCGAGCACGCTGGTGACGTAATCGCTGTCGGTGTGGGCCTGGGCGAGCCAGCCGAAGCCGACCAGGAAGCAGGCGCAGCCGGCCAGTACCAGAGGGCGTACGCCGGTTCGGGGCAGCAGGTTGGCGGCGAATCGCGCGATCACCACGAACGTCACCGCCGCGGGCGTCTGTCCGAGCCCGGCTTCAAGTGCGCTGTAGCCGAGTGCGTTTTGCATGAATAGCGACGTGAAGTACCACATCGCAATGGCGATGCCGCCGAACAGCAGCAGCATGCCGTTGCTGACAACCACGGTCCGGATTCTGAACAGCCGCAGGGGCATCATCGGTCGGGTGGCGAAACGTGCCTCCACCACGGCAGCCCGTTGTGAAGATGACGAGCAGGAGCAGGCCCGTCCCGGCTGGCCCGAGGACCCGTACGGACGTCCAGCCGTGGTCGGCGCTTTGCATGACCCCGTAGATCAGCGCGGCCAGTCCAGCTGTTCCCGTGACCGCGCCAGTGAGGTCGAGCGATTCCCGCCGGTTGGCTCGCGTGCCGACCAGCGACATCATGGCCAGTACGATCAGCACGGCGCCGATCGGTACATTGATGAGGAAGACCCACCGCCACGACAGCCCGGTGGTGATGGCGCCGCCGGCGAGCGCGCCGGCCATCCCGCCCACACCGCCCGAGGCGGACCATGCGCCGAACGCCCGGGCGCGCGCCTGCGGCTCGGTGAAGTAGGTGTTGATCACGGCCAGCGTCGCCGGGGCCAGCATCGCGGCGCCGACGCCCTGCGCGACGCGGGCCCCCACCAGGCTCTCCAGAGCGGTTGCCAGGCCGCCGACCAGACTCGAGGCGGAGAACAGGAACAGCCCGGCGACCAGCATCCGGCGGCGCTCGGCTGCGAGCCGCCCAGCGTCACGCTCATGACCCGCAAGCTCGAAGCCATTGGCCACATCCGCCGTAAACCCGCCCCCTCCGACAAGCGCGCCAGCATCGTCGAACTCACCGATAGCGGCAAAGCTCTAGCCGACCAGGTCAAGCAGCTATAGCGCGCCCTGGCGGAGGAAACCGTGACCGGTCTGGCCGCCCAGACCGTGGCAGAACTGCCCGGCATCCTCCAGACCATGACCGGCAACGTGGATACCAGGCGCCCCGGCCACCCACACGGCCGCCGGCACGGTCCAGCCACGGAATCGCGACGGGTCGGGCACGTTGATCAGGGCGTGGCGTTGACCGGCGATTACGAACCGAGCGCGTCGGCGTGGGTCCGCGAGCACGTCGAGCAGATCATGCTTACCGGCACGACCGACGGCGTCACGATCAGCGGCCTGCCCACCGTGCTGTTGACCTATCGGGGCGCCAAGACCGGCAAGGTTCGCAAGACGCCGGTGATGCGTGTCGAGCACGAGGGGCGCTTCGCGGCTGTCGCGTCCAAGGGCGGCGCGCCGACCAACCCGCAGTGGTACGCCAGCCTGGTCGCCGAGCCGATCATCGAGCTTCAGGACGGCGTGGTGACCCGGCAGTACCGTGCCCGCGAGGTGTTCGGGAACGAGAAGGCTCTCTGGTGGCGCCGAGCGGTGGACGCCTACCCCGACTTTGCCGACTACCAGCGCAAGACCGACCGCCAGATCCCGGTCCTCGTGCTCGAACCCCTAAACGGGGACACACCAGCCGGTAACGGCAACGAGCGCTAGTGCTGTTGGTCGCTGACTCGGTGGAGTATCGGGCGATGGATTGCGGCCAGCGTGAACGAGGGGCGGGGATGTTTGCTCGGGTGTTGACCTGAGCGCACATCCCCACCCTCCGGTTCAGCCGGCCGTGCTGAGCGTGACCGTCACGCCTGCGCTCGACCCGGTGTAGGCGGTGTTGCCGGACCAGGAGATCTGGTAGCGGTACTGCGCGTACACGGACCGTTCGCTGGTCGGCGCGTCAACGAACTTGAAGGTGCCGTCCTTCTCGGTGGTGATATCACGGATGGCGGTCGTCGACCCGTCCGGGTTCGTGCGGACAACGGTCAGCGGCAGTACGGCGTTGAGCGGACCGGTGGCGTCCCCAGTCAACGAGCCCATGACGGAGACCTTGTAGGGCCAGTCGCTCGAGTTGACCCCCCCGGTGGCGGAGATGGAGGTTGGCTGCTTCCGCACGCTCCCCTTGGCGGTGGCCGTGCCGCCCCGGTGCGTCGAGTCACCGTCCCAGGTGATCATGTACGCCATGTCAGCATCCGAGGCCTGCGTGTCCTCGAGCGTGAAGCCACACGTCGCGTCGGTCGTCAGGTCGCGCAGGCTCTTCGTCGGCCCGGTGCCCACCGTACGGGTGACGTGCAGCGTGAGCGGACCGGTGCACTGGCCAACCTCGAAGGTGACCCGGCCGGTGACCCGGTACGCCACGTCGACATACGCCGGCTGCTCCATGCTGCCCGTGATCCGCGAGACGGTCGACGACACGGCGACGACGTGGCTCGCCCGCGCCGGGAGGTAGGTGGCGTCACCGGCCCAGGCGACTGTGTACGTGTACTGCCCGCCCTGCTCCGTCGCGTCGCTGATGGCGAAGGTACCGTCGGCGCCGGTGGTGACCGGGGCCAGCTGCGTGGTGGTGGTCCCGTAGTTGTTGGCCACCGTCCGGGCCACCGTGACCGTGGTGGGCGCCTTCGGCGCCTGGTCGCCGAGGTCCAGTGCGCCGGTGATCCGGACCGGCTCGCCCGCCGCGATCACGGTCGACCCCGACAGGTTCAGCGCCGACGGGTGTTTGGCGACGGTGACGGTCACCGACGCCGTGCCCCATCGATAGGCGGAGCTACCGTCCCAGAGCACGTCGTAGCCGTAGGATCCGCTGACCGGCGGCGTGTCGGTGATCGTGAACGTTCCGTCCGCCGCAGTGGTCACGCCGTCGATCGTCGCCCGGCTACCGTCGGGCATTCGGCGGGTCACCACGAGCGGCTGTGCGCCCGGAGCGGATCCGTCGGCCAGCGTGAGCCGGCCGGTCACGGTGAGCGGCTCGAGCGCGGTCCCGGCGGCGGGAGCCGACAGGGTCAGCGTGGACCCCGGGAGAGTGGCGCCGTGCAGCCGCCACAGGTGGAACTGGTTGGTCGAGGGGTTCCGCAGCACCGCGAAGACATCGCTGCCGGAGAAGGTGACGGCCCGCCGGACGATTTCACCCGTCCGGTTGTCATCCGTGTAAGTCTTGGCCCCCGTCGCCGCGTTGAACACCGAAACACGCGGACCGGAGTCGCGGCCGCCCGCGACGTGGAGACCGTCCGGGCTGACCGCCACCGCGTACGGGTAGCCCGGGAACGGGGACTCCGAACCGTAGCTACGGACCTTGGTCAGGCTCGTGGTGTCCCAGCCGTCGTACCGGTACGGGGAGCCGAACGCCGAGATGGCCGTCGAACCGTCCGGCGTGATGGCCAGGTCGATCAGGTTGTAGAGCGAGTGGGTGTGGCCGCTGATCTCGCCGCGCAGCGTCGCGGTGCCCGCACTCACGTCGTACACCCGCAGGCTGCCCGGGCTGATCCCCGACTCGCCGGCGACCAGCTTGGCACCCCCGGCAGCGACCACGGGAGCTCCGTACATGCTGCTGCTCGGCACCCGGACCGGCTCCGATGCCGGTGCCGACAGGTCGAGGCTGAGGATGCCGCCACTCCAGGTTCCGTCACAGCCGTAACCCACCCACAGCCGATCGCCAGACAGCGACAGGTTCGACGGGCACGGGTACGCGGCCAGGTTGATCCGCCGGGTGACGGTGAGGGCGGCAGTGTCGATCTCGGCCAGCTCGTTCGAACCGCTGAGCGCCGCGTACAGCCGGCCGCCGTCCGGTGTTACGGCCAGCCCGAGCGCGCCCGACAGGCCGGTGATCGCACCGGTGGGGGTGCCGATGGAGTCCGCGACCACGATGCGATCGAGCGCCGCGACGAAGACCTTGCCGCCGCCCGCGGCCACATCTCCGACTCCGATTACACCCTCGAGGTACGCCGTGGAGTCGGCCGCTGACGCCGATGGCGCCTGCGCGACGACCATGCCCGCGACGAGGGTCAAGGCGCTGGCGAGGGTGAGGGCCGTGCGCGCGCGACGCCTGGCCGATGGTCCAGCCGCCGAATCGCGTACCGCCAACCGATGAGATAAGTGCACACGTCCTCCTATTAGGACCGAGTCAGGGCCGACCGCATGAGCCGGCTGAACCAGTGTTCGCGTCCTTCGTTAGGCGCTCCGGGCGTTGGTTCTATTACTCCCGACCGGCTTCCCCACCTCGCGACGGATCACCGTCCGAAGTAGTTCGCCGCGATGCTCCCTCGTCCAGCTGCGGCCGGGCCGCACTTGCCCGGTTCCAGCAGTTGCCCCTCCCCGACGTCGAGGCAGCTGTCACCACGATCCTCGACGCGCACGTGGCCATCACGGCGGCCGCCCGCCGGCGATGGCGTCACCACCGCGCTCGGCGACCAGGCGGACCAGCTTGCGGAACTGGTCGGGGGTGACGGTGGCGTGCGAGCCGACCGGGCACCGCCGGGACCTTTCGCCGTCGGGAATCAGCCCGGGTTGACTCGTTCGTCATGCTGGAACCGGAAGCCCCACACCGGCACCACCCGAGGAGGACCTATGCGCAAGCCGGCTAAGACTGCCGCCGTCCTTTTCGGGCTCGGCGTCGGCGCCACGGTCGGTCCATCCCTCGGGCCGGCCGCCGTCTGGTCCGGCGTCGCGATCGCCGCGCTCGGCGTCGCGCTCTCCCTGGCCGGTACGACGGAATCCGATCTCGTCGGGGACGGCCTGGTCGACCGCGACGAGGATGCCGGGGTGGCAGGCGACCGGACGACCACACGAACCGCGGCCGTCGCGGAACGACGACGGCGGAACCGGCAGCGGCCAACCCTCAGCGGCCTGGGCACCCGGGTAGAACAGATCCTCAGACTCGCGGAGGAGCAGGCCGACAACCACCGCGCCGAGGCGCGGCTCGAAGCCGAGGGGATCGTGACCGCCGCCCGACGGGAGGCGGAGGCGATCCTGAACCGGGCGCACGAACAGGCGGCCGGGATCACCGGCATCCGCCGGGATCTGTCTCCGGTACCGCCCGCCCGGGCGCCGTCACCCGACGAAGATCCGAGTCCTCATGCCTGACGAAAGCGGAGCCGCCGGGCGGATCTCGATTGTCAGGCGATCCGCGAAAGACCGACCGGCGCAGCCGGACGATGAACACCATGAAGGATGCACTCCGAGGGTTTCTGGAGCTGTCCAGACCGGACCAGCGGCGCCCCCTCTCATCGGCTAGATCCGATCGTCTCGTACGCGCTGTCGGCGGCAGAAGCGTGCACCCGGTCTCGGCGGGCAAGGCTCGTACGATGATCAGCTACGCTGCGACACCGTGGGACATGTCCTCGCCCGGTTGGCCGGCTACGGAATAGCGCTGACACCGCACTGGCCGTACACGTTCGAGCGACACCAGGCCGGCTCGGACGCCGTACGGGTTACTCGCTGGACTGCCTCCGGTTCCGTGCACGTGGTAGTCCAGCCAAATCAACTCCCCGACGGTAGAGACGTCGTGGACGTTGCAGATGGGCCGAGCCATCCCTGCTGGTTCGTCGAGACGTCTGCCTTCCGTCTGCGCTGGCCCACTCAGTTCACCGTTGAGTCACCTCAGGACCAAGGCGACGGCACGCCGTTCTACCTGCACGGACCGGGCGAGGCGACCATCTTCCCTCAAGGCCCGGTAGCGAAGGAACGACTGGTAGATCCGCACGCCCTTGTCGCCGCTGGGCAGACGGTTCTGGATCAGCGCGTGGCCGACGACGGCTCCAGATTGATCGAGTTGGGCTATCAGCACGACGAAGAGCCATGGTGGCAGGGGCACTGGACGATCCCGTACGACTCGGACCGGGTCTTGGTCTTGACGGCCCAGGCGCTCTTGGCGCACTCGACACAGACTCGCGAAGCTGCGGAGGTTATCGCAGCGAGTTTTGAACGTTGTCAGTAACGGCCCTGGACATCCGCTCGTCGGCACGAGCGGTCGGCTGACTTGTCGGTCTCGCAGTTGCGGCCCCTGACGCCCGATCGGCGCAGATGCGCGCGGTTCCCGGTCCGGCAAGGGGGCGTCGGAGCTACCTCACCAGTGGCTGACAACGATGCCGGTACGACCGCCAAGAGCGGTGCGGATGTCTGTGGTGAACGCGGGTAATAGCGGCGGCCAGTTGTGGAACGTCACGGCGGGACCGCCGATGAGTACGCTGAACTGACCGGTCCAGTCACCCACCAACCCGCTCCAGCCGCACCGGTCGCACGTGAACAGCGGCTCTCGGCCGGCGGTCAACCACTCCTCCAGCCAATCGCCATAGGAGTCGGTGTAGACCGTCGGTACGCCGGCCGCGCAATGAGGGCATCGCGGTGCCTCATCGTTTTCCGCAGGGTGGTAGACATCGCGATCGCCACAGATGTCGACGCCGTTGTTAGCCGTATGGAGGAAGGCGTCAAACCAGTCGACCGGCTCGACGACTGCCATACGCGCGGCCGGACCTGGCTTCCACTCGCTTGGCTGCCATAACGCATCACGACGGTCGTTGGGGAGAATCACTCCGCGGGCAAGCAGGAGGTCCTGCACGCCGACGATGATCTTCTCGCGCTCCGCCGACGAGGCGCTGTCCAGCCGGACCGCAGTCACGCTGTGCTCACTCACCGTTGATCTCGTCCTACCCGTCAGCCGCATGTCTTCACCGCTAGTATGAGTCCCCAGATCTTGCAGTTTCCTCGGCTATCTACCAACATGAACCTGAGCTCGTTTCCATCGGCGTCGCTCCCTTGTTGCTTCACGTGGCGCACGGCTCTCGGCAGTTCCGGATGTCGCTGTTGTGCTAACGGGGCAACGTGAGCGGATACAAGATCCAATGGCGCGATGGAACTCACCAAGCAGTTCAGCGAGCAGCAATACGCTCGGGCGCTGGAGTCATGGACCTGGCTGGATCTCGACGGTAAGGCTCCGCGGTTCACCTCGCTGTTCGGCGACGTGTTCCTTGAGTCTGCGGACGGGGCATGATGGTTCCTCGACAGCTTCGAAGGGCACCTGGTACCGGGGTGGAACACCCGTGCCGACCTCAAGGCCGAGCTAGACACCGGGGCTGGCCGGGACAGGTACCTTCTGGCCGGCCTCGCTGGGGCCGCATACCACCGGCGCGGGCTTGGCCTGGACGCCGGCCAGATCTATGCCTATGCGCCGCCGCCGATCGTCACCGGCAGCTTCGACGTCGACCAGATTGAGGTGTTCGAATTCGTTGCGGTTGTCAATACCGCTGGCCAGCTCCATGAGCAGCTACAGAGCAGGCCCGGTTAGGAGCTGGCCCATCGAACGGTCGGCGGACCCGCCCGTGGTGCCTGCCACGGCGCCGGTGGCGACAACCAGCGACGAATGTCGCTCACATTGACAGAACGTCCGTGCCAGCGAGGCCCGGCTACGGGCGGTGATGGGCGCACCGGCTGCCCCCACGCTCGATCCACAGCGGCATGAGCGTGCAGGTATCAGCGTCGTAGTGTCGATTGCCGAACTCGTCAGACCTCGGTGGCGGCGGGCGGGATGCTCCACCGCAGCACGGCCTTGCCCGCCACGTGCTCCAGAGTCAGCGGGTACACCTGTCCAAACGACCTGCCTGCTGTGAATCGCTGAAGTTCGCTGGGTGCCCAGCCGACACACAGGATCGGGCAGCCGGCCACCTCGATCACTCCGGCGCCGAGGGAATCCTGCCAGCCGGCTCGCCATCCGAGATGCTGATGGCTGTGCAGGTCAACCGACGCCATGTGCGCGAAGTGACCCCGCGCGACCGCCCACCGGTTGATCGCCGCCGCCCGCTCTTGCGCGACTTCGACGGGTAGATCCAACCAGCCGTGCAGGCCGTTGGTGTGGAAGGCCGGAATCGGTTACGCACCAAAGTGCGCCCAGGCCTCCTCATCGCCTCTACCCCAGATCCGCAGGTCAGCTAACCCGTCAACAGTGCGAGCCGCAGGCAGGAAGCCGACCCATGAATCAAGCGCAACCGCGTCACCGATGACCATCCCGCACGGGTCCACGGGCAGGTCACCCAGCACCACCGGTTCCTTTCCGGCTGACACCGCCGACCACGGCAGGTTCAGGTCGATGTCAAGCGTGGCTACGGTGTCGATCGCCCCGTAGGTACCGGGCCGGGTGCGCGCAGTCACCGTCAACGCTCCTGGTCCGGCCGGCACGGCGACCGCCTCGGCGACCCAGTCCTGCAGGTGAGCACCGCCCGTATCCGCCGCCCGCTTCGCACGAACCGACAAAAACTCCCCAAGGCCGGTCCACTCATCGAGAAACCCGCCGCAGGCCAGCACTACCGACCGCGACGGCGCCACCACCCAACCCAGTGTCACGGTCATCGACACGGAATGATCACTGCTGTTCATCGCTGCCGATCATCACACCCCATGAGCCTCCAGGGCATCCGCTCATCGGCAGTTCCGGTCGGCGAGCGGCAGGCGCCACCCTCACGCTACGTGACGCGCG
The DNA here is from genome assembly GCF_023656545.1 of Micromonospora phytophila. Taxonomy (GTDB): domain Bacteria; phylum Actinomycetota; class Actinomycetes; order Mycobacteriales; family Micromonosporaceae; genus Micromonospora; species Micromonospora phytophila. The sequence continues at coordinate 75,473 of NZ_JAMOKF010000001.1, read as the reverse complement.
GATTGCGGCAAATCAGTGCGCCTGATTTTGAGCGACCAACAGTCGATGAATGGGGAAGTCCCCCGGTCGGGTTGGCTCTGATTGCTGATCAAGTGCTGACCCGGCCCCGGAGAGACCTATGACCAAGTCTGATGTGGAGATCATGGAAATCTTGGAGGCGTTCAACGTGCGGGATGGGGGAACTCGATGATGACGCGGCTGGCGGCGTCGTGGAACAGGTCGGTCAGCGGGCGGGTGACCAGAACCCACCGGTAGAGCGGCTCCTCACCCGGACCGACCCCGTACAGAGCAGACTTCCACGCCTCGAAGGGCGGTACGAACCTCGGGCTGAGCCACGGTCCGGGGACGGCGAGGCGGCGTCCGGGTGTCTCGGATTCGACGAGCAACCGTTTCGCCAGCAGCGTCGAGCCGAGGTCGGCAAGTTGCCGGTCGTCCCAGCCGTTCCAACGCAACAGGTTCTGCTCGGTCGGGTCTGGCAGGGCAAGGACCTGCAGATATAGCGACGCTTCCGGTCGGTTCAGACCGAACCGGGCGGCGATCCGTTCGACGGTATCCGGCGCGGACAGCAAAGCGTTCTGGCTGTACGCGCCAGCGGGCAAACCACTCGTCTCCAGCGTTCTGATCATCCGCTCGAACGCGGGGTCGAGCATCAGCCGGACCGAGATGGGGCTGTGATCTGGCACGACGTTGAGCGCGGGATCATCCGGGTCCGCGATCGCAGCCGGACGCAGGTGATACGACGTCAGGCCAGACTGGTAGGACGCGCCGACCATGACCCCCGGCGGGAGCGGCGTCGGTACTGCGTCGTCGCGCAGCAGGACTGTGCCGATCAGCAGATCCGGGTTGCGTAGCCGGTCCCGGATCAACTGGTAGACACTGGCAAGATTCGCCCGGATCGGATCGCCGGCCGGCAGGTGATAGGCCAGCCAAGCAAGTCCGGTAGCGGCACTCGGCAGGTGCCGGTCGCTGAACGGCTCGCCACCGTCCGCCGCCTCGGTGAGCACGGCACCAGCCTCGATACGGCACCGGCCGTCGGTGTGCAGCCAATCTCCGGGTCTCGGTGCGCCGAAAACCCGCAGAATGCCGGTGGGAAACCCCATCACCGTACCGAGGTCGGCGAGCAGTTGCTCAGGCACGGGTATGCGGTGGCCTTGTAAGGCAATCCAGGTGGCGCAGAGCCGTCCGACAAGTGGACCGTTCTCCCACAGCACGGCCGGCTCGTTCGGCATGGCCGCGTCGAGGACCCGGACGCGATGCTCGACCGGCACGGTCATCAGTTCCATGCGCGCGATTGTCGCCTCTCGGGCGGTCAGGCCGAGGACGGCGAGTTGCGCCTCAGAGAGGAAGTCGTCATCGTCCCAGTCGCGCAGTGGCAGCCCGGCCAGCAGCAACGCGCTCTCCGCCCGGGTGAGCCCGGTGGCCGCGCAAACCTGCGCAACGTCCTGAGGCCGCCACGCGACCGGCCCGCGCTGCCGCAGGAGGTCCGCGACAGACCCACGCAGCACTCGCGCCAGCACCTCGCGGTGTTCCGGTGTGGTCACCGGCGACGCCGCGACGATCGCCATGGCACCAGGCCGAACCGGCACCTCATCCTCGAACAGCGCCTTCAGCGCATCCCGAAGCAACCCCGCATCACGCTCCACCGGACGATCATCCATCAGGCCGCACGCGAGCGTCACTTCCGTGGCCACGCTGCATGCGCGGGAGCTGGCGACGCGCGCCGACTACGTCGCGCAGCCGGACGTACCCACGCCCGAGCCGCTCCGTTACACAGCCTGACGAACGCTCAGCGGCATGACAGCGCATGTGACTTGGGGCAGCAGTGCCGGGTAGCCCCGCGCCCGGCGGACCGCACGGCACCGGCTCTTCTGGCAGGATCCGTCGGATGCGCAGACTGATGGTGCTCCTTCTCGTGATGGCTGTTGCCGGCTGCGGCGACGGTGACGCGACCGAGACGGGAGCCACCGAACAGTTCACCCAGGGCGGCGTCAGTATGGAGCCGACGGTCAAGGCCGGCCAGGTTGTCACCGCACGGACAGTAACCGGCACGTATGAGGCACGGCGCGGCGATGTCGTCCTGATCCGTTCCCCCGGCGGTCTCTGGGGTGACCGTAAGGCGCCGCTACTCAAACGCGTCGTCGCGGTCGGCGGCGAAACCATCGCCTGCTGCGATACCTCGGGCAAGGTGACGGTCGACGGTAAGCCGCTGGCCGAGCCGTATGTGGCTGAGGACGCGTCGCTCAACGAGCCGCCGAACCCGAACTACTGCGGGCCGCGCCGGTTCGCCGCGGTTACCGTGCCGGCCGACTCCGTCTTCGTGATGGGCGATAGCCGCGCCCGGTCGAACGACTCCCGGTGTGCGGGGCCGGTGCCGGTGTCGTCGGTCTTCGCCCTAATGGTCGACTGACCAGGGCGCACCTGACACTTGCCACGGACGTACCGAGGTGGCCGACGCTAAGCGCGCGGACGGCGGCAAAGAGTACGTCGGTTGGATGCTGCGCCCACGCGTCAGGGAGGCGCTCATCGAGTAACCGAGAAGCTGCATCACGACACTGGCGGATCTTGGACTGTTGGACCGCCCAGCCGTTTGAGGGTCTGCTTGGCCTGCTTGAGGTACTCACGAACCGCCTGGTCGAAGGCACCCGCGGGCAGAGACCAAGCGCTGTCCTGCGGCTCGCCGAGTCGGCCCAACGCCGGAGGGATCGCGTCCATCCAGCCGAACAGGCCGCGTCGTTTCATCCGCTGTCGGTACAGCGCCCGACCGGTCTCAGTAAGCCAGTAGCGGTCGGCTTCGGCATCGGCCCCGATTAGGCCCACGGCCAGAAGGCGGGGCACTGCACGGGTGAACTCGGCTTCGGTCAGGACGGCGTGATTGATGGTGTCGGCCGTCATGAGGATCTCGCTCAGCCTGTAACCATCGTCCGGACCGGTGCCTTTGATCGACGAAAAGACCCAGGCATCCGACCATGTCCACGTGGCCATGCTGCCAGCGTAGGGAGAAAGGGCCGCCGTCGATGGCTGACCGCGCGGTCAGCGGCATGACGGATGCTTTCGACTCGGTCAACAAGCCCCAGCGTCGTCGGCCAGGAGGGGACGGTGTCCAGACCCGGGAGGAACCTCAAACAGACGGGTCGAGGACGCCTGCCCCGAGCCTGAGCCGCGGTAGCGCTATGCCAGACGAAGTTTGCCGTGCTGGTCGAGGATGCCAGTGAGCCAGTCGAAGACGGTCGGCCCGGTTCCAGCCTTCGCGGCCCTGAGATCAGCCTTGACCAAGGGCCGATTCGACGGATGGCAGCGATCGAGCCGGATTCTCAGCTGTCTTGCCGTCTCGGTGTATCCAAGATTGCGCCTGGAAACCTCGTGGTAGCGCCACTCGAAGACGTAGTCATCGTCCTCGGGGGCACCCATCCCTCCGTGCAGACAGTCGTGGAGCGCGTCGAGGTTCCGGCCGAAGTACCCACCCGGACCGTTCACAGCTTCGCCGATCACTCGCCAGAAGTCCTCAAGCGTCTGCACCCGCCTCCCGTCGATCACGTACACCGTCGTCACGCGGCAAGTGTCGGCGTCCCCCGACCGCGAGGCAAGCTAACAGTCCCTCCCTCACCTCGGCGCATGGTCAAGCGATGCAGCGCGGTGAGCGGCAGATGGGGATGCTGACCGCCACGGTTTCTTCCGTCGAGAAAGTCCTGGCAGAGCGGAGCGACCAACCGGCAGAATGCGCATGCCCCGATGATCGAGTTGTTGAGGAGAAACCCATAACGGCTGCGTTGACCAGGCGTGCGGGAAGCTTCGTCCACGGCGACGGACACCGCCTCTACAGCGAGATGAGCAGCGACATCCGCGACCACTGGCTCAACCACGGCATTCCGGCCACCGTCGTCGACCGGATGGCAGCGTTCGAAGCCATGTGGGGGGGCCTGTTGCTACCTCCAGCGCCACACTATGAAGGTGGCCCGAAGATCTTCCGTAGCGACATGCCCGAGATGGACTCGACGGGTGACTGGTGGTTCGACGCGGGTGACCAGCGGTTCTCCATGCCTTACGGATTTTTCATCGGTCCTCGTGGGGAGTTCGGCATCGAGGACAGTCGCCGCAGGGCAGTGCTGCACGAGTCCGTCGCCGGCTGGGTCGAGTCCCTGGCGTTGGTGTACCGGGCTGCTCATTGGGCGTCCGAGATCACCAAGGTGCGGGGCGCAGCTGTTGACCGACTGGATCTGTCAAACCTGGAACCGTTCCCGGAAGTCGCCGGCGTGTCGGACACCTGGTGGCGGGGCGGGGAAAAGGTCATTGCCGTATACCGGGGTGAAGCTCATCTTTTCAATGACCCCGAACTGCAGGTCGCCACGGTGTACGACGGCATTGCCGAAGCCCCGATCTACCTCGACTACTGACCTCACATCGGCTACTTGATGTCCGATGTTGCCTGGACGTAACCGGACGCGCGACTCGCGGCATAGAAAAGTGGAGGCGGCGTGGAAGGCGTTCCGCGAGTTTCTTGCCCAGCCGGTCGACGGCCTGGAGCCAGGGCCGGACAGCGACGCCGACGGCTTCATTGTTCAGTGGGGCTGGTACAGCTGGCACGACCAGCTCCCCAGCCTCAGCTATGAGGATCACGCGCCCGTATCCGCACGCGGGGTCGTCGTGGTGGATGTTCAGGGCGGCGTTGATCAGGTGGGCGTCGTCCCAGTGGCGCTGTGAGACCGGGTCGGCGCGCCATGCGTGGTAGGCATGCTTGCTGAAGCCCAGGGCCGTCCCCCTCGTTCAGGACGGTGTCGGGGATGACGATGATGTTGTCGAAGCCCTCGACCCGCTGCGCTTCGTTGGTGTCCCAGGCCTCGTTAGGCCGCCTGCATCAACGCGTACTGCATGTCGGTCTCCACTGGTCGCCCTTCCCTGGTTGGCGTCGAGGGTGGTGCAGCAGGCATTTTCTCAGGTCGCCCGTGCCCGGGACTTCGCTGCGAGGTAGGCGTGCAGGAGCCGGGCATGGGCCGAACAGCCGATCCGCTCTGTCGTCCAGCGTGCATGCTGTGGGCCGCGCGACCGACCGTCCCGGGCCCGAACAGGTGACAGTCACGGATTGACGACTGATAGTAGTGTTCCTCGGGTTCTGCGTGGTCCGGACGGTCGTTGATCCTGTCGGACTGCCCAGTTCACGCCGACAGGCGGGAACCGACACTCAACCGAGGGGTTCTATGCGCACGCTCAGGATTGTCGGCGCCGCGGTCGGCGCGTTCGTTCTCTCGTCCCTGGCTCTGGCCGGTTCCGCCCAGGCCGTTCCCGGCGATCCGGTGTGGACGGCCAACGGTGACTCGGCCATCACCGGCCAGCACGCCGTCACGCTGACCGGCGGCAACACCTCCGTCGAGGCCGCGAACCTCGGCGTCGAGGTCGAGACCGGCACCGAGATCAGCTTCTCCTACGAGCTGTCCGACGGCGCGGTGTGCAACGGTGGCGCCCCGCGCGTCTTCGTCGTCGTCGGCGGCGTCAACACCAACTCGTGGGATCAGAACATCGGCGGCGGCACGCAGTGCGGCGCGGACGGCGCGGTCACCTTCACCGTCGCGGAAGCCGGTGCCATCGGGGCGGCCGGCGTGGTGTACGACAACGGCACCGCCGGCACAGTGGTCGTGAAGAACTTGAAGATCGACGGCAAGGCCATCAACTTCCAGGCGGTCGAGCCGGGCGCCGAACCGACGAAGACGCCGACCACCCCGCCGACCAGCCAGCCCGCGGAGCCGCGCGACTGCGAGGCGTACGTCTACACCGGCACCAAGCAGAACCTGTGCGCCGACTTCCCCAACCCTCCCGGCACGGTCAACTGCTCTGACGTGAAGTACCGGGTCACGTTGGTGGACGTGAACAACGACCCGTGGGGCTTGGACGGCAACAGGGGCACTCCGGGGATTGGCTGCGAGTCCAACCCCCTCAAGCCGACCACCGCCCCGCCGACCACCAGCGCCGCGCCGGGCGGCCTTCCCGTCACCGGTGTCAACGCCACTGCGCTCGGCGCCGTCGGTGTGATCGCGGTGCTCGCTGGCGTGGCGCTGGTGGTGGCGCGCCGCCGTCGGGTCCGCTTCGACGCCTGACCTTCACCGGAACGCCCCCGCTGCCGTGAGGTGGTGGGGGCGTCCGTCTTTGCCCGACCCGGCTACCGGGTCAGTGCGGCCCCCGCGACCGCACCGAGGACGAGGGGGTGCGGCCAGATGTGGGCGACGCCCTCCACCGCCCCGGGCATCCCGCACGGGCAGCCCTCGCCCTCGACGAGGCCGACGCCGGCGCAGAGCCGGTTGGTGGCGCAGACGACGGTCCAGGACGGCACGGGGCCCGCGGTCTGGACGTAGAGCTGCCGATCGCCGCACGCACTGACTCCGGCGTGCCGCAGTCAGGATGGCATCAGGGCGAGGCATAAGAGCTTGACAGCTTTCAACCTGGGCTAGCTTGAGCGGCTGCGGCCAGCGCAGGATCGGTGGTCGTGCCGGGCCACGACGGCGTAGCAGGCCGCGAGGACGGTCGCGGTCGTCATACCGGCACCGCCAGCACGGGTGACGGCCAGGAACACCATTCGCTGCGGTGCCACCTCCTCCGTGGCGGCCAGCGCGGCGCCGCCAGCGGCGGCGAGCCCGATGGCGTCCAAGCCACCACCACCAGCACGCGTTCGGCCGAGGACCACTGCGCGGTCGCGGTCGCGGGCGACCGCGCACGCCACCATCGGACCAGCCAGACCACGACGGCGGCGGCACCGACGACGCCGCTCACGCGCTGCGCCCAGCGATAACCGGCCGTGCCGAGGTGCGACTCGGCCAGCCAGCCGATGTGCGCAGTACCCCACATCCCGTCGTGCGTGAACGAGTCCCACACCACGTGAGTCGCCGCGCCAACCACCAGCGAGACGACCACCATCGCCACACGGACAGCCGGCCGAGAACGTCGACGCGCGGGCGGGGGTAGGCGATCGCGTAGCCGGACCGGCGAGATGGCGATCAGGAAGCGAGCCAACAGCCCGTGCCACAGGGCCACTGCCACCAAACCCAGCACCACGTCAACGCCGAGGACGCCGGCAAGCGAGTGGGTCAGCGTCGCCTCCACCGGCAGCGGCACGTAGTAAGGCAGATCAGGAACCATGCTCCCGATCACCAAGGCCGACGGCACCAGCCACGCTGACCGCGTCAGCGGCAAAACGGCCGCGACGTGACTACCGGTGAACGGCACCTCGCCCTCCCTCGCTCGGATGGATCCCTGGTGCACTGTCACCGCTGGCGGTGTACAGGCAGGGCGCAGCGGTGCGGCCGTGTCGCCGCGGGGTCAGCCGCGCAGGGAGCCGGTGCTCTTGCCGGCGGGATCCATTGCGACGCAGGTGACATTGTGGTCACCTCTAATCCACGCCCGCTGCGTCGGATAGAGGACGAAGAGTTCAAAGGACTCGAAGTCCGCCGTCGGGGCGTAGGACTCGAAACGGTCTTGGCAGCCCTGGTCCGCCTTCTCCAACACGTGCCCCTCGCCGGGCCAGTCGGGTCCCGACAACGCGAAGGCGGCGAAGACCTCGCCCTCGTGTGGTTGCGCACAGGGAACCGCCGGCAGACTGAGAACGTTGTCGCTGTCTTGAAGGTCGTTGACACAGTCGCCCGGCCGCAGCTGCCGGGCGCTCACCGAACCGCCGTCGGTCAGCTCGCCGGAGGGGTCGCGGTCGGCACCCGACGCGATCGCCACCACGATCAGTGTGGCCAGGCCCAGCACCCAAACACCGGAGAGCACCAGGCCGGCGATCGCCAGCCCCTTGCCACGGTAGGGCCGGGTACGCATCTGGACGAGCGCGACGATGCCGAAGATCACGCTGAGCAGGACCCCACCAATGACCCCCAGCACCAGGGAGGCCACCGCGAAGCCGTTGATGCCCGGGTCGGGCGTCACGGGCTGGTGGGGCTGGTACTGCGGATACGGCTGGTATTGGGACCTCTCGTCGCCAGACGGCGCGGATGGGTAAGGCGGCAGCGCGGGTTGACCGAGCGGATCGAGTTGGGCCACGGCCGGGACCATATCAACGATCTTGGGCCGGAGCAGACCCACTGTGATCTGTGGAAGGCGCCCGACTGGGGGTGGCTTGGGTGCTGAGAGGTTTTCAGCTGCTGTCAGGCTTTGCACGGTGGTTCGAGGCAGGACGTGGCGTGTCACTCCGTTCCGCTCGGGTAGTCCGTTACATGGGGTGCGGACGGATCGCGGAGCACGGCTTCTTGGCGGATGGTCGCAGCGCGGTGCTGGTCGACCGCGCCGGGTCGGTGAACTGGTGGTGCCCTGCACGCTTCGACGCTCCGTCCGTGTTCGCCCGCCTGCTTGATGATGAGGCCGGGCACTGGGTGATCCGCCCCGAGGGTAGGTTCAGCACGGAACGTGCCTATCTGACCGATACGCTCGTGCTGCGCACCGTCTTCACCACCGCGACCGGCACCGTGGCGGTGATCGACGCGCTGGCCCTGGAACCGGGTGCGCGGGGCCATGAGGTTGGTCTGCGCTCGCCGAGGGTGCTGGCCCGGGTGGTGCGAGGGCTCTCCGGCGAGGTTCGACTACGGTTGCACTACCGGCCACGGTTCGAGTACGGCCGGATGGCCGCCCAGCTGGTGCGGCAGGACGACGCGCTGGTCGCTATAGCCGCGTCGGCCCGGCTGGATCTGCGCGCCACCGTCCCGTTGGTCTGCGAGGCCGGGGAGGCGTCCGGATCGTTCACGGTACGGGCCGGCGAGACGCGTGGCTTCACCGTGGGGTACGCACCGGCTTACGGCGCCGGACCGCCGGCGATGCTCGACGCCGAGCAGGTGATCGACAACGCCGTCGCGGGCTGGCGCTCCTTCATGGGTCTGCACGACTACCGTGGCCTCTACCGGGACCAGGTACTACGCAGCGCGCTGGTGGTGCAGGGCATGACCTACCGGCCCAGTGGCGCGATGGTGGCCGCCCCGACGATGTCCCTGCCCGAGGAGTTGGGCGGCGAGCGTAACTACGACTACCGCTACGGCTGGGTACGCGACTTCAGCTTCACACTGGAGGCGCTCTGGCGCGTGGCTTGCACGGATGAGGTCAACCTGCAGATCGGGTGGTTGGCGCGGTCGATGGGCGTGAACGAAGGCATCGTGCCGATCATGTACGGCGTGGAGGGGGAACGGGACCTCACCGAACACCACCTCGACCACCTCGCCGGCTACGCCGGCAGCCGCCCGGTAATGGTCGGCAACGACGCCTGGCAGCAGCGTCAGAGCGACGTGCCCGGCGAGGCGCTCGCCGCTGCCTGGCTGATGCGCGAGCATCTCGACCCGATGCCGCCGCACGTCCGCCAACTGCTGCGCGCGATGATCGAGCGGGCCGAGCAGGACTGGCACCTGCCGGACGCCGGGATGTGGGAGGCACGCGGCGCCGCACGCCACTACGTGTCCTCGAAGGTGCAGTGCTGGACGGCGTTGGACAGAGCCGTACGCTTCGGGTCCCGCCTCGGCTCCGAGGCGGACGTCGCCAGGTGGGCAGCGGCACGGGATGAGGTACGCCGAGCCGTCCTGACCCGGGGTTGGAGCGACCGGCTTGCCGCCTTCACCGCGGCGTTCGACACCGAGGAGTTGGATGCGTCGGTGCTGCTGATGCCGTTGGTCGGCTTCCTTCCCGCCGATGACCCGAAAATGCGTTCCACCATCCGGCTAATCGAGGATCGGTTGTCTCACAACGGGCTGCTACGCCGCTGGGAGGGAGACCCCGCCGGCTTCGTGATCTGCTCGTTCTGGCTGGTCAGCTGCCTCGCGCTGACCGGCGAGCGCGACCGGGCCGGGCAGCTTTTCGAGCGGCTCGCCGACCGGGTCAACGACCTGGGCCTGTTCGCCGAGCAGATCGACCCGTACAGCGGGGAAGCCCTGGGCAACTTCCCTCAGGCGTTCTCACACATCGGCCTCATCAACGCCGCCGGAGACCTCACTGACGTGGACGCCGGGAGTCACGACCTTCCGCCGGCACCAGGCCGGCTCATCCCGTCCTTTCAGGAGAGCGGTCGGCCGGTGAACGACCAGCGACGGTGAACGGACGGCGGGGCGGTCAGCCCAAAGGGCGTCCTTGGGCTGACCGCCCGCACGTCGCAGCGCCTGAACTGCACCTGGCGTATGCCGCCGGGTCAGTCGGTGGCGTTGGCCGCTTCGACGATGAGCTTGGTCACCACGCCGGGCTGGCTGGCCATGACGCTGTGAGATGCGCCGCTCACCTCGACCACCTTGCGGGCACCGGCCCGCTGGTACTCGAATCGCTCAAGCTCCGCCGGAATTGCCTTGTCGGCGGTGGCGACCAGACCCCAGGACGGGATGGTGTGCCACGCCGCCGCCTGCGTCGTATCGGCGAAGGACTGGGCGCTGAACGGCCGCTGGGTCGCGGACATCACCGTGGTGGTCGACTCCGGCAGGTCGGCGGCGAAGACGTCGCGGAACTTGTCGGCCTGGATGTAGAGGTCCGTGCCGGTCGAGCCGTCCGGGTTGGGGAAGGGCACGTGGTTCAGGGCGGGCTGGATCTCGCTACCGGGGTACTTGCCGATCAGCTCTCCGAGCGTCTCGCCCTTGTCGGGCACGAAGGCCGCGATGTAGACGAGGGCCTTGACGTCAGGGTCGTTGGCGGCCGCGTTGGTGATCACGGCCCCGCCGTAGGAGTGGCCGACCAGGACGACCGGCCCCTCGATGCTGCCCAGCACGCTGGCGAGGTACGCCGAGTCGGTGGCAAGGCCGCGCAGGGGGTTGGCCGGCGCCATGACCGGGTAGCCCTCGTCCTGGAGCCGCTTCACCACCCCGTTCCAACTGTTGGTGGCGTCGGCGAAGCCTCCGTGCACCAGCACGACCGTGGGCTTGTCCTTTCCCGAGCCGAAGTGGTGCATCGGCGCGGCGGAGGCCGTCGAGGCGAGTACACCTGCCACAGCGACGGCTGCACCGGCGGTTGCGAGCCAGGCGGAAGGCCGCAGGATACGGCGAAGGTTCATTGTCTTCTATCTCTCTCTCGGGGTGGAGACACGAAGGCGCGCAGCGCTGCGCCCCGGCGGGTGGATACCGGCCGAGTTGGTCAGGCATGAGGAACAGGCCGAATCAGAGTCGGCAGGGATCCATCCCAGGCTCGGCAGCGGCTGTTCAGCCGGCTCGACGTGCCGGGGTGGCGTGGGAAGACCTGGTCGCGGACCGTCCATCCGACGGCAGGCGACGAGGGTCTCCAGGGGTCGTCGAGCTAGGACGGGCTGTGTGCTCCGCTGGCCGCGTCCTTGATCAGCGAGGCCACCGCTGCGGGCTGGGACACATAGATCGAGTGGCTTCCAGCAGCCTCCGCCACCGTCGCGCCCGTACGCTCGCTCATGGCCCGCTGCGCGGGCGGCGGGATCATCCTGTCCTCGGTGGCGACCAGGTACCAGCTCGGCTTGGTGCGCCAGGCCGGCTCGGTCACCTGACCGCTCAGGGCGTCCACGCCCCACGGCACCTGCGAGTCAGCCATGAAGGCGGCCTGCTGCGCGGGCAGGTCGGCGGCGAAGGATCCGGCGAACTGCTCCCGGTCGAGCAGCAGGAAGCCGTCCCGGGGCGGCAGGATCGGCGGCACCGGCGCGCCGGGCGGCGGGTTGGCGATGAGGGTCTGGACCGACTCCCCCTGGTCGGGAGCGAACGCCGCGATGTAGACCAGCGCGGCCACGTTGGGGTGGTTCCCTGCCTCGCTGATGACGACGCCGCCGTAGGAGTGGCCAACGAGGACGACCGGGCCATCCTGGCCGTCCAGGACCCAGCGGGTGGCGGCCACGTCCCCCTCAAACGAGAGGGTCGGGTTCTGAACGATGGTGACGTTGAAGCCGTCGTTGGTGAGCTGGTCGTACACGCCCTGCCAGCCGGAGCCATCGACGAAGCCGCCGTGCACGAGGACGACGTTCTTCGTCGTCGAATCTGCACTCATTGTGTTCCTCCTGTTTCTGAGCGCCACCGTTCGGCGCGTCTACGACAGTAGGGCGGCGTGGTGATGGCCGATTCAGTCATTTGACTTGCCTTTGGGAAGGCCTTGGGCGGGCCCCTTCCTGCCCGCGGCACGCCTCACGCCTACGCATGCCCGGCCCCTCAGCTGAGGACTGCGGGGTGAATGCCTGCTCTTCCCGGCCCTACACCGAACGACCTTCGTTACCTGTTCTACCTATGGCCCCGCCTGGGCCGTCTGCGCCCGGCCGCCTATTCGTCCTGCCGCGGTGGATCGCCGATCTCTGTCGCCGACAGCTGGGTGAGGGCGTCCCGCAGGCCGGCGCGTGACGTGACGCCCAGCTTGGGGAACAGCTGGTACAGATGGGTGGCTACGGTACGCGGGGAGAGAGCGAGCCGAGCGCCGATCTGTTTGTTCGTCATGCCCTGCGCGGCCAGCAGGGCGATTTGCTGTTGCTGGGGCGTAAGCACTGCGAGATGTGTGGCGCCACCTTTGGGGATGGCGATGCCTGTTGCTCGCAGTTCGGCGCTGGCCCGCTCGACCCACGGGACGGCCCCCAGCCGCTGGAAGGTCTCGCGCGCCTGGGTGAGATGCCGTCGGCTTTCTGTGGTGGCCTTGATCCGACGGAGACGTTCCCCGTAGATCAGGTGGACCCGGGCCAGGTCGAAGGGCCAGCGCTGCGTACCCGGCACCGAGAGCGCCTCCTCGAAGAGCTCGACGTCCCGGCCGGCGGGAGCGACGACAGCCGAGGCGGCGGCCACGAGCAGCGCCAAACGTGGGGAGATGGCGGCGATTCCCGCCTGCCGTGCCGCGGCGGCATGCGCTGCGGCCTCGCGGCGCCGGTTCGTCCGGGCAGCAGCCTCGGTCAGGTCTAGGACGAGCCACATCGCGTGGGCGCTGTGGGAGGCCAGGACTCCTGCGGGGCTGACCGCAGCCGCGTACTGGTATGCGGCCTCAACGTCCCCTTCGCCGAACGCCGCCAACGCCCGCACGTGAGCGGCATAGCACTGCACCAGGGCAACGCCCCTGGGGGTGGCCCATCCAGTCATTTGGTCGGCCAGCGACGACGCTACGTCCGTCCGCCCTCGAGCAGCATGGATGAGCCCTCGCAGGAAAACCCCGGGCCAGGTCAGCACCCGATAGCCGTGGTCGTCACACAGTTTGAGCCCTTCCTCGGTCGCGGCAAGGGTCCGGTCCCAGTCCCCCGCGAAGAAGCCGTCGTTGCTGAGCAGGAACAATGCCTCGATCGCCGAGGCAACGGCACCACCGGTACGTCCGCTGTCCACCACTCGCCACAACGCGGGGCGGCATGAGGCCAGCCGGTCGACATAGGCGCAGGCAATGCCGATCCGGACGATCCGGCTCGGGTTCACCTCGCTGTCGACGCCGGACAGCACGGCGTCGAGCCGGTCAAGGGCTTCCGGTGCGGTACGAGCCGGGTCGGCGAGGGTCTTGCTGGTGATCCAGAGAAGTTCGGGGGTCCGGGAGCCGAGTCGGCGGATCACAGCGTCGAACGGCGCGTACAAGTCCGGCCGGCCGCCGAACAGGCAGACCAGGAGAAGCATGTGCAACGCCTCGGCGAGATTCTTCTCTTCAGCCAGATCTATGTCGCTTTCCATCTCCAAGGCGCTGACGAGCATCCGGTGCGCCGTGTCGACGTCGCCGTCGCCGTTCAGCAGTAGCGACGAGCCCGCGACCGCCGCGGCCAGGGACGCCGCGCGCCCCGGGTCGGTTCGACGAATCTCGTCGAGTAGTTGGGTGACCCGATGCAGATCACCCGTGATATTCGCCCCGAGATACGCGGCCTCGGCCGTCCGGCGGCTCCGCTCGCGACCACGAGGACTCACTTCGACGGCGCGGAGCATGGCGGTGACCGCCCCTACCGCATCGCCACGCTGGAGAGCCGCGTCTGCGACTCCTTCCAGGACTGAAGCGACCTCCGGGTCCGGCTTCACCACAGCTTCCACCAGATGCCACGCCCGCCGGTCGGGTTGGTCCCGGTAGTGGCCTGCAAGCCACCGGTGCGTCTCTCGACGCTCCTCGCTCATCGCAAGCTGAACGACAGCGGACCGCATCAACGGATGACGGAACAGCAGCCGATCCTCAGCGCGGTCCACCTGCACCAGCCGAGCCCCTTCGGCAGGCGCGAGATTCGTCGACAGGCGCCCGACAGCAGCGCCGCGCAGTACGCCCAAATCTCCTGTCCCATCGAGCACGGCGGTCAGCAGCAGGCGGCGGGTCGGCGCTGGGAGGCCCGCGATCCTGGCGGCGAACATGTTCTGGAGCCGGCGGCTCAAGGGCAGTAGCGACGGCAACCGAGCCTGCATGGTGCGCTGCGGGTCGGTGAGCGATCCCGGTAGCTCCAGCAGGGCCAGCGGATTTCCCTGAGCCTCAGCTACCAGGCGTCGCCGAACGGGGGCGGCCAGCGCGGGAAACCGATCCGTCAGCAGGGCGGCTGATGCGGCGTTGTCCAGTGGATCGACCTCGTACTCGTCAATGCCGGTTCGATCGAAGAACCCTTCCTCGCCGGAGCGGAGCGCAGCGACGAATGCGATCCGGCTGCCGGCCAGCCGGTGAGCGATGGACGCAAGGGTGACCGAGCTCGCCCGGTCGATCCAGGGAAGATCGTCGACCACGATCAGCAGTCCGCGCTCGCCGGCCGCCTGGTGCAGCAGGTCCAGCACGGCTCTCGACAGCGTCAGGTGCTCCGGGGGTGATCCGCCGCTCAGACCCAGGGCCACGGTCAGGGCCTGACAGTGCGCGGCGGCGAGCCGGTTGATGTCGTCGAGCAGGGGGTACAGGAGTTGGTTGAGCCCTGCGTAGCTCAGATCGGCCTCGAACTGTGCCCCGGCCGCCTTCAACACTCTCGTACCGGTTCCCGCCGCGTGCTGGGAAGCCGACTCCAGCAACGCTGTCTTACCCACCCCGGCCTCCCCCGTCAGCACGAGGGCGCCGCCTGTGGAGACGGCCCGGTCGACGAACGCATGAAGGGATGCGACGTCGGAGTCGCGCCCGACGAGTCGGCTGCCGGCGCCACCCCAGGTGGCGTCAGGACCCGTCATCACAGCCTCTCCTGACACCAGCCTTCTGGCTGCTGTGGGCCAAATCCGACGAGGTCGGCGGCAGCTTCGCCGATCCGCTCCTGTCAGGTGTCACGGTCATCCGAGGGTAGCTTCGCCAGTGCGTCGCGGAGCTCGGCGCGAGAGGTGACGCCGAGCTTCGGAAAGATCTGATAAAGGTGTGTTCCCACGGTTCGGGAAGAGAGAAAGAGCCGTTCGCCGATTTGCTTGTTGGTGAGGCCGGTCGCCGCGAGCTGCGCGATCTCCCGCTGCTGCTCGGTGAGCGCGGCACGCTCCGCGGGCTGAATGCCTGCGGAGCGTCCGGCCGCCCGTATCTCACGACCTGCTCGATGCGACCACGGTTCGGCACGTAGTCGCTGAAAGATGCGCCGGGCCACGGCAAGGGGCTCGCACGCCTCTTCGACCGCCTTGCTCCTGCGGAGGTATTCGCCGTGGTACAGCGTGATCCGGGCGAACTCGAACGGATGGCGGTCCGCGCCGGGCACGGCGAGTGCCTCCTCGAACAGGTCTCGCTTGCGGTCATCGGGAGCGGCGATCGCTGACGATCCGATGGCGATGAGCGCCAGGCGGGGCGAGATATCGCGGAGCCGGGCACGTTCGGCGGCAGCCGCGTGCGCTGCCACTTCGCGGTGCCTTCCAGCGAGGGTGGCGGCGTCGACGAGGTCGAGGATGGCCCACATCGCGTACGGCAGGTGCGAGGCGAGAGTTCCCGCGGGGCTGACGGCGTTCGCGTGCCGGAACGCCTCGTCAGCCTGGCCCCGCCCGAGAGCGGCCAGCGCTCGGATTCCCGAGGCGTAGGCGGTGACGAGGCCCACCCGCCTCGGCGTCGCCCCGGTGTCCAGCTGGTCGGCAACGGCGAGTGCTTCGTCGATGTCGCCTCGCGCGGCCGCGATCATCGCCCGTTGGTGCATGATCGGCCAGCCGAGCAGCCGGTAGCCGTGACTCTCGCACAGCTCGAGACCTTCGCCGCACAGCTGCGTCGCCCTGTCCCACTCGCCGGCGCTGAAGGCGTCATTGCCCAGAAGCAGGAGCGCTTGGATCGCGGCAGTGATGGCCCCACCGGTCCTGCCGTGCTCGACCACGCGGGACAGTGCTGCGCGGCAGGCGGGCAACCGATCGACATACCCCGCCGCGATCGCCACCCGAACGATGTGGCCTGGGTCGGTGTCGCTGGTCAGACGCGCGACCGCCGTGTCGAGTCGGCCGAGCATCGGCCGCGCGAGCCGAACCGGGTCAGCGTAGGTCGTGGCAAGGAGAGCCAGGAATTCCGGGATACGCGGACCGAGCCGGTCGATCGCCGCGTGGACCGGTCGCCAGAGTTCGTCACGAGCACCGAACGACGAGATTGCCACCAGGTAGTAGAGAGCTTCGATGAGAGTCTGATCCGGCGCGTCACGGTCGGAAAGCGCATCGATGGCCTCTACCACCATACGGTGCGCCGAATCAAGGTCTCCGTCGATGTGAAGTCGGTGCGAGGACAGCGCGACAGCCGAGGCCAGGGACTGTGTCGAGGCGGCATCCGCACGCCGCGCGTCGTTCAGCAGTTCTGGCACTCCGCGCAGATCACCGGTCACGTCCGCGCGGAGATAGGCGGCCTGGGCAAGCCGGCGGCTCTCGTCCCCGCCGTGGGGGCTCAGCTCGGCAGCTCGACGTAGTGCACTAACCGCACCCACCGGGTCGCCGCGTCGCTGCATTTCCACCGCGGCCCGTTCAACGAGTCCCGCCACGGACTCGTCCTTGCCCTCGGTTGCCCCTGCCAGGTGCATCGCCCGGCGGTACGGCTGGTCGTGCAACTGTTCCGCCAGTGCTGCGTGTGCCGAGCGTTGCTGGCCTGGGCTCGCCATCTGAACCACGGCAGACCTGACCAGGGGGTGCCGGAATTCGAGTCGCGAGCGGCTCATATCGACATGCACGAGTTCGGCGCGTTCGGCGTGGGAGAGGCTACTCAACCCACCTTCCCGAGCAGAGGCAGCTTTGAGCAGGCCGATGTCCCCGGTGCGCTCGAGTGCGGCGAGCAGAAGCACTCTGCGGGTGTTGTCGGGGAGCTGGCTGACCCGTGCGGCGAACATCCCCTCGAGGCGGTTGTTTAGCGGCAGGACGACAAGACCTGGCGCTACCTCCGCTCGCTGCGGTTGGCTGAGCACTCGAGGCAGTTCGAGTAACGCCAGCGGGTTGCCCTCAGCCTGATCAAGGACGAGCTGGCGCGTCCTCAGGCTCAGGTCCGGGAACCGCATCGTCACCAGGCAGGCAGCGTCGTCGTCGTCGAGTGGCTTGAGCTCCAGCTCGTCGAGTCCGGCGCCTTCGAAGCAGCCCCCTTCCCCCGTCCTGAAGGCGGCGAGGAAACCCACCCGACTACCGGCGAGTCGACGGGCGACGAAAGCGAGCACCGTGGCACTGACCGCGTCGATCCAGGGCAGGTCGTCCACGATCAGGAGCAGTGGCTGGCCGACCGTCGAGCCCCGCAACAGCGACAGCGTCGCGTTCGCCACCGCCAACTGGCTCGGGGGCTGCCCCTCGGCGAGCCCCACGGCAACACTTAGCGCCTGTTCCTGCGCCGGGCTCAGCCGACCGAGCCCGGCCAGCAGCGGGGTCAGCACCCGGAGGAGACCGGTATAACTCATCTCCGACTCGAACTCGACACCCGCCGCGCGAAGGACGCGGAATCCGCGTACCGCCGCTCGCGGTGCGGCCAGGTCCAACAACGCCGTCTTACCGGCACCCGCCTCCCCCGATACCAGCAGGGCAGCACCACCGGTCGCGCTGTCGGCGAGGAAGCCATCGAGCAGAGCCACTTCCCCGCTACGTCCGATCAGCTCGACTTCTGACTGTTCCTGCGCCGTGCCGTCCCGCGCCGGGAGAATGGACCTCACCTCGCCGCCCCTGCTCACGCCTGGATCGTACTCACGGCCGCCCTGACCAGCGGCCGGTTCGCTCCCGGGCCCCGCAACAGGGGCCGCTCGCGGACCGGCCCATCCGACCGCGCTCGTTCCTGGGCGACCAAGAGCAAGAAGGGCCGAGCGACAAGAAGGCTGCCGGCGGCCGCGGCTCCTCCGGCAAGACCGCCGGCGGGGTCGACGCCAACGCCAGCAAGCAGCACCTGATGGACGTGGCGAAGAAGCTCGACATTCGTGGCCGGGGATGAACAAGACCGACCTGGTCAACGCCACCCGCGAGGCCAACAACAGCAGCACCTGCAAGGCCCGCGGCAAGTAGCTTGATCGACCTGGCGCCCGGCGAACCGTGGCGCGGGCACGGTTGTCCTACGGCCGCACCGTCTGGGCGAATGCGCGCACCGGTTCCGACCACGCCTGCGGGTCCAGCCAGGGAAACGTGTGAGCGCCCGGAAATTCGCGGTACCGGCCGTCCGCGACGATACCGGTCAGTCGCCGCCCCCACTGCGGCGTGCTCAGCCGGTCCTCCTCGCCGCGCAGGACCAGCAGCGGCACGGTCAGTCGCGCCAATGGTTCCTCCATGACATGGCGCAGATGAGCCCGCACCAGGTGGACCAGTCGACGCAGGCCGGCGCGTTTCCACTCCGGCCGATGCGACTCGGTCAGGCCCGGCGGTTCGTGCCGGCCGTCGAGCTGCCAACGCACAAGCAGACGCAGCGGGCCGCGGGCGACGGGGTCGACGGTGGGACTGGCCAGTACCAGCCCGGCGACGCCGGAGTGGATCACGGCGGCCTCGGCTGCTACCTGGGTGCCGCTGGAATGCCCCGCCAGGACAACAGGGCCAAGATCGCGCTTGGTTAGCCAGTCGGCCACGGCGTGGCCGAACTCCGGCACCGACAACTCGTGCGGCGGATCGCCGCTGCCGGCGAATCCGGGCAGTTCCACCAGGTGCGCGCGGGTCCACTGGGCGAACGCGGCCAGGCCTGGTAGCAGATAGTCGGCCACGGCCATGCCCTGCACGAGCACGACCTCCGGGACGCCAGGTCGTGGCGCACCGATCGCGCGGCTGCGCATCCGACCCAGGATCCCGTCGTGGTACGACGTGGTCACATCGCGCGGGAACTTGGGCATGGCCTGCTTGATACCCGTGCGGGCGGGCATGATTCGGCCGGAGGTGCTCATGAAGTTGCCGCGTGAGATCGCCGGTTTCGACTCCGCGTCCGCGATGGTCGTTGCGTTGGCCCGGTTCCTGCACGGGCGGGACACGCCGCCGCTGGGCAAACCCGCCCTGCGGGTGTTGCGGCCGGCCGCGATGGTTGCCGCGAGGCTGCCGCTGCGCACCCGTGAGTGGATCTACAGCGTGTTCAGCGGCGCCGAGGGACGTCCCGAGCCGGATATTGCCAAGATCGACATCGACGCCGTGGCGGGATCGATTGCCGGGTTGTATCCGCGCCGCCGCTACCCCGCGGTGGTGATCGGGTCCTCCGATGGTGCGCTGATCCATCTCTGCGCCGCGCTGGGTGTGCCCTGGCTGCCGCAGACGCTGCTGTTGCCCGTACGCCAGCGTGGGGTTCCGCCCGACGATCCGGTGCTGGCCGCGCACGCGTTCGACTCCACCGCCCGCGCGATGCTCGATCGCAACCCCGATCTGGTGCTGCATCACATGCATGATCCGAGCCAGGATCGGCTCACGCTGCGCCGAATGGCGTACTTTCGGGTCAAACGCATCCGGCTGGGTCGCGCGTACGAGAAGTTCCTCGCCGAGGTTCTCGAACCAGGCGGCGTCATCCTGACGGCCGAATGCGGCCAGCGGTGGCCCACGAGCCGCATTGGTGAGCGGCATCTGTTCCAGTTCGGTGCCGTCGGCGGCATGTCACCGCAGGAGTACCGCGACGGAGGGCCGCGGGTCGCGGGATATCTTCACCGCTACGGCGCCCCGGTCAGCAAGTGGCAGGCGCCGCCAGCCGACGGCGAGAGCCCGGAAGCGGAATGGGGCTTCGAGCCGGCGCTTCACGACGATCTCGCCGCCTTCGCCGACCGCCACGGCTACCGGCTGAGCAGGCTGGTGTTCGACGAGCCTGAGAACCTCAGCCCGCTGATCGCGGACCTGTACCGCTGGTGGTACCGGCAACGCGACCTACCGGGTGACCGGCTGCTGATCGACTCGTTCATGCTGCTGGACCCGTGGTGGACCCTACGCACCGGCGCCGTGCCCTACTGGACCGCTTTCCCTGTTCAACCGTCTCTCGACGCTGTGCACCGCTATCTGAACAGCGGCGAGCAATACGACTACCTGCACCTGGGGTTGTTCTGCCACGGTGTCGACTCGGTGGGCATAGCCAGCGCCGACCAATGGCGTGAGCTGCTACGGCGAGCCCGCATCGCCGGCGTCTTCGCAGGTGTATCACCCAACCGGTATCCCAACGACCCGCAAGTGTTCTTCAGCTACCAGCGTGCGATACGCGCAATCCCGCACCGCCACCCCATACCGAAGCCCCTGCCGCTGGCCGCCTTCGAGAAGTTCGTGCGCAACGCACCAGGCCGATACCCGCGGGTGCAACTCCACACCACCTGAGTGCAAAGGCTCCCGCACAGCGGGTCGGGTGTCTACGTGACGAACGTGCGGGCGTAGGGGGCGGCCTGCGAAAAGGCCCTGGATCGAGGGGCCGGCGAACACCGCACCACCCGTACCGACATCGAGTGGCTCAACGATGACGAGCGGCATGACCGACTGCACTACTTGTGGCATGTGCGGACGTCGCACGCCTGGCAAACGTGAGCCAGCAATGCCGACGCCTTCGGATTCCACCGAAAAGGTCACCGAGTCGAAGTGCCTAGGCAATCCCTCGCACGTGGGACGCGCTGCGCCACCGGACAACCCAGCCCAATGTCACGATCGGATCGCATCCGGCTCCCGCGTCGGTTGCGCGGTCGAGTAGCAGGTTGCGCAGACTCCGACCCCGCCAGCCATGGCAGGAGCACTAGACTCGCGATGACTGCGGGTAACGATACAAGCACCTTTCGTGACCACCCTAGGTACTTGAGGGCAGGCGTCCTCGCAGCAGGCGCAGAGGGGGAAAACGACGTGGCCCATGACGTTCACGCGGGAGAAGTTGACGAACTGACGTTCATCAACCCAAGGGGTCTCTACGATCCTCGGCCGAACGCCTACTCGCATCTTGCGGTATTCCCGGCCGACTGGCGGATGATCCTTCCGGCAGGACAAGGCGGCGAGACTGAGGACGGCACTCTGGCGGAGGACTTCGGGACGCAGCTCAGGCAAGCGCTGGCCAACACGGCAACTGTGCTTGCAGCCGCCGGCGCCACGATGTCGGACGTAGCGAAGTTCAACCTCCTCGTCGTTGACCACAACGAGGAGAAGTTTGGGGTGGTGAAACAGGAGTTCGATCGCGTATGGGGTGACCGGAAACCGGCATGGACTCTGATCCCGGTGCCCGCCCTGGCGCTGGACGGGATGCTGATTGAGATCGACGTTATCGCTGTGGTGCCGCGGTGAGGTCGTGGACAGGGGCGGCCATCGAGTGCCCCTTGGCCTCTGAGCAGCTTGTCAACAGAGCTGCTGATGTCAGCGGACTAGGGCCTGTCCTGCCGATCTTGTAGGGGTTGGTCGTTGACGATGTGCCGGTGGTGCGTCGTGGTGAGCTGACCGATGAGGCGTGGGCGGTGATCGCGCCGTTGCTGCCCGAGCCGAGTGGTGCGCGGGGGCGGTGGCGGGATCACCGTCAGGTCATCAATGGGAACCTGTGGAAGCTGCGTACGGGTGCGCCGTGGCGTGACCTGCCGGAACGGTTCGGGCCGTGGAAGTCTTGCCACGAACGGCTGCGTCGGTGGACGGCCGACGGGACGTGGGATCGGATCCTCGCTCCCCGACCAGTGCGGCGACGCCTGGTGCGCAAGATGGCGAGGCCATCGGCCGGTCCCGAGGCGGGCTGAGCACGAAGATCCACCTCGCCGTCGACGGACGTGGCCGGCCGTTGTCGATTCTGCTCACCCCAGGTCAGGCCGGCGACAACCCCCAGCTGCTGGTGCTGCTGGACGCGATCTGCGTCAACGAGCCGGGACCGGGCCGACCCCGCAAACGCCCCGACGTGCTGATCGCCGACAAGGGCTACGCCCACGAGTCCACCCGCCGCGCTTTGCGGCACCGCGGGATCCGGCACGTCATCCCGGAACGCTCGGACCAGGTCGCCCGCCGGGCCGCCAAGGGCAGCGCCGGCGGGCGGCCACCCGCCTTCGACCGGGGCGGTCTACAAGAAGCGCAACGTGGTGGAACGCTGCTTCAACCGCCTCAAGCAGTGGCGAGACCTGGCCACCCGCTACGCCAAACGCGCATCCCTCTACCGGGCCAGCCTCGTCCTCATCGCCGCTGTCATCTGGCTTCCATGATCGGCAGAAAACCTAGTTGCTGCGTTTGCTGGCGTCGACGGCAGCCTGCTCCACTCGCTGGCGGTAGTTCAGCCACCATGACTCGTCGGCGGGGGGCAGGTTGTCGTTCCTGGGCAGCAGCCCGGCCGCGCCGTCGATGAGTTCGCGCACGATGTCAGCGTGGCCGGCGTGCCGTTGTGTTTCCGCGATGACGTGGACCAGGACGTGGTGCAACGTGACCGCTGCATCGCCCCACCACGGCACGCGGCCGACCTCATCCAGTGCAAGGGCCTCGATGGTGGTGTCGGCGTGGGCGATCGCGCGACGGTACAGTGCGACGATCTCCTCGCGGGTCTCATCCGCGGTCGCCCACATGTCGGCATTGGTCTCCGCTCCGTCGCCGACGTACGGCAGCTCCTGCTCGAACGGCCGGCCGAACACGACGCCGAAGTAGAGGATCTCCATGGCCGCCGAGTGCTTCACCAGACCGAGCAAGTTGGTTGCGGTCCGGGTCAACGGACGCCGAATATCGTATTCGCTGAGCCCGTCGAGCTTCCACAGCAGCGCGTCGCGGCCGCCCTTCAAGTAACTGTGCAGGTCTGCCTTCATCGCGGCACTATGGCATCCGGTTGGGTGTCGGCGCTGCCCCGGATGATCCACGGAGCTCATGATCGGCAGGACACGCCCTAGGCGAAGGCTGTGTTCGAGCCTTGGGGAGCGCTTGTTTGGCCGCAGGCTGCCCTTGCCTTTGAGGCGATCAGAAGGTCCCCGGCGCAGGGCCCGCGGGTCAGTACCGCGGCGGCGGGCGTCAACGGCGCGCTGATATACCCTCGGCACATGACCGTGATCTCCCCGACCCCGATCCCGGCCCTGACCGTCCCTGCCGATCCACGCGCGGACGTCGCCGGGTATCTGGGCCGGCTCGGGCTTGAGCGGCCCGCGCGCCCCGACGTGGCGTGGCTGTTCGCCGCTCACCGTGCGCACCGGGAGTGCATCCCCTACGACACCCTCGAGATCCATCTGGAACGGCCGACCACCGTGGATCCGGTCGAGTCGATCGCCCGGATCGTCGGTGGTGGCGGCGGGTACTGCTTCCATCTCAACGGCGCATTCGGCACGCTGCTGGCCTGCCTCGGGTACGACGTGACCCGGCATGTCGGCGACGTGCGCGGGCCCGGCCCCGACGAGGACGCACCCGGGTTGGATATCAACCATCAGGTGCTGGTGGTGCGCTGCGAGGGCGAGACCTGGTTCGTTGACCCGGGCCTGGTCGACGCGCCGCACGAGCCGATGCCGCTGCGTGCAGGGGTGAGCCAGCAGGGCCCGTTCACCTATCGGCTCGAGCCGTGGGCGGCTCGAGCGGGAGGCTGGCGGTTCGTCCACGACGTGCGCGGAGTGTTCTCGTCGATGGTGTTCGCACCGGAACCGGTGAGCATCGAGGCGTTCGCCGCCGCACACCGGCACCTTTCGACCTCGCCCGCATCCGGGTTCGTGCGGAAGCTGACATTCGGGCGGCAGGACGAGCGCGGCGTCGACATGCTGCGCGGGCGGGTGCTCGAGCGACTCGACGCGGCCGGGCGGACCCCGAGGATCCTCGACAGCCAGGGCGAGTGGTTCGCTGTGCTCGCGGACGTTTTTGGGCTGCGGCTGTCGGACGTGGACCGGGACGCGCGCGCCCGGCTGTGGGCCCGGGTGAGCGCCGCGCACGAGCAGTGGGTGGCCGCTCAGGCAGATCGGGTTGCGTAGGCCCTGTCCTGCCGGTCACGCGAGCCACATAAGCGTGGCGATCAGGACCAGACACGCTCGGTAGATAACTGACTCGTTTTGCATAGCGGGTGGCCAGGTCACGCCACTGCTTGATCCGGTTGAAGCAGGGTTCGACCTGGTTATCTCAACTCGGCGCACACGCCGTCCGTATCCCGGACGTTCTCCGCGTAGTACGCCAGCCTGAGCCACCAAATTGACACCGCTCCGGCGGAGAGCTGATTTTGGGCGAGTCCCCCGCTGCGCCTCCTAGCCATCCCGTCGGCCTTCCTCCGCACACCGTGGAGTGGGTGGGGCCTGCCCGGTCAAGGTGGAGCACCCAGCGGCTGAACGACCTTGACCGGACAGGCCCCACCCCACTCGGCTCTGCCCGGACGGAGGTCGTCGGCCACGGCCAGGGACATCACCCGCTTCAAAGTCCGCAAACCCGAACCGCCGCGGGCTGGCCGACGATCGGGCGGTGCACAATGATCTAGCGCGAGGAGGAGCCCATGACAATCAGGGACGAGGTTCGTGAGTTTCACCGGAAGGGCCCGCTGCCATCAGAGCAGGACCTGTCGGAGGACGGGATCGCGGATCTTGACGAGAGACAGCAACTCCTGCGCGCGATCGCCCCACCCGTCACCGACGAGGAGGCCCAACTCCTGGCAACATGCTTCGGAGATGACGACTGCTTCGGAGGTGCCTGGTCCCTGCTGCACCTCATCGAAACAGCCCCGTCACCCCTCATGACGTCGGAGCCACCCCCCGGCTCCAACCTATGGATCATGACTCTGTGGACGCGTTACCAGAACGCTCTCGCGAACCACATTTGCGCCGCACCGATTCCTGACCAGACCACTCAGCAGGCAACGAGATAGCCGCACAAGCGTCAAGGACATGATCGTCTAGCCGGATGTGTCACGCACGTCCCGAGACTGATCTGCCATCCATGAAGGAGCGGGGCCGGTCAAGGCTAGGGGTTTGACCCGCTGGCGTTGTTTTGCCCGTCTTCCGGTTGACTCCGCTTGATGGGTTACGCGATCCCCGACGCGCTGGCTACCTACTGTGAAGCTTTGGTCGGAGTCCCTCGGTCGACGGCCGACCGCTAAGCCACGAGACTCTTGGTCAATGTGTGCTCCCGACGCACGCCGTCGGGCATGAGGTCGCCAAGCTCACCCGTGTCACGGAAGCCGTTCCGCTGGTAGAGCGTCCAGGCGTTCTTGTTGCCCTCCACCACGGCCAGGCGCAGCGTCTCCGCGCCCACCAGCCGAGCCCACTGCTCGACCGCCCGCACGAGGTGGTCGCCCACGCTCCGGCCACGTCCCACCGGCGCCACGTACATCGAGATCAGCTCGACGACGCCGTCCTGATCGGTCGGCACCCCGCTGGCCATCCCGACGGGCTGCCCGTCGAGCATCGCCATGATGTTGTACGAGCCGGGGATGGCCAGCCGACCGCGCCAGCGTTCCTCACGATTGCCCTCGCCCTGCCAGTCCGCCAACTGGGAACCGAACGCGTACGCCGCCTCCGCGAGCGCAGCGAGCCGCAGCTCTCGCCACATCTTCCAATTGTCCTCGCTGAGCACACGCGTCTCGATCATGCGGTGAAGGGTGTCGCAGGTGTGGGGAGCAGGCAACCCGGTATCCGGTAACGCGGTGTGACGACCAGACGCGTCAGGTCAGCGCAAGAACGCCTCCTCTGGCTGCTGCCACTGCTGGAGAGCAGCACTCGCCGAGATCCGTCAGGCACAGGACGCCCTCTCCCACGCCCTACCTGCAGCGCCGGCCCACCTGCACGACGACCTGGCCGAAGAGGCAAGCGCCCTCGCCTACCTCGCCGACCAGACCGAGCACGGAATGATCGCCCGAGCGGCGAAATACTCGTCCATGGATGCCGCGTACAAGTCAAGCAAGCGCGGCAGGACCCGCCCACCATCGACGGAGCCGAACTGACCACGCCACGGCAAGGCTCTGAGGGACCCCGCAGCAATGCCCACCGTGCCGGC
Organism: Micromonospora phytophila; assembly: GCF_023656545.1. GTDB lineage: Bacteria > Actinomycetota > Actinomycetes > Mycobacteriales > Micromonosporaceae > Micromonospora > Micromonospora phytophila. Next base: position 49,416 of record NZ_JAMOKF010000001.1, on the reverse strand, counting down.
CGCGCGGAAGACGTACGACTGGGTCGCATGGTGATCCCCGGGTTGGACTGGGCTTTCGCCTGGCACGTCCGGCGCTACCACTACCGCTAGCCGTACCGCGTCCCACCAGCGTGCAAGATCGGCAGACGGCCGCAGATGGACATCGACGGGGCCGGCGCCGAGGAACACGGCGACGGCTCAGGCGGGCCCTGAGCCGTCGCCGCGGTCTCCACCGTCAGTGGTGCGCCGGCCGGCCGACCACGGCCGCTGCGCCGCCGCCCCCCGCCTACCGGCTCGGCCGCGGCAAGCAGCTGTGGTTACCGCCTCTGAAGCGGATCGCGCACCGATGCGACGCCGGTCGGACCTAACCCCTACCCTGGACCCACTCATTCCGCTTCCCCCTCCGGAGGTGATCGACATGTCAGGCAGGCGTTAGCCCCGCGCACGGTGCGCGGGCGGCCGAAGGGCAGGTCGTCGCATGGCCCGTACCGACATCCACCGACCCGAACGCGTGCAGCGGCGAGACCCGCTGGTGCGCCACTGGTTCACTGACGTCCACGAGCACGGCCGCGGACCGTGCGACCTCGACGATTTTCTCGCCGCCCACCGCCAGATCCGCACCCGCTGCTCCCGGCAGCCGTCGGCCCAGGCCCCGAACCTGTGCGGCTGCCAGCTCTGCAGCTTCCAGTCGTACCGCAAGCTCGCCCACCGCCAGGAGCGCGTCACCTGGCGCACCATCCGCCGCCAACTGCTCGCCGAGCGCCGCGGCGGGCACCACGACCTCGACGTCCCTCCGATCCGCGGGAAGGCCTGGTAGTGGACTACGCCCTTGGTTGTCGAGGCCATCTGAGCCGGTCGACGGTTTGAAGTATTGACGGCGCAGCATCAGCCTCAGCGTCAGCTCCACCGGACGTGGGCCGTGCCTTCGTTCCGATGCACGTCTGGGCCTCCGAGATCATCGGGCGCATATTGAGCCACCGGCCGGTGGCAAGACCGCTTCCCACCGGGTCCGTGTCCAGGCGCGGCCGGGTGCGGTGCGCTTCCGTGCGGGCGAGCACTTCAGGCGCGGTGGAAAAGCTCTCGACATCTCACACCACTCCCCCGCCGTCCGCCGACCTGTTGCGGACTGCCAGACAGTCGGACCGGCCCGTAACCGAGGGATCAGTCTCATGGCACAGGGCTGCCGCTCACAGCATCCAGTACCTGCCGGTCGCCGAGCGGCTCGTCAGCCTCACCCGCACCCATCGCACCTCGGCGTAATCGCCGCCCGACCACCACAATGTCGGCTGCCGCGCGACTACGTGCAAGATCACACGATCGCCCTGGTAGTCAGCGTCCGTGCGCACGATCTCAAATTCGGGATGCATCTCGACGCGTGCATCGAGGACCTTGGGGTCGCTGCGTGCGTTGTAGGCGTTCACCGCCACTTCGAACTCCTGGGCACGACGCATGGCGGTCACCGCCGCGAAGACACTGATCAGGAGGACCACAGCGACCGCGACTGCGACGAGGGCTTTTCGCTTCGGCCTGGTCATCCGCTCGCCAGACATGCGCCCTCCGCTCCAATCGCACGAGGTGGTGACTCAGTCTTCACGCGGCACGTGGTGCACGCAACGCCGTCGAGGGCAGGAAGCTGATCTCGTCGTCCTACTCGCCGGCGGCTTAGACCCGAGGTTGAGTTGCCTTCGTTCCGGCTGCGGTCCGGGCCCCTCGATCCATGGCTGAGCTTCGGGTTGGGTCCCTTTACTGCTGCGCATTGAGAAACCCGATGGTGGTGGCGGTCCACCAGCCGGCCTGAGAGATCACCATGACCAGGGCGGCGGTCAGCAGGAGCCTGAGCGGTGGGCTCTTCCGGTTCAGTTCGGCCAACCGCCGCTGGACCTGCCGCGCGCAGAGGCCGTTGATCGCCACGGCGAGCACGGCGACGAGTTTGACCACGGTCAAGGGCGTGGATGTGTCGGGCGCGAGGACCACCCCGCTGAGCGTCAGTCCGCCCAGGCCGAGCCAGATCGGTGTGTGGACGCCGCGTGCGACCTGCATGACGGTCGCCAGGGTTCGGCGTCGCAGCAGCCACAGCAGAGCGAACCAGTCCAGGGTCAGCACCGCGCCGAAGCCCAGCACCAGCGCGGCCAGATGGGCGAAGAGCGCCAACTGCCGGACACCCGCGCTCACCCCTACGTGTGGGGCGACAAGGAACATCGCCGTCCAGGCGACCAACAGCGACAGCGCCACAAGCAAGGAGGTGGTCCGGTGCCGGAGTCGGGAGCGGCGCAGCCGAGGGACGCCGTCGAGAGCTGTCATGGCAATCTCCGCAGTGCTGGGGATCCGGCCCACGGCCTGGCGGTCATCGACGAAGGGTGCGTGGGGAACGGTGGTGGGTGGTGCCGGAACGGCGTGGGCGGGCCGTGTCCTGCTGCGGCCCGCCCACGGCGCGTCGTCGGTGGTGTCGTCAGCGCTCGGCGATCCAACCGGTCATGATGCCCATGACGTCCTCGTGCGGATGGTCGGCGACGTAGCGGGCCGCGATCTCCAGGACATCGCCGCGACGGATGGTCTGGATCGGAGAGCCGATGCAGGGGGGTGCGCTGGAGATTTCGGCGTTGCCGTGCTCGTCGATGAACTCCGGCGAACCGCCCTGGACCACGGCGACCTCGCAGATTCGCTGACCGGTGGTGAGGTTGGTGGCCGTGATGGTTTTACCACCGTGGTGCAGGTGACCCTTCATGTAGACGACCTCACCGCTCACCGTTGACGTCCACCGTGCGGTTCGGGTGGTGTCTCCGGCGGGAGCGTCGAAGGTCGGGTTGAGGCAGCTGGCCACGTCCAACCACATCGGGGTGACCGGCGTCAGTCGCCGGGCGGCGGAGCCGGTCAGGTAGGTGTACTCGATGGAGATGTAGACGGTTCTCTCCGCGTGGGCGTGGTTCATCAAGTCGTACACCAGGCTCCAGCGGTCGCCTGAGTCGATCCGCATCCCAAATCCGGCGGGCAGGGTCACCGGCGTCCGCTCGTTGCCCGACGAGAACAGGCGCTTCGGGCCCAGTCCGCCGAGGCGGCACACCAGGTCCGGCTCGCCGAACTGGCCGATCACGGCGTGGTGCAGCATCGGACCGGTGTTGATGTTGGCGTTTCTGCCGTCCTCGTACACCAGGTTCGGCTTGATCGCCGTCAGCATGCAGTTGGTACAGGGCTTCTCGATGTTGAACGCCACTCGGTTGCCGGTGCCGCCCATCTCGTCGTGGGTGTGGCCGGTGGCGGCGGGAATCGTCCACGGGCCGTACCGGATGGTCCTCGTCTCGGTCGTCGCGAGCTGTTGCTCGCCGCTGTCCGCGGCGCTGGCCACCGGGATCCCGGCGACCGCGGTGCCGGCGACGGCGACCGCGAGGGCCACCGCCAAGTTCAGTCTGCGCAGAGACACCATGTCCTCCTTAACTGGCTGGGGCTCACGTCCCAAAACGCCCATATGCGGATGCATATGGATAGTGACCGTTCAGTAACTTGACTCACCCAGGATGGCCAGCGAAGCGATGGATGTCAATGGATTGGTTACCGTTCGGTGCCACGGGAGGAAACGTGAGGGAGGATCTCCCCACACTGGCGAAACCACGCGGATCCAGGTGACCATGGCCACCCGACAGGAGCCGACGCGGCAGCGGTGCCGCCGCACCCACCGTCCTCCATCAGCCAGTGACCACCGAGACTGGTTCGGTTCGACGACGTGTCGGATGTCTCGGCATGCTTGCGCACGCCGTTGAGGCCGACCAGCGACTCGGTCAGATGCCGTCGGTACAGGTCCGGCCGCGCCGACAGGACGCACCCACGGGGCGCCCCGCCTCGCACGATCCGGCCTGGCAGCACCCCTGCACGACGCCGAAAGTGGGCCCGTCGGCCTAGCGGGGGTCCTCGTCCACCGGCAGTCCGTGATGGCGGGCGAGGGCCACCAGGGCGACGCGCAACTGCTGTACGGGCAACGACGTCACCGGGCCGTCAAACCAGCGCGCGATCGCGGTCCCGCCGACCACGCTGAGCATGAAGCGGGCGAGCTCGCCGGCGACGCCCGGGCGGTCGGCGAGGCCGAAGACGTGGCCGAGTGAATCGGTGGCCCACTGGCGCAAGGCCAGCCGGTACTGCCCCAGCTCAGCGATTGCCGCGGCACCGGCGCGCTGCTCCAGCATGCCGAGATCCAGCAGCAGCCGCAGGTCGTGCGGGTGGCGCTCGAACGCGGCGCCGGCGCCGTCGAGGAACGCGGTGAGCCGCTCCCCCACGGTGTCCCCGACCGGAGTCCCCGGGAGCGAGGCGACGAGATTGTCGCGGGCACGGCGGAGCACCGCGAGGTAGATCCCGTCCTTGTTGCCGAAGTGCCAGTAGATCGAGCTGGCCGGTGAACCGGAGGCGGCGGAGATCTTCGAAATGGAGGTACCGGCGTAGCCGAGCCGCGCCATCAGCGCCGCGGCGGCGTCGAGGATCACTTCGCGGGAGGGCACCTCGGCACCGTGAAGGGCGGCGTCCTGCATGGCGTCCAGCGTAGGGCCGACGACCGACGGTCGCGGCATCCCGGCCCGGCGGCGCCGGGGCCGAACCTGCCGATGCCGGCGCAGGACAGCACCAACCCGTGTGCGACTCGGTGGAACAGGTCGACGCCGAGTTCGCCTTCGAGCGCGCGCACCGACTGCGGCAGTGTCGGCTGGGCGACACCGAGCGCCCAGCCCGATCTTCTGAAGCCGCCGGCTCGGCTCCTGGGCGACGCGGAGGGACCGGCGACGAGGCTTCCTGAGCCTCAGCATGTGCGCAGCGTCAACGGAAACGGGCCGCCACAGCGCCGTGGCGGCCCGTTCCGGTCGCTCCGCCGGCCTGGCGACCGACGGTCGGGGTCAGGATGTCGGAATGGCGTCGGCCGGCGGTGCGACCGGCGGCTCGGGGAACTCCCTGACCTGGTCCTCGCCGTCGTCCGTCATGTAGGTCGGACCGAAGTAGGCCTGCACTCCGTTCTGCACCTTGGTCAGCCGCACGCCGCTGTAGCCGGCGTGGACGAACTTGCTGTACCGGAACGGGGTCAGGCCGGGCCCCCGGAAGCCGTCCTTCTGCACCGCCTCGACCAGCTTCTCGCGGGTGAGGTCCGTGCCGGCTGTGAGCAGCGACTGCACGAACGTATACGCCATCGAGTAGCCGTAGATGGCGTTGCCGTCGAGCGGGTTGGCAGCGTTGTAGTGCTCGTGGATCTTCCGGAACGCCCGGATCCACGGGTCGTTCGCGTCGCCGGCCATCGGCAGGTAGTTGTCGGCGATCATGCCCTCCAGGATCACCTTCTTGTCGCCGAGCTGCTTCGACAGTGTGGTGTAGTCGGCGCCCACGTTGGACACGATCCACTGAGCCTTGAACCCCTGGGCGGCGGCCTGGCCCATGGCGAGCGCGGTGAAGCCGGGAATGGTCGCGGAGATGACCACCTCGCAGCCGGCTGCCTTCAGGGCGCCGATCGCCGGGCCGACCTGCTGGTTCGTGGTGGTGTAGGTCTGCTTGGCCGCCACCGGCCCGAGGATCTTCTCCACGCCGGCGAGGGAGTCGCGCCCGAAGTCGTCGTTCTGCCCGAAGTGGCACACCTTCCGGCTCGGGAACTCCTTCTTCACGAACGTGGCCAGGATCTTGCCCTCCACCGTGTAGTCCGGCTGCCAGCCAAAGGTGGTCGGGTACCTGTCGGGCTGGTTCCAGGCGCGGCTGCCGGAGGAGACGAAGAGGTCCGGCACCTTCTGGGCCTTGACGAACTCCAGCACGTTGGTGTGGGTGGGGGTGCCCAGGCCGCCGAGGAGCGCGAAGACCTTGTCGTCGAGGACGAGCTTGCGGACGACGTTCTCGGTGTTCGCAGGGTTGTAGCCGTCGTCCATCACCCTGTAGACGATCTTCCGGCCGTTCACCCCGCCCTTGCTGTTGACGTGCTCGAAGTACGCCTTGGTGGCGGCGGAGATTCGGGAGTACCCGGGAGCGGCCGGGCCGGTGAGCGGTTGGTGGGTGCCGATCACGATCTCGCTGTCGGTGACACCGGGGACGTTCTCGGCCGCCCGCTGGGCGTCGTTGGCGCAGGCCGAAGCGCCGACAAGCAGCGCGAGGCCGGTGGCAGCAGCTAGGCCGCGCCGTGCGGTGAAATACATGGTTCTCCTGTCCTGTGCGAGGTGGTCGGGGTGGGTGCAACCGGTGGCTCAGCGGCTGGAGGCTCGTCGCCGGAGCCGCGCGGCCAGGGAGCGGGCAGCGCCCTGCAGGCCGGCGGGAGCCACGATCATGACGACGATGAGGATCAGCCCGAACACGGCCAGGGCGAGGTTGCCCTCCAGCCGCTGGGCCAGGTCCGAGGGCAGGGTGAAGGTCTCGGTGATCAGGCTCGGCAGTTCCTGCAGCGCCACCAGCAGGATCGCCCCCCAGACCGCGCCGGCGAGGCTGCCCAGGCCCCCGATCACGATGGCCATCAGCAGGAACAGCGAGAGGTCGAGCGCGAACTTGCCCGGGGCGACGGTCGCCGTCAGCACGGCGTACACGCCGCCGCCGAGGCCGGCGCAGGCGGCGCTCACCACGAAGGCGAGCACCTGACTACCGGCGACGTGGATGCCGCAGAGCCCGGCGGCCACCTCGTCGTCGCGGACGGCCCGCAGCGAGCGGCCGAACCGGCTGCGCACCAGGTTCGCCATGAGCAGCATCGTCAGCAACGCGGCGGCCAGCGCGATCCAGGCCAGCCAACGCTCGGGCTGGAAGTACGCGCCGAGGAACGCCGGCGGCGTCTCCGACGGGAAGCGCAACCCCTGCTCCCCGTTGAAGACCTCGGTGAAGATCGTCGTGATCGCCGGGACCAGCGTCGCGACGGCGAGCGTGACACCGGCCAGGTAGGGCCCGCGCAGCCGGGCGGCGGCCAACCCGATGACCAGGCCCACCACCGCGGTCACCGCGACGGCGAGCAGCAGCGACAGCGGCAGGATCCACCGGCCCTGCACCGCCCGTTCGTCGAAGGCCTGCTGGGTCAGCGCCACGGTGTACGCGCCGGTCGCCATCAGCGCCCCGTGCCCAAGGGAGAGCTGGCCGTTGAGCCCGACCAGCACGGTGTAGCCGGCCGTCACGCAGAGGAACGCGCAGACCCGGGCCACCTGGAGGTTCTGGTACGGCTCGAGCTGGTTGGTCACGAGCACGACGATGGTGCCCGCGAGCCCGGCCAGGATCAGGTGGCGTAGCAGGGCGGAGTCACCCGGGCCGGGGCTCCCCGGCGGGCCGGGCAGCAACCGGCGTAGCGGCGACGGCCGGGTGGGCTGCCGATCTGCGGTGGACAGGCCGGTCCGAGTGGCGGTCACACGTGCCTCGCTTTCACGCTGGAGAAGAGGCCACCGGGGCGGACCAGGAGGACTGCCAGCAGCAGAACGAGGACGGCCAGCGGTGTGGTGTCGGGGCCGAGGTAGCCGGTGACGTAGGACAGGATCAGACCGACCAGCAGCCCGCCGACCACGGCCCCGGCCGGACTGTCCAGGCCCCCGACCACGGCGGCGGTGAACGCGACGACGAAGACCATGTCCATCGCGTGCGGGTGCAGTCCCAGCCCGGTGGGGATGACCAGCATCCCGGCGAGGGCGCCGACCGCGGCGGCCAGGGCCCAGCCCACCGTGAGCATGCGTCCCACGTTGACGCCGAGTAGCCGGGACACCTCGGGCGCGAAGGCGGACGCCCGCATCCGCAGGCCGATCGACGTCCGGGTGAACAGCAGCGCGAGCAGCACCACGACCACCATGACCGCACCGAACACCCACAGGTCGTACGGGGAGACGGCGGTGATCCCGCCGACCGAGAGGGCGTCGGTGTCGAACGGTACGGTCGCCGGCCGGTACTCGTTGCCGAAGACCATGCCGAGCACCGCCTGGATCAGCAGCACCAGGCCGAGGGCGACGATGACCTCGCCCAGCGGATTGGCGTGCCCGACGAAACGCATCAGCACCCGTTCCACGAGCGCACCCAGGGCCAGACCGGCCAGGACGGCCACGCCGAGGCCCAGCCAGTACGAGCCGGTCCCGGAGACGACGGTGTAGCCGACGTAGGTTGTTGCGACCGCCATCGCACCCTGCGCGAAGTTGACCAGGCGTGCCGCCCGCCAGATGAGCACCAGGGCGAGGGCGAACGCCGCGTAGACGGCGCCGGTGGACAGGCCGTCGAAGGTGAGGAACAAGAACCGGTCCAACCGCGGAATCCTTCCTAAAAGGGGCTTGTCAGAACCCGAGGTACGCGTGACGGAGCTTCTCGTCGTCGCGCAACTGCGCCGCCCCGGTGGCCATGACGACCCGGCCCAGGGACATGACGACCCCCTGGTCGGCGACGGAGAGGGCGCTGCGCACGTTCTGCTCGACGAGCAGAACGGTCAGCCCCTTGCTGTCGCAGAGTTGACGCAGCAGCGCCATGATCTGCGCGGTCACCCGGGGGGCGAGCCCGAGCGACGGCTCGTCGAGCAGCAGCAGCCTCGGGCGCCCGATCAGCGCCCGCCCGAGGGCGAGCATCTGCCGCTCTCCGCCAGAGAGCTGGTGCCCCGCGTGCCGGCGCCGCCGGGCCAGTGGCTCGAAAAGCTGGTACACCTCGTCCTGCGCCCGCCGGGCGTCGGCCCGGTCCCGGCGCCACAGCCCGCCGAGGCGCAGGTTCTCGTCGACGGTCAGTTCGGCGACGATGCCGCGCCCCTCGGGCACGTGTGCCAGGCCGCGCCGCACGAGGCCTTCGACGCGGACGACGCGCAGGTCGGCGCCGTCGAAGAGGACCCGGCCGCCGGTGGGTCGGAGCAGGCCGGAGAGCGTGCGCAGCAGGGTGGTCTTGCCGGCGCCGTTGGCCCCGAGCACGGCGGCGATGGTCCCGGTAGGCACGCTGAGCGTGACCTCCCGCAGTACCGGCACCGCGCCGTAGCCGGCGCTGAGCCCGTCGACCTGAAGGATGGGTTCGGCGCTCATGACCCGGCCCCCCGGCTCGGCGCGGTCCCGGCCACCTCGACCGGGACGTCGGCGCCGAGATAGGCCTCGGTCACCTTCGGGTCGTCGCGCACGTGACCGGGCGGCCCGGCGGCGATGACCTTGCCGAAGTCGAGCACCACGATCTCGTCGCAGACGGACATGACGAGGTCCATGTGGTGCTCGACGAGCATGATCGAGCACGCGCCGTCCGCGCGGCGCGGCAGCGCGGTGATGAGCTCACCGAGCTCGGCGATGTCGTCGGCGCCCAGCCCACCGGCCGGTTCGTCGAGCAGGAGCAGGCGAGGTCGGGCGATCAGGGCGCGGGCCAGGGCGACGCGTTTGCGCACGGCGTACGGCAGGGTGGCGGGGGCCGCGGCGGCGTGCTGCGCGACGCCCAGCTCGGCCAGCAGGTCCAGGGCCCGTTCCCGCAGCCGCCGTTCGTCGCGGTCACTCCTCGGGAGGCCGAACAGGGCCGCGGCGAAGCCGGCGCGGGCGGCGTGGCTCGCGCCGGCCATCACGTTCTCCAGGACGGTGAGGCCCGGGAACAGGCCGACGCTCTGGAGCGTGCGGGCGATGCCGAAACGGGTCAACCGGTGCGGGCGCGGCCGGAACGGTCGGCCGTCCAGGGTGAGCGATCCGCTGGTCGGCGCGACGAAGCCGCAGACCACGTTGAACAACGTCGTCTTCCCGGCGCCGTTGGGGCCGATCACGCCGACGATCCGGCCGGCGGGTACCCGCAGGGAGACGTCGTCGAGCGCGACGAGCCCGCCGAAGCGCACGCCGACGTGGTGCAGCGCCAGGTTGATGCCGTCACCGGGGGTGCCGGATGGTGGGTGGCTCATCTTCACCTCTGAAGAGGACGCGGCGTCGGGAGAACGCGCGGTATGGGATCGGGCGAAGGACAGTCACGCTGGGCGGGGCAGATGGTGGTCCGGTGGCGCCGGTTGGGCTCCTCGCCGGAGGGGCGGACCGGCCGCGGTCACCGCACCACCCCGACCGGCGGTTGCTGCACACGAGATGCGGGATTGGCAGTGGGCCCTCACGGGGGTTGACGGGACGCGTGCCGTGTCCGCGTCATCCGTACAGCTCTTTCTTGATCTCGCGCTTGAGGAGCTTGCCGGTCGGGCCCTTCGGCAGTTCCTCGACGATGCGGACCTGCCGGGGGTACTTGTACGCCGCCAGCTGCTCCTTGCAGTAGGCGACCAGGTCGTCGGGCGTCACCTCGGCGTCGGGCTTGACGCTGAGCACCGCCACGACCTCCTCGCCGAGTTTGTCGTCGGGACGCCCGATCACCGCGGCCTCGGCGACCGCCGGGTGGGCGTACAGGACCTCCTCGACCTCACGGGGGTAGACGTTGTAGCCACCGCGGATGATCAGGTCCTTTTTGCGGTCGACGATGAAGAGGTAACCGTCCTCGTCGGCGTACGCCAGGTCTCCGGTGTGGAACCAGCCGCCGCGGAACGCCCCCGCGGTCGCCTCGGGGTTCTGGTAGTAGCCCTTCATGACGTTGTGTCCGCGCACGACGATCTCGCCGACGTGCTCGGGCCCGGGCGGCAGCGGCCGGTCGAGATCGTCGACGATGCGGGTCTCCACGCCCCAGATCGGCTTGCCGATGGAGAGCACCTTGCGCTGCTCGGCGCTGATGTTGAAGGTCGTCGTGCTGGCCGTCTCGGAGAGGCCGTAGCCCTCGAGGATCACCACTCCGGGGAACTTCTCCTCGAAGGCCCGGACGACCTCGCCGGGGATCGCCGCGCCGCCGGAGACACCGACCCGCAGCGACGAGAGGTCCCGGCCGGTGAGGTCGGCCTGCAGCAGCGCGAAGTACATGGTGGGAACCCCGGCGAAGATCGTGCAGCGGTGCCGCTCGATGGCGTCGACCACCGGCTCGACCTCGAAGCGGGGCACGAGCACGATGGTCCCGCCGTACCGGACCGAGACGTTGAGCACGCTGGAGAGCCCGAACACGTGGAACAGCGGCAGGACGGCCACGCCGATGTCGTCCTCGGCGAAGCCGAACAGCTCGCCGCCGACGGTGCAGTTCATGTAGAGCTGGAAGTGGGTCAGCTCGGCGCCCTTGGGCTGGCCGGTCGTGCCGCTGGTGTAGAGCAGCACGGCGGTGTCGTCGGACTGGGTCGGCTCGATGTCACCGGTGTCCTCGGCGCGGAAGAGCTCGTCGTACGATCGGGTCCCCTCGGGCCGCCGGTCGCTGCCCGGCAGGTTCACCACGTACGTCGTCACGCCCTCGACCTCGGCGGCTGCCTTGGCCGCCTCCTCGGCGAAGAGTTCGAAGGTGACGAACACCTTCGTGTCGGAGTCCGCCAGGTGGTAGGCCACCTCGCCGGCGCGCAGCAGCGGGTTCAGCGGGACCATCACCAGCCCGGCCTTGAGGATGCCGAAGTACGTGAAGAGGAACTGCGGCAGGTTGGGCAGTTGCACCGCCACCTTGTCGCCGCGGCGCAGGCCGAGCCGCAGCAGGCTGGCCGCCACCCGCCCGGAGAGTTCGTCGACCTGGGCGTAGCTGAAGGTCAGGTCGTTGACGTGGCAGAGCGGCTTGTCCGGGTGCTCCCGGCGGGGCTCCCGGAGGATGGTGGCGAGGTTGAAGCTCATGCTGCTCCTCCTGTGGCGGCGAGTCGCGGTACATCGGGCGACGTGAGAGCCGGTCGACGCCCCGCGCCCGTGGACATCACGGAATGACGAGGCTCCCCCGGGCTCCTCACGTTCACTCGGTCACGTTCACTGGACGCCGTACCGACCAGTCGGTATGTTCTGCGTCCGGCGACGGTAGCGAGCCGCCGGCATGTGCGTCAATGGGCAGACAGGTGTGGGACCTCGAACCGAACCCGCGAGGTGGAGTACCTGCATCGGCCGCGGGACTCTCGGGACAGCCAGGCGATCCGGTCGGCCCGCGCGATGAGGCGAGCCGACGGGAGTGTGCGACGTGAGCGGTGACGAGCCGTCCACCGGGGAGGTTCCCACGGGCGGAGACCCGGTCCCGGCCGAGCTGGCCGAGGTGCTGGAGCGCCGGGCCGGGCTGCTCGACCCGGCCCGCGCCGACGCGACGGCGAGACGACACGCGGCGGGGCGGCGCACCGTACGGGAGAACCTCGCCGACCTGCTCGACGAGGGCACCTGGCTGGAGTACGGCGGCCTGGCCGTGGCGGCGCAGCGCTCCCGCCGGCCGCTCGCGGAACTCACCGAGGCGACCCCCGCCGACGGCGTGATCGTCGGGGTCGGCCGGGTCGGCGGTGCCCGCGTCGGCGCGGTCGCGTACGACTACACCGTGCTCGCCGGCACCCAGGGGCTGACCGGTCACCGCAAGACCGACCGGCTCTTCGAGATCGCCGCGCGGGAGGACTTGCCCGTCGTCATCTTCACCGAAGGTGGCGGCGGCCGCCCCAGCGACACCGACCATCCGACCGTGGCGGGCCTGGAGCTGACGACCTTCGCGTCGCTGGCTCGGCTGCGCTCGCTGCGGGTCGGGATCGCGGCCGGCTTCTGCTTCGCCGGCAACGCGGCGCTGCTGGGCACGTGCGACGTCACCATCGGCGTCGCGGGCGCCAGCATCGGCATGGGCGGACCGGCGATGGTGGAGGCGGCCGGGCTGGGCACGGTCGCACCGCAGGACGTCGGCCCGCTCGAGGTGCACCTGGCCAGCGGCGCCGTGGACATCCGCGCGGCGGACGACGCCGACGCCGTGCGCCTGGCCCGGCTAGTGCTCGGCTACGCGAACCGGCAACCGGTGAACGGAAGCCACGAGGACCAGCGCCGCCTGCGCCGCGTCATGCCGGAGAACCGGCGCCGCGCCTACGACGTACGCGGGGTCATGCGCCTGCTGTTCGACGTGGATTCGATGCTCGAACTCCGGGAGCGGCACGGTCGGTCCCTGGTGACCGCATTCGCCCGCCTCGACGGGCATCCGATCGGCGTGATCGCCAACAACCCGCTGCACCGGGCCGGCGCGATCGACGCCACCGCCGCCGGCAAGGCGACCCATTTCCTGCGGCTCTGCGACCGCCTCGGCCTGCCCCTGGTGAGCCTCTGTGACACCCCGGGGATCATGGTGGGTCCGGACGCGGAGCGAACCGGGCTGGTGCGGGCGGTCGGGGAACTCTTCACTGCCGGCGCGTCGCTGCGCACCCCACTGGTGACGGTGGTGCTGCGTAAGGCGTACGGCCTCGGCGCCATGGCGATGGCCGGCGGAAGCTTCCACGAGTCCCGCCTCACCCTCGCCTGGCCGACCGCCGAGGTCGGCGCGATGGGTCTGGAGGGGGCGGTGCGGCTGGCGCACCGCCGGGAGCTGGCGGCCATCGCCGACGACGCCGAGCGCCAGCGCCGGTACGACGAGCTGGTGGCGCTCGCCTACGCCCGCGGCAAGGCGCTCTCCGCCGCCGCGAGCTTCGAACTCGACGACGTGGTCGACCCCGCGGACACCCGGACGAAGCTCCTCGCCGCGCTCTTCTGAGGTCTTCCGCCACAGCGACGAGGTCGAGGCCGCGGCTCGACCCGGCTCACGAACCGACCGGCGTGTCCGTCGGCCGTCACGGCGAGCTACGAATCTGTGCCTGCGTGGCATGCCCCGGAAACGCCGTACCGTGCCGCCATGCAGTAACGCCTCCGGCTGTCACCTGGCGACCACCGGTCAGCGGGCCGGTTCGGGACGCAGCGAGGCCAGGAGCAGGTCGGCGAAGTGGTCGCCGACCTGCTCCGGGGTGAGCCGGCCGTCGCTGCGGAACCACGCGCCGAGGTGGTGCACCGCGCCGAAGAAGTAGTCCACCACCAGCTCGGCCGGCACGTCGGGACGGAACGTTCCGGCGCGCTGCCCCTTCTCGACCAGCGAGCGGAAGCGCTCGTGATACTCGCGGCGGGCCGCCCGCACCGCGCGCTGGCGGTCGGCGGTGAGCAGGTGCATCGACTGCAGGAAGATGGTGGCGTCGTCGAGGTTGGCGATCGCGGTGACCACCACGTCGGCGGCGGCGGCGTGCAGGCGCCGCGCCACCGGCTGCGGGCTGGCCATGATGGTCTCCAGGCGTTCGCGCTGCATGCGCAGCAGCCGCTGGTAGATCTCCTGGAGCAGGTCGTCCTTGGCGGCGAAGTAGTGGTACATCGCGCCCTTCGTGACCCCGGCCGCCTCGACGATCTCCTGGACCGAGGTCTTCTCGAAGCCCTTCTCCGCGAACAGCCGGGTGGCGACCGCCAGCAGCCGCTGCGGCAGTGCCTCGCCGCCGACCGTACGACTCACCGTCGCCCTTCCCTTCCGGGCCGCCGGCCGGCCCGGTGGGCAAGCGTACGCGCGTCAGGCGGGCTCGACACGTACCGGGATGCCGTTGAGCACGACGTTGCCCGACAGCGGGTCGACGGCCGTCTCGTCGGTGAGCACATTGCTGTTGACGCCGGCGTGCGCGCGGGCCACCGACTGGCGGGTGCCCGGGACGTCGTGTCCCCACCCGTGCGGCATGCTGACCACGCCCGGCATGGTGTCGGCGGTCAGCTCGACGGGGACGACGACCGACCCGACCCGGGAGGAGACCCGCGCGGCGTCCCCGGGGGCGAGCCCGAGTCTGGTCGCGTCCTCTGGGTGCACCTGCAGGGTGCAGCGGTCGCGCCCCTTCACCAGCGCGGGCACGTTGTGCATCCAGCTGTTGTTCGACCGCAGGTGCCGGCGGCCGACGAGGACGAATCCGTCCGGTGGCGCGTCGCGCGCCTCGCGGAGCCGGGCCACGTCGGCGGCGATCGGCGGCGGGCAGAGCTCGATGGTCCCGCTCGCCGTGCGCAGCACCTCCGGCAGCCGCGGTTGCAGCGGTCCGAGGTCGACGCCGTGCGGGTGCTCGAGGAGCCGGGTCAGGGACAGGCCGTCCGGTCGCGCTCCGAACTGGTCGCCGTAGGCGCCGAGCCGCAGCCGCGCGTCGAGCAGGCGCTCGGCCGGCCGGTCCCCGGCGACCAGGGCGCGTAGCTGTGCCACCGGCCGGCCCAGCGTCTCGGCCGCGTCGGCGAGCGTCTGGCCGAGCAGGTGCTCGTGCAGTTCCGCCGGGTCGGCACCGGCGCCCCGTCCGGCGGCGATCAGGGTGAGCCGGGCGAGGATGTCGCACTCGTCGAGGCTGTCGGGTTCCGGCGGCAGGGCGGGAGGCGAGTAGCTGGCGACGTTGCGAACGGCCAGGGTGAGGAACGCGAAGTCGTAGTGGCCGGTGCGGGCGGCATCGGACGGCGGCAGGACCACGTCGGCGTGCCGGGTGGTCTCGTTCAGGTACGGGTCGACGCTGACCATGAAATCGAGCGAGGCGAGGGCGCCGTCCAGCCGCCGGCTGTTGGCGGTGGAGAGAACGGGGTTGCCGGCGATGGTGATCAACGCCCGGACCTGACCCTCCCCCGGTGTCTCGATCTCGTCGGCGAGCGTGGCGACCGGGAGTTCGCTCTTGACCTCCGGCAGGCGGCGCACCCGGCTGGTCCAACGTCCGGTGCGGAAGCCCTTGCCGGGCCCGGCGGCGCGGGTGCGCTGGTGGGCGGCGAGGGGGAACATCGCCCCGCCCGGCCGGTCGAGGTTACCGGTGAGCACGTTGACCACGTCGACCAGCCAGCTGGTCAGCGTGCCGAACGCGACGGTGCAGGTGCCGATGCGGCCGTAGACGGCGGCCGCGGAAGCGGCGGCAAGCTCGTGGGCGAGTTGGCGGATGCGCGGCGCGGACACCGCGCACCGGTCGGCCACCCGCTCGGGGGTGAACGCCGCGGCCAGGTCCCGGACGTCGTCGAGGCCGGTGACATACTCCGCCAGCCGGCCGAGCCGTACGAGGTCCTCCTCGAAGAGGGTGTGCACGACGGCGAAGAGCAGCAGCGCGTCGGTGCCGGGCCGGATGGGTAGGTGCTCGTCGGCGGCGGTGGCCGTGCGGGTGCGCCGGGGGTCGACGACGACGAACCGACCGCCGCGGGCCTGCAACGCCCGCAGCCGGCCGGGAAAGTCGGGGGCGGTGCAGAGGCTGCCGTTGGACTCGAAGGGGTTGGCGCCAAGCAGCACGAGCAGGTCGGTGCGGTCGAGGTCGGGCACCGGGATGGCGTTCGGGTCGCCGTAGAGATAACCCGAGGAGACATGCTTGGGCATCTGGTCGACGGTGCTGGCGGAGTAGACGTTGCGGGTGCCGAGCGCCCGGACGAGGGGACCGACATGGAGTCCGCCGGCCATGGTGTGCACGTTGGGGTTGCCGAGGTAGACGGCGACGGCGTCCCGGCCGCCCGACCGGGCGGCGGCGAGTCCGGCCTCGACGGCGGCGAACGCCTCGTCCCAGCCGACCTCCCGCAGCGTGCCGTCAACGCGCAGCAGCGGCCGGCGCAGGCGGTCCGGGTCGGCGAGGAGCTGCGGGAACGCGGCTCCCTTCGGGCAGACGAAGCCGTGGCTGAAGACGTGGTCGCGGTCGCCGCGTGCGTGGGTGACCCGATCACCGGTGATGGTCAGGGTCAGGCCGCAGGTGGCCTCGCAGAGCGGACAGGTACGGTACGCGGTGCGCGTCGCGGTCGTCGCCGCCATCGCAGGCCCCTTCCGGTGGGATACCGACTGGTCGGTATGGTGGCACGCCCGGCGGGTGGGTGTCACCCCCCGAGCGCTTCCCCGAGCGGGTGCGGCGCACGCCGCCGGAGCCTTGCCTGTCGGCCTCACCCAATCGCTTGCTGGCGTTCACCTCACGCGGTTGCGAACACCGATGGCAACGAGGGATCGGGTCAGTTCACCCGGTGCCGGCGGCCTCGTCGATGCGCCGACGAAGGCGGCCCATGGCATGGAGCCACCGGTCGGTCTGGGTCGCTCGAAAGGCGTAGTGGTCCTGCACCTCGGGGTGGGGCAGGATGAGGAATCGCCCGTCCGCGAGTCCCGCCATGACCACGTCGGCGACCTGCTCCGGCTCCAGGACCTCGCCGGCGAGGACCGCCTTGGCGGCCGGGTCGGTACGCTCGTACATCTCTGTGCGCACCCCCAGCGGGCAGATGACTTGGACCGTCACTCCCTTGTCGCCGTAGCTGGCCGAAAGCCACTCGGCAAAGGCCAACGCGCCGTGCTTGGTCACCGAGTACGACGCGGACTCGAGGTGTGTGAGCAGACCGGCGGCGGACACGGTGGCCAGCAGGTGCCCCCGCCCCCGCGCCAGCCAGGGCCCGAGCAGGTGTCGAACCGCCCGCACGTGCCCCATGACGTTCACCTGCCACACCCGGTCCCACGTCTCGTCCGGGGTGTGCACTCCGCCGCCCGGCTCGATCCCGGCGTTCGCGCAGAACAGGTCGATCTCGCCGAGATGGGCCCGGGCGGCCGTCACCAGCGCGGCCACGCTCTCCTCGGCGCTGGCGTCGCCGGCCACGGAAATGCCCCCGACCTCCTTGGCGACCCTCGCGGCAGCCTCGGCGTCCAGGTCATTGACCACGACCCTGGCCCCCGCAGTGGCGAATCGGCGGGCGAGCGCCGCGCCGATTCCCGATCCGGCTCCGGTAACGACGACACCGGCATCGCTCAGTTCCATGACTGGCATCCCTTACGCGTCCGCGACCTGGAGCACCAGCTTGCCGAGGTTCTCACCGCGGAACAGCCGGAGCAACGTCTCGGGAAACGCGCTCACCCCTCCGGGAACCACGTCCTCCATCGACCGCAGCTGTCCGGCCGCCAACCACTCGGCCAGCTTCGCGACGGCCTCGGAGTACCGGTCGGCGTAGTCGAAAACGACCATCCCCGTCATGGAGGCGCGGCTTACAAGCAGCGACATGTAGTTGCTCGGGCCCTTGACCGGCTCGGTGTTGTTGTATTGGGAGATGGCACCGCAGATGACGATTCGCGCACCTCGGGCCAGCCGGGTCAGCACCGCGTCGAGGATGTCGCCGCCGACGTTGTCGAAGAACACGTCCACCCCGTCCGGGGCGTGCTGGCGTAGGGCCTTCTGCACATCCTCGGACCGATAGTCGATCGCCGCATCGAACCCGAACTCGTCCACCACCAGTCGGCACTTGTGTTCGCCGCCGGCAATGCCGATGACCCGACAGCCCAGGAGCTTGGCGATCTGGCCGACCACACTGCCGACCGCGCCCGCCGCTGCGGAGACCACGACGGTCTGCCCAGGCTGCGGGCGGCCGACGTCGAGCAGGCCGAAGTAGGCCGTGATTCCGGTCATGCCGAGGGCGCCGAGATAGACCGGCAGCGGTGCGAGCGCAGGGTCCACGATGGTGACGTCGCGCCCGTCCGACACGCAATACTCCTGGACGCCGAACGCGCCGGACACGTGGTCGCCGACCGCGAACCCGGGGTGCCGCGAGGAAATGACCCGGCCCACCGCACCGGCGCGCATCACCTCGCCGATCTCCACCGGCCGAATGTACGACCTGGCCGCGTTCATCCAGCCGCGCATCGCCGGGTCGAGTGAGAGGTACAGCACCTGCACGAGGAACTCATCCTCGCCCGGCTCGTCGACCGGCACCTCGAGCAGCTCCCAGTCGGTTGACCGGGGCAGCCCCATGGGACGCGCAGCCAGGAGCAGTTGACGGTTGATGCGCTTCATCTCGGCGGTCCCTCGATTGTCACGGTTGACGGAAACCTGAATGTGCACAGCGACAAGCCCGTACCGCAGATCGACGTGGCCACCCGTGGGCTAGGCGTACCGACCGGTCGGTATGTCATGTCAAGCTACGTTCGGACCCCAACGGAAGCAAGCGCCGTCCGAGGCCGGGACGTCGTCCACGGGTGAGATCTACATCTCGTCGCCGGGCTGAAGCGCCACGCATCGTCACGTCCTACTCATCCGGTTCCCAGGCTATGAGCAGGTCGAAGAGACGTCGGTCGCCGTCGAGCTTCAGGGAGTCCACCGGAACACGGCCGTAGAAGGCCAGGACCAGCTCACTGGCCGTGCCTCGGGCGGAGGCGTCGGCCGCGTCCTCGACGGCAGCGGTGGCGGGCATTGTGCCGGGTGTGGGCAGGCGGGCGGCCCGTGCGCCGTCGGCGGAGAGCCAGTTGCGCCAGGAGCGGCCCTCGGTGGCGTGGTAATCGACGGCAGCGGGCTCGTGCGGCCAGGCGGCCGTCGTTGTGCAGCAGGTGGACAGGAACTCCTCGACACCGTCGAGTGCGACCTGGTCCGGCAGCGGCTGCGGGGCGCCCAGGGTGACCTGGGCGTCGTAGGTGTGCACCGCGATCTCCTGGAGCTGGTGTCGGGCGACGGCACCGCAGGTCCGCGGCGACTGCGACGTACCCCACCACGTCCAACAACCGCGATCCGGGCCGGCCTCCCGCAATGCGTGCAGTAGCTGCTGCGTCGATGCGGCCAACCAGGCCAGCAGGGCCTCGCGCTCCCGAGGCGCAGCCGGGCCCTCCGATGCGGACCTGGCCGAGGCGGTAGGCCCTGCGGCGACGGTGGCGGCCCAGGAGCGGCGCCCCTCGCCCAGGTGCTGCACCAGATCGAACAGCGTCCACTCGGGGCAGGTCGGAACCTGCACGTCGAGGCTGGGCGCGGAGGCGACCGCGGCGCGGAAGGCGGTCGACCGTTGGTCGATCAGCCGCAGCAGAACGGGGAACTCCAGAGTCTCTTCCACTCAGGCTGTCTATCACCGTCTCCGACAACCGGACAGCAAGTTTCGCAGCCGACACGGCGGGCGCGCGGCCGGGCCGCACGCCCTCGGGTGACGCGGTGTCCTCATTCTGAAACGACCAGTTTGGCGACAACAAGGACCTTTGCGCCGCCCCCAGCCGAGCAGGGCCGCGTGTGAGCGCGGCAAGGACGTGACCCCTCAGGAGGCGCCGAAGAGGTCGCCGAGCGGCAAGCCCCGTCAAGCCGTTGCGCGCAAGATCGGTGATCCGGTGCGAATAGCGGGGGTGACACATCGTGGGATGTTGATTACAGGGGGTGTCGCGCAGGGGGGTGGTGTGGCTACCGTGACCACGGCATCGATTCATGTACCTAGATCATTCGGTCAGGAGTGACGATGACGACGACCCCCGCCGTGGATCTTCCGTTCCTCGACATCACCGCGCAGGACTTTCGGTTCGACTCCCCCGCGGTCGCCGCGGCACGCGAGGCGAACTGGTGTGCCACGACGCCGATGGGACTCATCGTGCTGCGCCATGCCGAGATGCACCAACTGCTCCGCGACCCACGGCTGGCGCAGAGCGGCGAGCGCTACCTGGAGCTGATGGGCATTTCCGACGGACCGCTGTACGACTGGTTCGTGCCGATGATCCTGCACCAGCGAGGCGCTGACCATCTGCGCCTGCGGCGACTGGTCAGCAAGGCATTCTCGCCACGGATGATCGAGGGCCTGCGGCCATTCATGCGTGACACCGCGACGAGTCTGACCGCGGCGATCGCCCAGCGGGGCGAGTGCGAGTTCATGGCAGATTTCGCCGACCCGATGCCGGTGCGGGTGATGTGCGCGCTGCTCGGCGTCCCACCAACCGACTACGAGTTGTTCCGCCGCTGGTCGACAGATGTCGGACTGGTCTACAGCTTCACCCTGCCGCAGCTGCGTACGCGGGTGGAGGACGCCGTCGTGGGGCTGCGGGCGTACGTCGACTCACTGATCGAGCAGCGCCGCGCCGAGCCGCGGGACGACCTCCTGTCGGCGCTCATCGCCGCCGAGGAGAGCGGGGACCGGCTCGGCACCGAAGAACTGCGCAACCTCGCCCTGACCCTCGTGTTCGCCGCGCACGACACCACCCGTAACCAGCTCGGTCAGGCGCTGGCGACGTTCAGCGAGTACCCCGACCAGTGGCGGCTGCTCGCAGAGCGCCCGGAGCTCGCGCCACAGGCCGTGGAGGAGGTCATGCGATGGGCGCCGGCGGTACCGACGATCTTCCGGTTCCCCGCCGAGGACCTCGACCTGCACGGTGTCCACGTCCCGGCAGGCACCTTCCTGCTGCTCGGCACGCACGCCGCCAGCCGCGACCCGCGCGCCGTCGACGACGGCGACCGTTTCGACATCACGATCCACCGGCAGGTGCCGCACCTGACCTTCGGCGGTGGAGCGCACTACTGCATCGGGGCACCGACCGCCCGCGTCGAGATGGCCGAGTCGCTGATCGCGCTCAGCAGCCAACTGGCGCCGCCGTCGATAGCCGGCCCCGGGACCTGGCGTCCGCCCACCGCCATCCACGGACCCGAGAGCCTGCCGCTTCACTTCCGGCGGCGTTGAGCATGCGCCGCGCCTGGATCGTGGGCGGCACGGCCGTCGCGCTGCTCGGTGCCGCCACCATCGCGGCGGCGCGGGCGGCGCGGGCGGCGGTCGCCAGGATCGAACGCAACCCGGACCCCTTGCCGTATGACCGGCTCGCTCGGGAGCCGCAGGGCGAGGCGGTGCTCGTCCCGCGTCCGGACGGAACGGTGCTGCGCGCGATCGTGGCCGGGGACGGCCCGCCGGTGGTGCTCGCGCACGGATATGGGGCCTCGCTGTTGGAGTGGAACGTGGTGTGGGACACCCTGGTCGCCCGCGGTCACCGGGTCATCGCCTTCGACCAGCGCGGCCACGAGCGCTCGACGCTTGGTTCCGCCGGTACCGGCTCGAAACCCATGGCGGCGGACTACGCCGCCATTCTGGAGCACTTCGACGTGCGTGACGCCGTGCTGGTCGGCCACTCCATGGGCGGGTTCATCGCGATCCGTGCCGTGCTCGACCACCCCGAGCTGGCCCGGCGCCTGCGCGGCCTGGTGCTGTTCGCTACCTGGGCGGGCCGCATCCTCGACCAGGCACCGCAGAATCGGCTGCAGATTCCGCTGCTGGAAACCGGTGTCCTGCAGCGGCTCGCGCGTACTCGTACCGGCGGTGTGCTGTTCGGAGCCGCGCAGTGCGGCACCCGGCCGTCGCCGGCCATGATCTCCGTATTCCGGGACGTCTTCGTCCGTCAGAGCCACCAGCCGCTCATCCCGATCGTGCGGGCCTTCAGCCGGGAGGACCATTACCCCCGGCTGAGCGAGGTCACCGTACCGACCGTCGTCGTGGTGGGCTCGGCGGACCGCACGACGCCCCCGAGCCACTCACACCGGCTCTCCGCCGGTGTGCCCGGAGCGCGGCTGGTGACCGTGCCCGACGCCGGACACCTGCTCAACTGGGAGGCACCCGACGTCCTCGTCGAGGTCATCGCGTCACTTCAGCAGTGACCACCAGCCCGGCTGACCGCCGCGCGGGGCATCACGGCGTGGAGCCGACCTGGTCGAGGACCGGCGCAGGTGCTGTCGTGGCTGATCGGCTCCTTGCCGGAGTCTGCGGTTCCAACAGCCTGGCCGACGCTGGGCCAGGTCCCTGAGTCGCCGGTGCTCTGCGTGCTGCAGCACGCAGAGCACCGGTACGAGTCCGAGTCTCAGCAGCGGAAGGTAGCGCGGGGCCGGAACGATCCTCCCGCGCCAGCGCGGCGGTCGCCGTGTCGGCTCCGCCCTCACCGCCGACGTGGCGTCGCCGGCGTCGAAGCCTTCACCGGTGTGGTCGGTGTTGATCGCCGCGGTGGTCGTTCGCCCGAGCGCCCGTCAACTGGGCAGGACGGGCAACTGGTAGCGGCCATCGGTCGCCTGCCGGGCGGTGGTGGCCGTGGCGGGGGCCTGTCTCACGGGGTGGCGAAACGCCATGGGATTCCTTTCAAGAAGAGGACCAGGGGGAAGGGTTTGAACGCCGGGACGTGGAGGCCTTGTTGCACCCGTGCAGGCAACGAGAGGCATTGGCGGCCCTGTGAGGCGTACGGCCTGGGAGAGCCGTCCCGACGTTGGCTCGCCTTCTACTTGAGGTGGAAGACGTGGACCATGTGTGGTGTGTCGGCGAGGGTATGTGGCGCGAGTGCGTGGTAGGCCCAGACGTGGACCCAGGCGTTGCCGGTTCGCACGGTGAGCACGGTCTTGAACATTCCCGGCGCGAAGTACGTCAGCAGCAGGAAGACGATCGACAGGGCGGCCGGACCACTCAGCTCGAGCGGACGAAGCACGGACCGACGTCCGCTGTCGACGCGTCGGTCCCGGACATCCATCCTCCGGTCCCCGTCACCGCCGCCGCGGTCCCGGACTCCAGGATCGCAGTCCCCGCCGTCACGGACCAACCGTCGGCGGTCCCGGACCGCCGGGACACCGAGGCCCCCACAAACGAGGACGGTCCGGAAGTCGCCGCGCTGGTGCCGGCCGCCCGGACCGCCGCCCGCACCCTCACCGCCGAGGGGACACCGCTGTCCCGCAAGGCCCTCGCTCACCAGCTACGCGCGGATGGGCACCAGCTGTCCAACGCCACCGCCTCCGCGCTCGTGCGCGCCCTGCGAGCCGAGACCACCCCGCCCGCACCGGATCTGTCACCGCCGGAGGCCGCGTGACAGAACTTCGACCCACGGCTTCTGTCAGATCGAGCCGCCGCTGTCAGACCCGCGTCTCCCCTGAGGCGCGGCAGCTGACACAACCGGACCAGACCTGTCAGCGCGTTCCCGCCGCAGCGGTCGGCGCGCACCGCACACCCACCCACATATTGGAGCAACAACGATGACGCTTGGAGCAACAACGATGACGACCCAACCCGACGACCTCCACCGGCGTCGCCGACCGGACGCACGCAAACTCTCACGGCACCGTCGCCCGGCAACCGTTGTGCCCGGCGGTTCAGCAGTCAGTGCCGATCTCCGTTCTACCGTCCGTCTTGATGCTGACCCCCAACCTGACCCCCCACAGCCGCTCACAGCCCAGGTCAGCCCCGCTGTCAGCGGTGCGAGGCCGCTCCAGACAGACCCTCCAGTCTCGGGTCTCCCCCCAGGGGCTTCTGCCCATGGGTAAACACCTACCGACCGCGGACCCGCTGCTGCGCCTGCAGGCCAGCATCACCGCCCTTGACGACCGGCTGCTGGGCTGGCTCTACGACCACGGCGTGTTCACCACCGACCAGATCGCCGTCGCCCTGTTCCCATCGCTGGACTTCACCCAACGCCGGCTACGCCGCCTCACCGCCCTGCGGGCGGTGGACCGGTTCCGGCCGAACAAGGCTGACGGCGGCTCCCATCCCTACCACTACTCCTGGACCAACTCGGCTACGACCACGTCCACGCCCAACGCGGACTTCCACGAGGCCGCCGGGACCAGGCCCGCCGCCGCAAACACTCCCTGACCAACCGACCGGACCTGCCGCACCTGCTCGGCGGCAACCAGGTCTTCATCGACCTCGCCGCCCACGCCCGCACCCACCCCGAGGGCGACCTGGTCCGCTGGCAGCCCGCGTCGGCCTACCACGAACCCGGCACCCTGTACCGCGAAGGCGGCGATCCGCACATCATCATCGCCGGAGCGACCGGCTTTCCCCGCCCGGACGGTGCCGGGGTGTGGACCGAACGCGGACGGTCGGTGCCGTTCCTCCTCGAGTACGACACGGGCCTGGAACACCTGCAGGTCCTTATCGACAAGGTCATCAAGTACGAGCGGCTGTACACCATGAGCACCTGGGCCTGGCCGGTGCTGTTCCACCTCCCCTCCGCACGAAGAGAGGCGAACCTGCACCACCGCCTCGCCGCCGTCCCCGACCTGACCACTGTCATCGCCACCACTACCGCCGAACTGCGCACCGCACTCGCCGCCAGCCCCGCCCACCAGGTCTGGCAACTGCCCGGCCGTACCGGCCGTCACCGTCTCATCGACCTGCCCTACACCGACACCCGCCACGACGACCAATACCCCACCCATCACCAGCCCACCCCGGAGGAGCGGGCCGCCTGATGAGGGGTAGCGGAACTCATGGCGCGTGCGGCGGCCTGAAGGTCGCACACGCCGCCGACCCCGCCCGCACGTGCCAACGCCGCCGGGGCGGTAGCCGTCGCCCGCCCATACGGGCGCGCACCGAGGCGACCGGAGCGGACTTCGCCTCGAACGGGAGCTGTCAGAGTCTGTCAGCCGCGCCGTGCGGCGCCCCGCGCCCGCCCACAGAGGCACGCCGCTGGGAGTCGCTGTGCGTGGCGAACACCTTCCTTCCGCGGTGTACCGTCCACGGCCCTCACCGCTCGTCGAGCCGCCGCCGACTCCGGCTGGCGGAATGCGGCGATCATTCCTCAGCGAGTCCCTACCAACGACAAGGAGATGCCCATGGCCCGAAACGTCGGCCTCACGCCACGAGCCGTCCTGGGAGGGACATGGCCACACGCCGTGACCAGACATCACGCGCGAACACACCACACCCGTCGCCGCCGACCCCGCCCACGCGGGCAGCCGGCGGCGAGGCCCCGACCGCACACCCCGACCCCGACCCCGACCGCGAGCCTGCCGTTCTGCCGGGGACGCTGTCGATGGCCCGCTACCTGACCGACCCCGACACCGAGACCGAGATCCAAGCACTGGCCGCCGAAGCCGGCCTCCCTACTGTCGACCAAGCCGCCACACTCGCCCGCCTACTCCGCCTGCATCAACCCGCACCGCCACGCGCCGCGTGACCTGCGCCCGCCCCGCCCTGGGGCGGGCGCAGCCGAGGCCGCCAGTCCCAACTCTCGCGGGTAGGACATCGTCGACAGCGGTAAAGCGAGAAGACCGACTGGCGTACGTCGCCCAGACGGAGATGTCACGCGGACCCGAGCACGTCTTCCGACTACCGGTAGAAATGCGCGAGCTGCTGCTCACGCCACAACAGCTCTGCTGTCCATCCTCGTCGCGGAGGGTCCACGCCGCCGTGCACGTTCAGCCGCCGCCCGCGTGGCGCCCGAATTTAGCTGCCGATCTGTCGCTCATACACGGCGCGGTGCTTTCCCGGCCCCTTGTAGTCGTAGATCACGGACACGCCTTGCTCGGTGGTGTCTCCTGAGCGGTTACTGAAGCCCAAGCCGAGCCATGCGCTGTGCGCGGCGTGGTTGTCAGGTTCCGAGGTGAGGAACAGGCGCCGGCATCCCCAGAGGGCCCCTTGGCGATGAACCTCTTCCACGAGCGCCCGCGTGACCCCTTGACGGCGGTGGCTGGGGTGCGTCATCACGTCTTGCAGGTAGATCTGTGATGGGTCGACCTGGCTTCGGAAGGCGATCACGCTGCCGGCGACCTGCCCGTCGATGATGGCGAGTGGGCAGGTGTTGGCGAACAGCGTGGCGTACAGCCAGTAGTCCGATGAGCCCCGCAGCCTGATGTACGGCTCTCCCAGCGCCAGCAGTTTCTCGAGGTCGGGAATCCGGTCGACCGTGAGCGGCGCGATGATCATGAGTGGTGTCCTTCGGTGAGTTCGATCGACGCGGCGAGGTCCCGGGCGGCGACGGCGGGATCCAGGGAGTCGGTGACTCCGCGACCGACGACGAGGATGTCCCATGAGCGTCGTCGGCTGGCTTCGACGTCGGTGGGTTCGAAGCCGCCGGAGACCGCGACCGGCAGCTTGGTCCACGACCTGATGAGTTGCGCCTGGTCGAGGGGGTGAAAGCCGGCCACGCCCAGGTCGATGTTCGTGGTGATGGCGAAGCCGTCGACTCCCGCGCGTTCCATGTCCTGGACCCAGCCCTGGATCAGCCTGCCCTCGGGCACGTCGATCATGATGGGGACGCCCAGGCGTCTGCTCGCTTCGGCCGCTGCGGACACGCTGGCGATGCTGGCGGGTCCGATGAGCAGTACGACGTCGGCGCCGGCTTCGGTCGCGAGGACCACCTGGTCGCGTCCCCAGTCTGCGGACATCATCTCGGCGACGATCCACGCACCAGTGGTTCGCTGCTTGATGGCACTGATGACTTGGACGCCGACGCTCTTGATGAGCGGATCGCCGATCTCGATGAATTGCACGCCAGCGCTGGCGGCGGCCTGGGCGACGGCGATGGCGTGGTCGATGTCGCGGATGTCGAGTGCGACTTGAAGGGCGCGTCCGCCTCGGAGGCGCCGGAAGGCCTCCTTGCTGATGCCTGCGGCTGCGCTCGTGGCGATGTCGTGTCGGTCGAGCAGGTTGGCTTCGGTGCGAACGAGCCAGTCGGTCGAGGCGACGCCCTGGCTGATCAGGGCGGACTGGACGTTCGTGGGTAGCCGCAGGGCGCCGGTGCGGATTTCTCGGAGCAGGCCGAACAGGGCGCTAAGAGAGGAATCCGCGTCCTGGAGCGGTTCCCTGCCGCACTTCAGTAGAAGCCGCTGCGCGGCGATTCGGACGTTTCGAGGGCCATCACGCCATGCTCCTTGGCCCCGGATGACCAGTTCGGCGGCCGAGTCGTCGTCTGCGACCTTGAAGGACAGCCCATGGAGGAGGCGTTCGCGGACGTGCCAGTTCCGGTCTTCGAGGAGAGTGGCGACCAGGTGTTCCAGGCCGGGTGCGGTCGACCGACCGACGGCGTCGGCGACGGTGGCGCGGACCTTGTAGTCGCGGTCCGCGGCCAATGACTCCATGATCGAGATCATCGTCTGATGTGGGATCGCGTGGCCCGCTCGGATGCTCTCGGCGAGGGCGGCGCGGGCTCGCCAGTCGGGGTGAGCCAGGAGTGCCTTCAGCTCCTGGGAACTGCCGTCGTCAGCGGCGAGGAAGACGTAGAAGTGTCGGGCGAGGAACACCGCGTCCTCTACGGTGTCGAGTTGCGCGAGACGGACGAAGTCCTGGACGGCCGCGATGGGCAGCTGCCTCTCGACGCACGCCACGATGTCGGACCAGACTGCCGGGCCGAAGCGGCGCAGCACCCGCAGCATCCATCGGGGGTACTCCGCGCCCAGCGCGGTAGCTGCTGCGTTGGTGTGCAGGAGGGCTCTGGCGAGCTGCAGGCCATTGTCGTGCAGACATCGAGAGGCGCACACGCGCAGCACCTCAGCCGTGGCGAAGGCTGGGCTTTCGCCGGTGAGTTCGAGCATCAGGGGCAACGTCTCGGTGATGCTGAGCGACGGCGACTGAGCGACGGCGGCCAGCAGCTCCGGTGACGTCGCGTCCAAACCCTGCAGTAGGAATTCCAGGACGCCTCGCAAGTCGCCTGATGTGCTCGTACGAGCGGCAAGGTCGTTGAGCAGCTCGATGGTGATCGTCGAGCGACCGTGAGACTCGATGAGCTGGGCGAGCCACCGTGCGAAGAGATACTCACGAATCACGTCGTGATGGAACGTCAGGCTGCCGGACAGGCCGGACCGCACGAGTCTCGCGATCGGGGAAGCGGTGAGGTCGCCGATATTCCCTGGCGGGTCGGCTTCGATCGCAGGAAGCAGATGGTGCGCCCATGCCGCAGCGAGCTGCCTTCGCGCGACTGCCGTCAGGTCCGCCGTCGCATGGTCGACGTCCAGGCCCGCTGCCCTCAAGATCGAGGCGACGCAGAATTCCACGAGCCGGTAGGCGTTGGGTTGCCCGAGCGGCTCAGTTGACCTGGCAGCCCGGATGAGGCTCATGTACAGCGGCAGGCGCGCCATGTTGCGAATCTTCGGAGGCAGGGCGTCGAAAGAAGGCTCGTCGGAACGCCGCTGCGCGTTCCACACCTCCCGGGCGGCGGGTTCAAGACCGGCTCCGCTTCCGGTGCTCAGGTGTTCTGGGGGAAGCCGAGGTTCACTCCACCGTGGGACGGGTCGAGCCATCGACTGGTGACCACCTTGGATCTGACGAAGAAGTTCACCCCCTCCGGCCCGTACGCGTGAGCGTCACCGAACAGTGAGTCCTTCCAGCCCCCGAAGGAGTAGTACGACACCGGGACCGGGATTGGGACGTTCACCCCGACCATGCCGACCTCGATCTCGTTCTGGTACCGCCGGGCGGCGCCGCCGTCGTTGGTGAAGATCGCCGTGCCGTTGCCGTACCGGTTGGCGTTGACCAGCTCGACGGCGGCGTCGTAGCTGGGCACCCGCAGCACCGAGAGCACCGGTCCGAAGATCTCGTCGGTGTAGATGGACATGTCGGTGCCGACCCGGTCGAAGAGGGTCGGCCCCAGCCAGAAGCCACCCTGCTCACCGTCGATCGGGTGGCTCCGCCCGTCGACCACCAGATGCGCCCCGGCGGACCGACCAGCGTCCAGGTATGACGTCACCCGGTCGCGGTGAGCACCGGTGACCAGCGGTCCCATCTCGCAGCCGGGGCGACGGCCGTCGCCGACATGTAGTGCGCTGATCCGCTCGCTGATCTTGCCGACCAGCTCGTCACCGACCGGGTCGACGGCCACGACGACGGAGATGGCCATGCAGCGTTCACCCGACGAGCCGAAGCCGGCCGAGACGGCCGCGTCGGCGGCGAGGTCGAGGTCGGCGTCGGGCAGTACGACCATGTGGTTCTTCGCGCCGCCGAGTGCCTGCACGCGCTTCCCGTGCTGGGTGCCCGTCTGATACACGTAGCGGGCGACCGGGGTGGAGCCGACGAACGAGATGGCCTTGACGTCGGGATGCTCGAGAATCCGGTCGACCGCCTCCTTGTCGCCGTGCACGACGTTGAGGACACCGTCCGGTAGCCCCGCCTCCGCGAACAGTTCCGCCAGGAAGTTCGCCGCGGACGGGTCCTTCTCGCTCGGCTTGAGCACCACCGCGTTGCCGCACCCGATCGCGTTCGGCACGAACCACAGCGGCACCATTGCCGGGAAGTTGAAGGGCGAGATCACCCCGACCACGCCGAGCGGCTGCCGGATGGAGTACACGTCCACCTGCGTCGAGGCGTTCTCGCTGAACCCGCCCTTCAGCAGTTGCGGGATCCCGCAGGCGAACTCGACGGCTTCCAGCCCGCGCTGGATCTCCCCCGCCGCGTCGGACAGCACCTTGCCGTGCTCGGCCGTGACGATCTCGGCGAGGTCGGACCGGCGGGCG
The DNA here is from genome assembly GCF_023656545.1 of Micromonospora phytophila. Lineage (GTDB taxonomy): Bacteria > Actinomycetota > Actinomycetes > Mycobacteriales > Micromonosporaceae > Micromonospora > Micromonospora phytophila. Next base: position 19,841 of record NZ_JAMOKF010000001.1, on the reverse strand, counting down.
TTGAGCAGCTCCCGGAATGAGAACATCACGCTCGTCCGCTGCGCGAGGGACGCCGTACGCCATCGGGAGAACGCCTCGCCGGCGGCGGCCACCGCCTCGTCGACGACCGAGGCGGTCGCGAAGTCGACCTGTCCGGAGACCTGGCCGGTGGCGGGGTCGTAGACGTCACCGGTGCGCCCGGCGACACCGTTCCACGGCTTGCCGCCGATCCGGTGCGTGGTCCTCATCGCTGCACCTCCTTGGCCACGGCCTCGATCGACTGGGTGAGGATCTCGAGTGCCTCCTCCGCCTCGGCCTGGGTCAGCGTCATCGGTGGCGCCAGGCGGATGACGTTGCCGTACAGGCCGCCCTTGCCGACCAGCAACCCACGCTCACGCGTTTCCTCCAGCAGCGCGGCGGCGGCCGCCGGGTTGGGTGCGCCGTCGGGTCCGACGAACTCCAGCGCGATCATCAGGCCCTTGCCGCGGACGTCGCCGACCACGGGATGCGCCGCAGCGACCGAGCGCAGACCGTCGAGCAGGTGGCTGCCCAGCTTCGCGGCATTGGCCTGCAGGTCGTGCTCCAGCAGGTAGTTCAGCGACGCCAGGGCGCCGGTGGTGGCGACCGGGTTGCCACCGAAGGTGGAGATCGAGTTGGCGCCCAGGCAGTCCATGAGGTCGCCACGTGCGACCACGCCCCCGATCGCGAGACCGTTGCCCAGACCCTTGGCGAAGGTGATCGCATCGGGCACGACGTCGTGCGCCTGGATACCCCAGAAGTGCTCGCCGGTACGGCCCCAGCCGGTCTGCACCTCGTCGGAGACGAGGAGGATGCCGTATTCGTCGAGCACCTTCTTGAACTCGCCGAACAACCCGTTCGGTGGGGTGGTGAAGCCACCGACCCCCTGGATCGGCTCGACGATCATGCAGGCGACATCTCCCGCAGTCGTCGTCTCGATGACCTCACGCAGGTCGGCGACGCAGGCCTTGATGTAGTCCGGGTCGGACAGATCCCGGAACGGGCTGCGGTAGCGGTAGCCGCCGTGCACCCAGCTCACCTTGATCGGGCTGAGCGCGCTGGCCGACCAGCCGCGGTTGCCGGTGATGGCGACGGTGGCGAAGGCGCGGCCGTGGTAGGAGTTGCGCAGCGCGAGCACCTGCTCACTGCGGCGGTACTGGGTGGCGAGCATCAGCGCCGTCTCGTTCGCCTCGGTGCCCGAGTTGGTGAAGAACACCTTGGCGTCCGGGATGCCGGACAGGGCCGCGATCTTCTCCGCGAGCTCGACCTGCGACGTGATCAGGTACAGCGTGGAGGAGTGCAGCACGCCGGTGTCGAGCTGCGAGCGCACCGCCTCGCTGATCTCGGCCACGTCGTAGCCGATCGCGTTGGTGAGGATGCCGGCGAAGAAGTCGAGGTAGGTCCGCCCCTCGCGATCGGTCACCCGCCGACCGTGGGCGCTGGCCATCTCGATCGGCTGCTCGTAGTACAGCGCCAGCCATCTCGGCATCACGGACCGGTGTCTGTCCAGCAGTTCGCGGTGCGCCATCGCGTCCTCCGTATCTCGTCCCTAGGGCGAGTGTGGCGGCAATCGTTGTCCAACCGCTATGCACAACCTGTGCCGCTCTGGGCGCACTGGCATTACGTTCTGTGCAATCCCGCCACAGGAGAGGCCGCGATGTACCCCTCCGTCGCAGAAGCCATCGCACTGCCGGTGATCCGCCGCGCGAAGCCGCAGGTGGTGGCCGGGTCGGCCGGCATGCAGGGCCGGGTCCGCTGGGTCCACGTGGCGGAGGTCGCCGACATCGCGCACCTGCTGCGCGGCGGCGAACTGGTGCTGACCACCGGAATCGCGCTGCCGGACGAGGCGGCGGCGCTCACCAGGTACGTGGACGACCTGGCCGCGGTCCGTGCGGCGGGCCTGGTGATCGAGCTGGTCCGGCGGTGGAGTGACGACATACCCGAGGCGCTGGTGACCGCGGCCGACCGGCACCGACTCCCACTGATCACGCTCGCGCAGGAGACGCCGTTCGTGTCCGTCACCGAGGCGGTGGTGGCGCTGATCGTCGACGCGCAACTCGCCGAGCTGCGGGCGGCCGAGCAGGTGCACGAGACGTTCACCTCACTCACCGTGGCCGGAGCGGAGCCGGCCGAGGTGCTGCGCGAGGTGGCCAGGATTTCCGGACTGCCGGTCGTGCTGGAGACGCTGGGGCACGACGTGCTCGCGTACGACGCGGCCGGGCAGGATCCCACCCAGCTGCTGGCCGACTGGGGTCAGCGGTCCCGGTCCGTGGCCGCGCCCGAACGGACGGCGCACGACGAGGAGGCCGGCTGGTTGGTCACGATGGTCGGCGCGCAGGGCGCCGACTGGGGACGCCTGGTCCTGCTCTCGCCGGATCCTCCGCCGCACCGGCACGTGGTCGTCGCCGAGCGGGCCGCGTCGGCGCTGGCGGTGCATCGGTTGGTGGCGCGTGATCGGGAGAGTCTGGAACGGCAGACGCACCGGATGTTGCTCGCGCAGCTGCTCGGGCAGGCGGTACCGCCCCCGGATCTGGCCGCCCGGGCCGCCGCGCTGGGCGTCGGCCTCGAGCGGCGACAGCTGGTGGGGGTGGCGATCCGGCCCGGGACCGTGACGCCACGAGCCCCTGCGCTGGCCACCCAGGAGGTGTTGCGCGACCTCGCGGAAGCCACCGCGTTGGCCGCGCGGCGGGTGGCCATACCCGCCCTGGTGGGCGTTGTGGACGACACCAGCGTTCGCGCGCTGCTGTCGCTGCCCGCGCAGGCCGGGGTCGACGCGGTACTGCGCCGGTTGGCCAAGGAGGTGCACCGTTCCGCAGCCGATCCGGTGCTGGTGGCGGTCGGTACCACCGTGTCGCACGTCGCCGAGGTGCGCCGCAGCCTCGGCGAGGCCGCCCACGTGGCGGGGGCGGCGCTGCGCTCCCCCGGCACGCAGCTCTACCACAAGCTGGACAATGTGCGCCTGCGCGGCCTGCTGCATCTGTTGCGGGAGGACGAGCGGGTCCGGGCGTTCGCGGACCGCGAGTTGGGTCCGCTGCTGGCGCGGGACGCCACCCAGCGCAGCCGGCTCGTGGAGCTGCTGCGCTGCTTCTGCGAGCAGGGCGGGAACAAGTCAGCGGCGGCCACCGCCGCGCACCTGTCACGTACGGCCTACTACCAGCAGCTGTCGCGGATCGCGCAGGTGCTCGGGGTGTCGCTGGAGGACCCGGAGTCGATGCTGTCGCTGTACGTGGCCCTCCTGGTCCACGAACTCGACGAGGCGTGACGGGTCAAGGGTCCAGCAGGAGCCGCTAATCGGTCCACCGCGCGGATTGACAGCTCGGTGCAACCGTGCGGTGGACACAGTGTGCCCTGATTACGGCAAGCGTGGACACTTTGCCGCTGCCGTGGCGGGTCCGGGACACCCACCATTCCGAGATAAAGATCGAGCTGATCCCGCCCCCACCCGCAGCACGCGCGCCGGCTGGCCGGCCACTGTTGCGGCAGCGCAACAGGGAGGTGACCGATGGCCGTTGAACCCCTGCCCCCCGCCGAAACCACCGCGGTCGAGCCGGGCACACAGATCACCCATCCGGATGGCCGAGTCGAGCTTCGTGACTTCTCCACGATCGCCGACAGCCCGTACTTCAACGAAGAGCTCGCCCCGGTCCCCATCGAGAAGCGCACCTGGACCACGTACAACTTCGCGGCGCTGTGGATCGGCATGGCGCACAACATCCCCACCTATCTGCTCGCCGCCGGGCTCATCCAGCTCGGCATGAACTGGCTGCAGGCATTCCTCACGATCACGCTGGGCAATCTGCTCGTCCTCATCCCGATGCTGTTGAACAGCCACGCGGGCACGAAGTACGGGATCCCCTTCCCGGTCTTCGCCCGCGCGTTCTACGGAGTCCGCGGCGCGAACCTCCCGGCCCTGCTCCGCGCCTTCATCGCGTGCGGCTGGTTCGGCATCCAGACCTGGATCGGCGGCGAGGCGATCTACGCGATCGCCGGCAAGCTGCTCGGCTCCTGGTGGGTCGACGCGGCGACGGTGATGGACTACCCGTGGACGCTGTGGGCCTCGTTCTTCCTGTTCTGGGCGATCGAGATGGCGATCATCTGGCGGGGCATGGACACCCTGCGGCGCTTCGAGAACTGGGCCGCACCGTTCGTCATCGTGGTCGCCGTCGCCCTGCTGATCTGGGTGCTGGTCGAGGCGAACGGGCTCGGCCCGATCCTGTCCGAGCCGTCGAAGCTGGGCTGGGGCGCCGACTTCTGGAAGCTGTTCGCGCCGTCACTGATGGGGATGATCGCCTTCTGGGCGACGCTGTCGCTGAACATCCCCGACTTCACCCGGTTCGGCGGCAGTCAGCGGCAGCAGGCGTACGGCCAGATCCTCGGCCTGCCGACCACGATGTCGTTCTTCGCCATCCTGTCCATCCTGATCACCTCGGGCACGGCCGTGATCTACGGCGAGGCCATCTGGGACCCCATTCAACTGGCCGCGAAGTTCGAGAACCCACTGGTCGTCGCGCTCGGCCTGTTCACCGTCGTGGTCGCCACGCTGTCGGTGAACGTCGCGGCGAACACGGTCAGCCCGGCGTACGACTTCTCCAACGCCGCGCCCCGACTGGTGAGCTTCCGGACCGGGGGCCTGATCACCGGCGTGCTCGGCATCCTGATCCAGCCGTGGCGCCTGGTGCAGGACCCCAACATCTACATCTTCGTCTGGCTCGGGTTCTACGGCGGCCTGCTCGGCGCGGTCGCCGGCGTACTCATCGCCGGGTACTGGATCCGCCACCGCACCAGGCTCCAACTGCCGGCCCTCTACCGCCCCGAGGGAAGGTACTGGTTCTCCGGCGGGTGGAACTGGGCCGCCATCGTCGCCACCGTCGTCGGCGCGGTCCTCGCGGTGGGTGGCGCCTACTCCGCGCCCGGCAAGGGGCCGTTCCCGTCCGACGGGCTCATCCCGTTCCTCAAGCCGCTCTACGACTACAGCTGGGTGGTCGGGCTGCTCGGCGGGTTCCTCGTCTACCTGGCGCTGTCGATGCCGCGCACCGCGAAGGGGGAGAATTGACATCCTCCACCGCCCTGAAGGGCGGGGATTCCCTCGGTCACCCGGGGGGGTTCCTGTTTCACCGGGCCGCGCCTTCACCGCTTTCGCGGGTCGGGTCTTATCGGCCCTCCACAGGCGTTTCACCTCTCCGCCAGCCCGGCGGCGAGGATGTTGCACGCGGCGTTGACGTCCCGGTCGTGCACGGCATCACAGCCGGGACACGTCCAGGCGCGAACGCCGAGGGTCATCGCAGTGTTGATCCGCCCGCACGCCGAGCAGGTCTTCGTGCTCGGATGCCAGCGGTCGACGGCGATCACCTGCCGCCCGTACCAGGCGGCCTTGTACTCGATCATGCTGCGCAGGTGTGTCCATGCCGCGTCGGAGATGGCGCGGGCCAGGAAATGGTTGCGCAGCATGTTGCGCACGCTGAGGTCTTCGATCACGACCGTTTGGTTCTCGCGGACGAGTCGAGTCGACAGCTTGTGCAGGTGATCCCGCCGCCGGTCGGCGATGCGACAGTGGATGCGGGCCACGGCAAGCCGGGCTTTGGCCCGGTTCTTGGTGTCCTTGCCCTTACGGGACAGGTTCCGCTGCGCCTTGGCCAACCTGCGCCGGTCGGCGCGCTCATGACGCGGGTTGGTGATCTTCTCCCCGGTGGACAAGGTGAGCAGGCTCGTGATGCCCACGTCCACCCCGACCGCCGTGGACAGCGGCGGCAGTGGCTTGACGGTGGGGTCGTCGACCAGCAGGGACACGAACCACCGACCGGCCGCGTCGCGGGACACCGTGACCGTCGACGGTTCGGCCCCTTCGGGCAGGGGCCGCGACCACACGATGCCCAGCGGGGCGTCCATCTTGGCCAGGGTGAGTTGCCCGTGACGCCAGCGAAACGCCGAGCGGGTGTATTCCGCCGACGCCCGGGACTTGCGCTTGGCCTTGAAACGCGGGTAGCGCGACCGCTTGCCCCAGAACGCGGCGAACCCGGCTTGCAGGTGCCGCAGCGTCTGCTGCAACGGCACCGAGCTGACCTCGTTAAGGAACGCCAGCTCCCCGGTGCGCTTCCACTCGGGCAGCCACGCCGAGGACTGCACATAGGTGCTGCGCTGCCGGTCAACGGCCCACGCACGGGTGCGCGCCGCCAAGGCGAGGTTGTAGACCTTTCGCACGCACCCGAAGGTGCGGTTGAGCTGATCGGCCTGCCCTGGGGTCGGATAGAAGCGGTACTTGTATGCCCGCTTCACCACCTCACCCACGCCTCACATTCTATCCACCCATCATGCAAGACGAGCATCGAGGGGAGGGAGCGGCGTTACCTCCCGGCCCTAAACGGCCGGGTTTCCACGCCGCGATCCTGATGAGCAACATCATCCGAGCCGGGCTGGTGCAGCAGAAGTGGACCGGCGACAAGGAGTCGATGATCGCCAACGCGGTCGAGGCCATCCGCAGCGCCGCCTCGCAGGGCGCCCAGGTGGTCTGCCTGCAGGAGTTGTTCTACGGCCCGTACTTCTGCCAGATCCAGGACGCGGACTATTACTCGTACACGGAGGCCATCCCGGACGGGCCGACGACCGCGCTGATGCGCGAGGTCGCCGAGCAGCACGGCGTGGTGCTGATCGTGCCGATGTACGAGCAGGAGCAGCCGGGCGTCTACTACAACACCGCCGCCGTGATCGACGCCGACGGCACCTACCTCGGCAAGCACCGGAAGAACCACATTCCGCAGGTGAAGGGGTTCTGGGAGAAGTTCTACTTCCGGCCGGGAAACCTCGGCTATCCGGTGTTCGACACCGCCGTGGGGCGGATCGGCGTCTACATCTGCTACGAGCGGCACTTCCCGGAGGGCTGGCGGGCGCTCGGCCTGGCCGGCGCGAAGATCGTTTTCAACCCGTCGGCGACCAGCCGCGGCCTGTCGGAGTACCTGTGGCGGCTGGAGCAGCCGGCGGCGGCGGTGGCGAACGAGTACTACGTCGGCGCGATCAACCGGGTCGGCGTGGAACCGTTGGGCGACAACGACTTCTACGGCCAGTCGTACTTCGTCGACCCGCGCGGGCAACTGGTCGGCGACGCGGCGTCGGACACCGAGGACGAGGTCGTCGTCCGCGACCTGGACATGGACAAGCTGGCCGAGGTCCGTGACCTGTGGGCGTTCTACCGCGACCGCCGGCCCGACACGTACGAATCGCTGGTGAAGCCGTGAGCATCGTCATCCGGAACGGAACAGTCGTCAACGCCACCGGGGCGCACCCGGCGGACGTGCTGGTCGAGGGCGAGCGGATAGCGGCGCTCGCCGCGCCCGACTCCGGTCTGGCCGAGCAGTGGGCGGCTGGTGCCGAGCGCGTGATCGATGCCGCCGGGAAGTACGTGGTGCCCGGCGGCATCGACGGCCACACCCACATGGAGATGCCGTTCGGCGGGACATTCTCGGCGGACAATTTCGAGACCGGGACGATCGCGGCGGCCTGGGGCGGCACGACGACCATCGTGGACTTCGCCGTACAGGGCAAGGGCACGTCCGTGCTGTCTGCGCTGGACAAGTGGCACAGCAAGGCCGACGGCAACTGCGCGATCGACTACGGGTTCCACATGATCATTTCGGACGTGAACGACACGTCGCTGAAGGAGATGGAGGCCTGCATCGAGGCGGGCGTCAACACGTTCAAGATGTTCATGGCCTATCCGGGGGTCTTCTACGCCACGGACGGGGAGATCCTGCGGGCGATGCAGAAGGCCCGGGACACCGGGTCGATGATCATGATGCACGCGGAGAACGGTATCGCCATCGACCAGCTCGTCCTCCAGGCGCTGGCCAACGGTCAGACGGACCCGGTGCAGCACGGCCTGACCCGGCCGCCCGAGCTGGAGGGCGAGGCCACCTCGCGGGCGATCGCGCTGGCCAAGGTCACCGGCTCGCCGCTGTACATCGTGCACCTGTCCGCCGCGCACGCCCTGGACGCGGTCACCCAGGCCCGCGACACCGGGCAGAACGTGTTCGCCGAGACCTGCCCGCAGTACCTGTTCCTGTCGCTTGAGGATCTGGCCAGGCCCGACTTCGAGGGCGCGAAGTACGTCGCCTCTCCCCCGCTGCGCCCGAAGGAGCACCAGGCGGAACTGTGGCGGGGCCTGCGCACCAACGACCTGTCGCTGGTGTCCACCGACCACTGCCCCTTCTGCTTCAAGGACCAGAAGGAGCTGGGCCGGGGAGACTTCTCCAAGATCCCGAACGGGATGCCCGGCGTCGAGCACCGGATGGACCTGCTCTATCAGGGCGTCGTGAGGGGCGAGATCACCCTGCCGCGCTGGGTGGAGATCAGCTCGACCACGCCCGCCAGGATGTTCGGGCTCTACCCGCGCAAGGGCGTCATCGCGCCGGGCGCCGACGCGGACATCACGGTGTACGACCCGACGGCCCGGCAGACCATATCGGCCCGCACGCACCACATGAACGTGGACTATTCCGCGTACGAGGGCATGGAGCTGACCGGAAAGGTCTCCACCGTGCTGTCCCGTGGCCGGGTCGTGGTCGATGACAACGCCTTCCACGGCGCGGCCGGGCACGGCAGGTTCCTGAAGCGCGATCTCAGTCAGTACCTGGTCTGAAAAGGAGAAGCGGTGGACTTCGGTGTCGTACTGCAGACCGACCCGCCAGCTCGCGACGTCGTGGCCGGCCTCACCGCCGCCGAGGACAACGGGTTTCGCTACGGGTGGACGTTCGACTCCTGCGTGCTGTGGCAGGAGCCGTTCGTCATCTACTCGCAGGTCCTCGCCGCCACCAAGCACCTGATCGTCGGGCCGATGGTGACCAACCCGAGCACCCGCGACTGGTCGGTCACCGCGTCGCTCTTCGCCACGCTCAACGACATGTTCGGCAACCGCACGGTGTGCGGGATCGGCCGCGGTGACTCGGCCCGGCGGGTCATCGGCCAGCCGCCGGCGAGCCTGGCCACGCTGAAGGAAGCGATGCACGTGATCAAAGAGTTGGCCGAAGGCAACGAGGTCGAACACCACGGCACGCCGGTGCGCATCCCGTGGGTGCGGGACGGCCGGCTGGAGATCTGGATGGCCGCCTACGGCCCGAAAGCGCTGCGGCTGGTCGGCGAGCAGGCCGACGGCTTCATCCTGCAGACGGCCGATCCCGACATCGCCCGCTGGACGATCGGCTCGGTACGCGATGCGGCCACCGCAGCAGGTCGAGATCCCGACTCGATCACGATGTGCGTGGCCGCGCCGGCCTACGTGGGCACGAACCTCGGGCACCAACGGGATCAGCTGCGCTGGTTCGGCGGCATGGTCGGCAACCACGTGGCCGACCTGGTCGCCCGCTACGGCGACTCCGGGGTCGTACCGAAGGCGCTCACCGACTACATCAAGGGCCGCGAGGGCTACGACTATTCACACCACGGCCGCGCCGGTAATCCGTCCGCTGACTTCGTCCCCGACGAGATCGTCGACCGGTTCTGTCTGCTCGGACCCGAGTCGGCACACGTCGACCGGCTGCAGGAGCTCAAGGAGATCGGGGTCCACAACTTCGCCCTCTACCTCATGCACGATGACCGGGAAAAGACCCTCACCTCGTACGGCAAGAACGTGATCACGCATGTCTGACACGTCCGCCGTGCCGCCGCACGTGTGAGCGGCACGGCGGGCGGAGCCACTGGCCCTCGTGGCCGGGAGCGGCCGGGTGGTCCACCACAGCCTGCGGCGGAACCCGGGGTTGACGCGCGCGGTCACCGGTACGACAGGGCGGCGCCGAACGAGCGCGGTCGGCGGCTACTTGTCTACTGGTGGGACGATCGCAGCCCGGCCAGGCTTGGTCGAGGTGACCGACGAACGCGCTGTTCGCGGCAGATCATTACACCTGACCTTCGTCGACGCCCAGCCACGGGTGAGGCAATGCGCCCGGCAGCTATCCGAACGCATTGGCATCGGCAGGGTCGCACACCGGCCGTCTCCAGCCGGTGGCGTCGGCGGCGATCAGTTTCCTGATCAGAAGGGAGGTGCGTCCTCGCCCATCAACGCCAGCACGACGCCTCCCTTCCCGCTCTTGAGGCTCTGGACCACGACCTTGCCGGTGCTGCCGTCGGGCAGCTCCAACGTAAAGGTCTTCCCCACCGCGTTTTTGGGGCCGTTGCCGGCGCTGTTGGCGGGTCGGAAGTCACCTGCCCACGGCGGGGTCCCACCCTTGCGGGCGGGCTCGGCGAAGAGCGCGGCGGTGCCGGGGGTCCTGGTGCCGTCCGAGGAGAGAAGCACTGAGGCGCTGCGATAGGTAGCCATATACGCCAAGGCTATCCCAGTCTGCGCTCGTTCGCGCCACGACAACTGCCCGCACCGCGAACGGCCACGGAGAGCGACCTTGGGTCGACCGTGCGTCGGCCGGCCCGAGCTGGACCCCGGTCGCCGAACCCGCAGCTTCGGCGACCGTCAGCCCGCCGGCTCGGCCGACGTCTCGCCACCGCGTCCGCACTTGCCCCCACCAGGCCCGGACACCTCGCAGGTTGTCGGCGCGCACGGTCGGTGGCATAGGTAAGTGCGTTGGCCGAAACTGCCAACCGGAGTCACGGCTGCCATCGGCGGTGCGATATCGCACCAGGAGTCAAGGCGGACGGCACAGGAGAGCGAATCCCTTGCAACCTTTCTTCGGACTGGCGGCGCTCGCCGCGGCCCGGGCTGTCGTTGGCCGGGGGCTGACAGGCTAGTTTGCTCGGATGAGTCTCCTCGATGACGTCGCGAGGCGTGACAGTTGGCGATGCTGGGTGTGCGACGAGCCGGTCGACGCCGACATGTCGGTGAACGACCCGCGTGGTCCCAGCGTCGACAGCCGCACCGCCGACAAGAAGGCCAAGGTCGCCGAGCGACTCGCGCACCGTGCCTGCAACACTCGCAAGGGCGCGGTCAAGGTGGTCATCGCCTGGCCGGACCGTCTGCACGTGGTGGAGCCCGCACCGCTGATCACCGTCGCCGAGCGACTCGAGCGCAAGGGTGGCCGCGAGCTGGTCGCCCGCTGTCCGAGCAAGAAGGACGCCCAGGAGGCGGCGGACTGGCTGGTTGACCGGTTCTCCCGGCTGGTGCCTGGACTGCCGGTGACCGCAAGCGTCGACGCAGGCGGCGGACAGTACCTCGTCGCCCTGGCCACCGGCCGCCGCTGACCGGTGGTCCTGGTCGGCGCCCGACGCCAACCCGGGGCACCCCGGACCCGAGCCACCACCAGCGCTGCTGCACCGCCCACGACACCCCCCGCCGCTCACAGTGCCTTGACTGCAGTGAGCGGCTCGAGCGTTCTCAGCGGCAGATCGGGGCGAGGTGGGGACAGCGTTGACGGCGCGGCGCGCCGTCTTGCCGAGTGAGGTCTTCGGCGGCCGGCCTGGTGTACAAGCTGCTTTCCACCGAGCTGGTCCTCCCGTCGATCCGTGCGATCTTGCGGATGGGCTCTGACGCCGTCCATCTCCGTCAGTTGGGCGGACGTTACTTCGACGATCTGCAGCGCATCGAACGCCGGCGAGGCTCTGCCGTCGAGCTGTTGGCGGAGGATCTGCAGCATTTACGCCACACAACTGCGCGGTCACGTCACCGGGTTCGATCGCCAGGTCCTGACCATCGCCTCGGGTGCGGCGTCGGCCGCACCGACGCCGACCGGCCAGATCGCGGGCGGGGTGTTGGCCCTGCTTGCCTCCCTGGTCCACGGACCCAGGCAACGGAAGCCGATCACGCTTTTCCGGATCGACAAGACCGAACCTCCCACGGCTTCCCTGCCCGCCGGGCCGGCGGCCGGCCGTCTAGCCAACGACCTCGGGACGGCTCTCCGGATCGAGCCGGACCGTGAACGCGTGGCCGACGGGTAATTGACTGGCTGGCAGTGCGGCCGGGTTGATAGCGTGCCCCCAGATCCGTGACCCGGCCGAGGAGGTGAGACCCGTGAACGCAGTTCGCACGTGGTGCTCCCTCCCGTTACGGACGGGCGACTGACGTAACCGCCGCCGGGAGCGCCCATCAGATGGCACTCCCGAAAGGCATCAAACCATGCATTCTGTACGTTTCACCGCTGAGACCTCGTCCGACGGTGTCGTCGAACGCGACTTCCTCGTCGGCGAGATCCCGGGTGTGCTCTGGGCACCCGTATCCGGCGCCGATCATGCCCCGATCGTGCTCGTGGGGCACAACGGCGGCATGCACAAGAAGGCGCCGGGGCTCCGGGCCCGCGCCCTGCGCACCGCGGCCACCTGGGGGTTCAATGTCGTCGCGATCGACGCGCCGGGACACGGCGACCGCCCGCGTACGGACGAGGACGAGCAGGCCCGTACGGAGATCCGGGAAGCCGTGACGGCGGGTGACACCCCGCGGTTCGCGGCGGCCAGCGTCCGCTTCATTGCCTCGCTCGCGGAACGGGCCGTAGCGGAATGGCAGGCGACGCTGGACGCCCTGCAGGCGTTGCCGCAGATCGGCCCGGACGCGCCGGTCGGCTACGGCGGGGGCATCGCGATGGGCACGGCGATCGGGGTACGGCTGACCGCGGCCGAGCCCCGGATCACCGCCGCGATCTTCGGCGGCGGGTTCTTTGTGGACGAACCGGTGATCATGGCCGCGCGGCAGATCACCGTGCCGGTCCAGTTCCTGCTGCCGTGGGACGACGAGCACATCGCCCGTTCGTCCGGGTTCGCGTTGTTCGACGCGTTCGCCTCAGCGGAGAAGACGTTGCACGCGAACCCGGGCGACCAACGCAGCGTCCGGTGGGTCGGGGTGGACGACACGTTCCTGTCCCGCCACCTCGGCCGGGCCTGACCTGACCGCTACCGGCGTCCCGCGCGAAGCTGGGCGCCGGTACCGGCGATAAGTGCAGATTCGCGGCGGCGAATGACTCCAGATGCGCCTTTTTGCGGCTTGCATCGATGAGCCTTCTCATCGTGGCGGTGCTGGTCACGATGAAAAGGGCTCTATGTCTCGTATGGGTCCCAGTGGGCGTCGTAGCGCAGCAGCGAGCGGGCCAGGTCCGGGTGGGCCGCCGCCCACCGAGTGTCGAACAGGAACCATTGGTCGAACCCGAAGAAGCCGTCGATGTACCGAGCGACCTGCGCGGTGTGCGGGTCTAGCTGGATCAGCGACTCGGTGGGCCGCTCCGCGGGCAGCAGTTCCAGCATGTCCCCGAGGTTCGGGGCGTGCGCGGGCACTCGGTCGAGGCCGGCGGGCGACGGAGCGTATCCGGGAAGCCGGGCGTAGCGTTCCAGCGCCAGGCCGACGTCGTTCTCTCCGGGGGCGACGAGGGCCCGCAGCAGTCGAGCGTCGTGGGGCCAGTGGTGGGCGTCGGGGTCGTCGACGCCGCGCAGGTGGGCGGCGAGGTCCGGCAGGGTCAGGCCGGGGAAGACGATGGCGCCGGCCAGGTCCAGGTTCCGATAGGTATCGGGCGATTGCCAGCAAAGGCGGACCGAGAAGACGGACTCCGGCCCGGGCGGAACCAGCCGGACGGTACGAACCGGTACGCCGTGGCTGAAGACCGCGCCAGGCGCGGCCGTGTTGGCGGGCAGGGGCCAGGTGTCGTGCAGCAGGAACGCAAGCCGGTCGGGCGATGCGGCGGCGGCCTCGTCGTCGATGAAGTAGTAGGCGAGGTCCACCTCGTCGTCATCGGTGCGCACTCTCAGGGCGTGCTCGCCGAGCCGGACGAAGGTGCCCTCGTCGTCACCCTCCACCCACAGGTGTTCGTTCAGCAGCGCGCCCAGTTCGTCAAAGGACTCAGGCCGGGGCAGGTTCCGCTTCCGGACCTCCTCGAAGATCGACTCCAAGCCGTAGACGTTGCCGCCCAACTCGCTGTCGATCCATGCGTCCGGGTCGTCGTGTTCCCAGCCGCGGCGGAACCAGTCCAGCACGGTCGCGTCGGGCAGGGTGACCACCCGCTTGCTGAGCGGCGATTCCTCTCGCCAGCGGCACACAAAGTACATGCGGCTGACTCTAGGCGGGCGGTCCGACGTGGCCCTTGCCGCGGCGACGGGCCGCAACCGGCCCGGAGCACGGCGGGCAGCCGCTGTACCCGCCCGAGCCCAAACCGGGACGGTACGCGGCTCGCCGATCGGCAACCGGTGGACGGGTCCCGCATGTCCGCCGGCACCTCCGCAGCGGCCGGTCCATTGCGCGGGTGGCCTCCGCAACGCGCCCCTGGTAGCTGATAGGCATGGGAGCGGACCTGCGGCAAATTGCGGATGCCGTTGAGTGCTGAGCGATCGTTGCTCGCTGCGACGGAGCCCGGCCGCGACGCGTTCCGTAGTCGGCTTGCCGCCGCCCGAAGCTGATCGTCATCATGCCGTCGTGGGGTCGGACTGGACCTGCAAGCTGCAAGTGCCGGCGGCGGCAGAGCCAGCCCTTCGCAAGCTGTACGCCCTGGCAGCCGACCGGGACTTGGGCACGCAACGCCCCGATGGGCTGATCAACCTGTTCACCAACCCGGACGGCGACTCGCGCACGGTCGAGGACCCGCAGGCAAGTCGACGCCATGGCGACGGGCAAGGCGCATGGCCAGCTCTGGACGAATGGCGACGTCGATGTCTTCGTGGACTGGCAGGATGGGACGCTCATGTAGGCGTTGGACGCCGCGTCGAGCTCCTCGATGACCCGGTCGCCGTCGACCCGCTCGGCTACCAGGACATCCATACCTGCTGGCTGCGGGCGGCATGAGCTCGCGGAGCAGACGCCACTGGAGGCCCAGGACAGCGGCAGGTGCGTACACGGATCGCTGTTGCCCGTCGCGGTGGCCCACGAGGGGCTTGGGAAGCATGGGCGTGGGTGATCATTGAGCGGTGATGGACCCTGCCGCGCTGCCGGCCGCTCCCGGTGTTTTCTCGTTGGCCGTTCCGCCGCTGTTCGCCGCGCTGGCTCCGGCGCGCAGCATCCTCATCGCCGGAGCGGGCGGGGGGTTCGACGTGTACGCCGGCCTGCCCTTGGCGTTCGCCCTGTGGCGCGGCGGGGCACAGGTGCACCTGGCCAGCCTGTCCTTCTCAGAGCTCGAGTTGACCGACCGGGACGCGTGGGTAGCGGAGCACGTCGCGGAGGTGCAGCCGGACACCAGCAGCCCAGACTGGTACTTCCCCGAACGGACGCTCGCCCGGTGGCTGGCGGCTCAGGAGCTGCCGTCGACCGTGTACGCCTTTCCGCCGCTCGGTGTCCAGCCGTTACGGGCGGCGTACCGGCACCTCATCGAACAACTCCACATCGATGCGGTGGTGCTGGTCGACGGCGGCACCGACGTCCTGCTGCGCGGCGACGAAAGCGATCTCGGCACCCCGGTGGAGGACATCACCAGCCTGGCCGCCGTGGCCGCGCTGGACGTGCCGGTCAAGCTGGTGACCAGTCTCGGCTTCGGCATCGACGCCTACGACGGCGTCAACCACGTCCAGGTGCTGGAGAACCTCGCCGCACTCGACCGCGACGGCGGCTACCTCGGCGCCCTGTCCATCCCCGGTTCCAGCCGGGAGGCCGCGCTGTACCGCGATGCCGTCGCCAACGCCCAAGCCGCCACCCAAGACCGGCCGAGCATCGTCCAAGGACAGATCGCCGCCGCCACCAGCGGCGCGTTCGGAGACGTGCAGTTCACCCGCCGCACCGGCGACGGCGACCTGTTCGTCAACCCGCTCATGGCGATCTATTTCACCGTCGACCTCGACAAACTCGCCGCCCGATGCCTGTACCTCGACCGCATCGAGAACACCATCGGCAGGCGACAGGTCATCACCCGCATCCAAGCCTTCCGCGACGAACTCCTCAACGCACGCATCCCCCGCGCGTTTCCCCACTGAACGCCCGGCCGGCGGCAGAAAAGGACGTTGATTGCAAAACTCAGCTGCGCGATGGCACCCGGCATACTGAGCGCATGCGACAGGCGTTCGCGCACGAAGCGGTTCTCCTCATGGCGCCGGACGCTGACACACAGGCGCCCGGTGCGGCGATCACTGTGGGGTTGTGCGGCCATTGGGAACACGAGCCGCCATGCCCCTTGGCACCGCACCACACCCGTGCGGATCGGAGCGACGGCGGCGAGGTGCGTCTGAGGATTCTGTTCGCTGCCGAACCGGACCTGGAAGACACCGTCCGGCAGCGCATCGACCTGGCGCTGTCCCGTGGTCAACTGCCCGGTCCGGAGGGCGCGCACACCCGGTGGCAACTACGGATCAGCCGACGCAGTGAGGTCGCGCCTGAGGAGACGAGCCACGCCACGCGCTTGGCGTGCGGCTGAGCCACGCACCGTCCGGACTCCGCGGTCTGATCCCAAGCTGGAGCGGTCTCCACCAGGCCAACTGCGGACTCACCATCGTGCAACGGGAAACCGACCGCCCCCACGCTGGTCCGCTTCAACAACATCGGCCACCTGCAACTCGTTGGGATCCGCATCTCGGCATGACGATGCACGGGCCGGCCCGACCAAAGCCGACCAGCGGCTGTGTGCCATGTGCGGATGTTCCTCGAAGAGCTTGAACGCCTTCACCCCGCTATGGTTCAGTCCACCAGCCCAGAGCGTTGCCGTCCTCGTCGTAGACGTTCCCGTACTCCCAGGGACAACCGGCTGGTTGGTACCTCGGAGAATTACCGAGCCTCACGGGTCAGGGTCTGGTCAAGGTGGGTTCTGCGGGTGGCATCAGGGCGGAGACAGTTGTCCGGCCACGGCGAGGAACCTCTCGACCAGACCTGGGCGGATGCTGCGTGCGTTGCTCGCCGGATACTGATGTGCACCCGGACCCACCTCCACGTCGCGTCGCGTCGATGATCGGAGACACTTTCACCGTGCGAAACGACCTCGACCAGATCGAAGCGGCGTTCGTCGGCACGCCACTGGCCGGCCTGCCGATCGGGCACGGCCCGTCGGGCACTGTCCTCGTCGCCGGCATCGACCCCGATCGCCTGCACGAGGCCTGGCAGGTTGCCGACGCGCTGGTGCCGGTCATCGGACGCCTGCCCGTCATGGTCACCGACGACTTCGGCGACACGCTGAGAATCCGGCCCGAGCCCGAGCCGGGTCCGTCGGCGTCGGAGCTGCGCGCGTTCGCCGAGGCGGCGGAGTCTTCCGAACCCTGGCTGGTCTACTGCGACTACAGCGAGGACGACGAGGTCGACGAGGGCGAGGTCGAGTACTACGCGCGTGGCATGGCCGGCGTCGATCTCGACCTGACGGCCCTGGTGTCGGATGTGGCGCTGCCGACCCCGCGCCAAGCGCTGGAGCGGGCGCTGTACGACCGGCTGCTCGCCGACGCCGATCTACACGCTCGGGTGCTTGACAGCGTGCGGTTCGTGACGCAGACCGACTACTGGTACACGCCTGACAGCGTCCTGCTCATGTTGCTGCCCACCAGCGACGTCCGCAGCTCGGGGTACTGGGTGGACTTCTTCGGTGCGCTCACCCGGGAGTACCAGTGGACGCTCGCCGAGGTGTTGGCGCAGTGGCGCCACCGGTGGGACGCCCGCCTGGTCGCGTCGTGGGGCACCATGCTGCAGTTCCAGGTGGGTCGTCGCCCGGCACCGGGTGCCGAGGCATGGACCGCGGCCGGCCAGCTCAAGGCGCTCGCCCCGAACCTCGACCTGAGCCGGTGGGAGATCGCCGTCGCCTTGACCGCCGGTGACGCCTGGTTCGTGCACAACCGGCCCTGAGGTGATACTGGTTCAGTGCGGGGATCATGGGCTCATGTCGGCCGGTTATGGACCAATGGCGAGCCCTTCCTCGCCATCGACGCGACACGCCGGAGCGATTGGCGCGGTTACAGCGACGACGACTTCGAACGGGTCGTCAACTTGGCGCCGGAGGACAGCAGCATCTCCGTCGCGGCCGGCAGCGCGGCTCTGGTCGGCGGGGACGGTGTTGTCCGTGACGACAGTTGGATCGAGGTCTTCCATTTCGAGGACGGCGCCCTCGCCTTCGTACAGGCATCAGGGCCCGACTATCCGGGTGTACTCGCGGCAGCACTGAGGTACCCGGATGCAGAGGACAACGAGGGTGACGACCTCCTCGTCGGCGGTGGTGAACTGGCGGTCTTCAGCGCAGCCGTCGACGGCGCAGGGGAACACTCGACCCGACTATCGCCGGCACAGCCCGGGCCGGTACCGATCGTTCACGGTCCCCCGTCGCCAGAGCTGGACCCCGGCATGCTGATCCAGACCGCCGCCAGCGTGTACCGATTCAAGATCCGCTGGTACACCGAACTGGACGACGACAGCTGCTTCGCACGCTGGCTCCTCATTCCGGCTTCATGATGCGGCGCGTAGTCAGCCAGTGGAGGACGTTGCGGCGCGAGAGCCTATACCGCGCTGGGGGCATTCCCGACAGGTGAGCGGACGATACGCTCGCCGCTGTGACTAGCGCGCCGACAACCCGCAGCGACGACGGGGCTCCCAGTACAGCGCTGGTGGAACGCGTTCTCGCCAAGGCCGCTGAAGTGCTGATCATCGAGGCATCCGGCGACGAACTCGACCGAACTGACGCGGCACGGATTGTGCTCTCGGGCAAGGAGATCGCCGAGCTGGCCCGGCTACTGGCTGTCGTAGACGGCGGCACCGCAGACCGCTGCCTGTGCCTGGGCTGGCCAACGATCCTCGTGTTGGACGTAACCGGCCGCGAGCTCGCCCGGTGGACCCTGCACCACCAGACCGCGATAAGGGGTCTCGGAAGTTGTGACGCCGAGCTCCGTGATGGCGCTGGCCTCACCGGCTGGTTGGCTGAGCACGGCTTGACCGGATCGCGCGAGGTCCAGCAGATGCTGGCCCGTCAAGCGGTTGAAAACGAGGAGCGCCGTGTCCAATGGGTGAAGGCCGCGCCGCCGACCCTTGTCCGGGCTGCGAAGGCAGCGTCGCGCCGAGAAACTGGCGCCGAAGAACGGCTCGCCGACCTGGTGGCCCGGCGATACCCCGATGCCCTCGAACGCATCCGAGCCCTCGCGTCATGGGCTGGCTTCCCGCCTCGCCACACGACCACGACGGGTGGCACGCCATGGTATGAGCTGGCACCCCAGCGGTTGCTGCTGGCCGAGCCAACTGAGTCGATCTTCAACGCTATGGCGTCGGCGTCCCTGACGCCGGACCAGCTCGACGGTGCCGCAGAACTGTTCACGTCCCTTGAGTGGACTCGTTCGCAGCGCGCCGAGATTCCGGAGTCACTAAGGTCATTGCTGATCGCGCACGTGACGGCCACCGGGACCGACCCGATGAAGTTCCGGATGCGCAATGGGTACGGTGCTGAGCGGATTGCCTGACGCCCGTTGGAGCGCTGCCCGGCGCAGCGGGACTCGGTCGATGAGCACGGCTCTACACACGCAACTCAATAGATCAGGTCACCGGACGGACGCGCGGTCAGCGGCAGATCCGAGCAAATGATCTTAGCAGCCCACGTCGGCATTCGCTCAGATGGCGGGCACCCCGACACAGTGGAGGTCTCGGCGGTATGCCGCGGCCAGCGGGCCGCCTGGTGGGCGCGTGCGACGGTGTCGCGGGTACGTGAGCGACTGCCCTCCGTCCAGCGCAACCGCTGGCGGACATGACCGCTCCCTCGACTCCCCGCGCCACGGCCGGCACCGCACCGCCGGCCGGGGCGATTCACCGTTGGCGCAGCGCGCGCCGGGCGGCGTCGCGGAGCCGTTCGTCCGGGTGCGGGACGTCGACCGGCCAGGCGTCCGTGCCGACGAGCCGCCGGGCCGAGTCGCGGAACTCGCGGAGGCGGTCGGCCGCTGACGCTGGCACCGCGTCGAGGTCGGCGAGGGCCTCGACCGCAACCACGTGCACCGGCAGGGCCGGAGTGCCGGGCGGACCCAGCGCACCCGCCAGGGCGGCCGCGGCGGTCTCGGTGTCGCCGGTGATG
>NZ_JAMOKF010000019.1 GCF_023656545.1 Micromonospora phytophila | reverse complement strand
CGGGCCGGCGGTCGACCCGGACCTCGACGTCCGCGCCGGTCACCGCCACGGCGCCGGCCCGGTCCAGCCGCAGCTCGCAGCCCGTCATGGTGATCTCCAGGCCGGCGGCCGACTCCGGGTTGCCGACCAGTCGGTTGGCGAGGCGGAGGGCCGCCGGGTCGAGCGCCCCGGACCGGGGTACGCCCAGGTGCGCCCAGCCGGGCCGCCCCTGGTCCTGGACGGTGGTCAACGCCCCGGCCCGGACCACCTCCAGGTGGCGGTCGGCCGGTCCGCCGCCCGTCGGGGCGGTGTGCCGCGCGGTCATTCGGCCACCAGCCGCACCCGGGTCCCCGGGGTGAGGCGGGCCGGCGGGTCGGCGCGCACGTCGAACAGGGACATCCCGGTGCGACCGACCAGCAGCCAGCCACCGGGGGAGGCGGCCGGATAGATCCCGGCGTACGGGCCGGCGAGCGCGACCGAGCCGGCCGGCACCCGGGGACGCGGGGTGGGCAGCCGGGGCACCGCCAGCTCGGCGGGAAGCCCGGTCAGGTACGCGAACCCGGGGGCGAAGCCGCAGAACGCCACCCGGAACCCGGTACGCCCCAACCGCGCCACCACCGCCGGCACGTCCACGCCCCAGTGGCCGGCGACGACGGGCAGGTCCTCCCCGTCGTACGTCACCGGGACCTCGACCGTGTCGACGGCGGCCGTGGTGGCGGCCGGTCGCGGGGTCCAGCCGGCGATCCGCGCGGCCGTCCCCGCCGGGTCCGGTACGCCGTCGAGCAGGACCGTGGCGGCGGCCGGCACGATCTCGACGGCGATCAGTTCGCCGCGCTCACGGCGACGCCACAGCTCGGCCCGCCACGCCTCGACCAGGGCCGTCGTCTCCCCGGTGCCGCCGGCCGGTCCTCCGGTGGCGGGCGCGGCGCAGTCGAGCAGCAGGGCGTGCGCCCCGACGGGTCGGATCCGCATCCCGCCATACTCCCCGACGCGGCCGCGGTGCCCGGGGGCCACCGACCGTTCTTCCCACGTGACGGGTTGCACTACTTGCAAGTAACCTACGCTGCCGTAACCTTATCCCGTGACCACCTCCGCCCCCCTGCGACTGAAGCCGGTCGACATCGGTAAGCCCCGGATGCGCGGCTGGCTGCACACGTACGCGTTCTTCGTCGCCCTCGTCTGCGGCATCGTGCTCTGCGCGATCGCCGCCACCCGACCCGGCTGGGCCCCCCTGGTCAGCTGCCTCATCTACAGCCTGACCATCTGCGGGCTCTTCGGCACCAGCGCCCTCTACCACCGGCGGGTCTGGTCCGAGCGCGGCTACCAGATCATGCGCCGGATGGACCACTCGATGATCTTCTTGTTCATCGCCGGCACGTACACGCCGTTCTGCGCCCTGCTGCTGGACACCCGACCGGCGGCGATCATGCTGTCGCTGGTGTGGGGCGGCGCGCTGGCCGGGGTGGCCCTCAAGATGATCTGGCCGCACGCCCCGCGTTGGGTCTCCGCACCGCTCTACCTGGCGCTCGGCTGGGTCTCGGTCGCGATGCTCCCCGACATCCTGAGCGAGGGCGGAGTCACCGCCCTGGTGCTGCTGGCGGTCGGCGGCGCGATCTACAGCGTCGGCGCGGTCTTCTACGCGCTGCGCCGGCCAAACCCCTGGCCCACGGTCTTCGGCCACCACGAGTTCTTCCACGCCTGCACGCTGGTGGCGGCGCTGAGCCACCACATCGCGATCTACTTCGCGATCTTCGCCTGAGCGCCGCCTGCCGGCACGGACGATCGCATCCCGGGATGGGCGACCACACGCTCCGGGGGCCCCGCCACGTGCGGAGCCCCCGGAGGGCGGTGGTCGGAAGGTCAGACCGTGCGACCCGGCCGACGAACCTCGCGGTACTCCTGCACGATCCGGTCGTCCTGCACCGGCACGACCCGGTCGGCGACCACCCGGTCCTCCCGGACCGGGGTGGCGACCACGGTGCGGCGGCGCGAGTTCCAGAAGTAGAGGGTGGTCAGCAGGGCCGCCACCCCGGCGAGCATCAGCACCCAGCCGACGACGCTCAGGTTGAGCCAACCAAGATCCGCCTCCACGGCGAACGCGAAGATCGCACCCAGTGCGATCAGGAAGATGCTGCCACCAATGCCCATTTCGTCGCCTCCTCGGCTGTCACCTGGCTTATTCGCCCGCCGCGGCCATCGGTGAGGTAGCGGCATCCATCGACTTACCCCGGCGCTGTGATCGCCAATCGGGCAAGCTGGGGGCATGACGGACGTTCACGCCGAGGATCGGACGCTGGTGCTGCTCCGGCACGCCAAGGCGGAGGTGCCCGGGGAGCCGCCTGACACCGACCGCCCGCTGGCCAGCCGGGGACGCGCCGACGCCGCCGCGGCCGGCGCCTGGCTGGCCCGGCACGAGTTGCTGCCGGACGTGGTCATCTGCTCGGCCGCCCGGCGCACCCGGGAGACGTGGCACGGCGTCGCGCTGGGCATGACCGGTTCACCGCCCGAGGGTGGCCCCGCGGGGCCGGCGCCCGTCGTGCGCTACGAGTCAGACGCGTACGAGGCGCATCCGGAGGACCTGCTGGCGCTGGTCAGGCAGGTCGAGCCCGATGCCCGCACGGTGCTGCTGATCGCCCACAACCCCGGAATCTCGCTGCTCTCCGCCCTGCTCGACCCGGAGCGGGCGGACCGCGACGAACTGCGCACCAGCGACATAGTCGTGCATCGTCCCACCGTCGGCTGGGCGGAACTGGACCGGGGACGGGCCGCCATCACCGCCCGGCACACCGCACGCGGCTGAGCCACCCGCCGGCGTCCGGCGGGTGGCTCAGGGCGGTGCACTTTTCGGGCTGTTCGGGGCGGCTCAGGAGGGGGGCGCCGTCGGCGGCGGCGGGTCGGGTGGCGGCGGCATCATCGCGGTGGGGTGCGAAAGCCGGTTTTCCTCCACGATGAGGGTCCGCGCCCGCTTGCGCCGGTCCTGCCAGAACCACAGCGTGGTGAGCAGTACGCCCAGCCCGGCCAGGATGAACACCCAGCCGACCGCGCGCAGGTCGATCCACCAGACGTTGGCTCTGATGGCGAAGGTCAGGATCGCGCCGATCGCGATCAGGAAGATCCCGCTACCAATGCCCATGTGCGCTGCACTCCCCCGTGCGGTGGCTCTGGGCGTTCTCTGACGTGGCCCCGCGACGGTTACCCGCCACACCGGCCGGTTACCCGGCCGCACCGACAATTCCCTACCACTCCGCCCCGCCCCTCACCCCCTCTTTCTGCCCCCTGCCGCCCGCGCTCCGACGACCCCACGGGGGCAGCAAGCTGAGCAGGCCACCCTCGGCGGTGCCCGCCGGCCGGGACCACCGAATCCCCCCCTTTGCTCTGCACCCATCCGCGCACCAGGCGTCGGCGATCCCCGGTGCGTGGATGGGTGCAGAGCAAAGGGCCGAACCAGAGCAGGTCCGACGGAGAGAAGAGAGCCGAACCAGAGCAGGTGCGAGGGAGAGCAGAGAGCCGAACCAGACGACGGCCGGCGGGCTGTTGCCCGCCGGCCGTCGTACCGGGTCACTGCCGGGTCGATGCCGGCACCGCCGCGCGTCCGGAGCGCGCGACGGCGTGGATCAGAAGGCCTCCTCCGGGAGGTCCATGATGTCCAGGTCGGCACCCTCGATGATCCGCCGGTCGGCGCCGATGCGGGGCAGCACCTCGCGGGCGAAGAAGCGGGCGGCGGCCACCTTGCCGGCGTAGAACGCCTTGTCGGCGGCGGAGACCTCGCCGGCCAGGGCATTCAGCGCCACGTCGGCCTGCTTCTGCAGCAGCCAGCCGACGACGAGGTCGCCGATGGCCAGGAGGAAGCGGCGGCTGCTCAGGCCGACCTTGTAGAGGGACCGGGCGTCGCCGCCCTGCGCCTCGGCGAGCCAGCCGGTCATCACGCCGAGGATGTTCTGGATCTCGGCGAGCGCCTTGCCGAGCGCCTGCCGCTCCTCCTTGAGCTGACCGTTGCCGGCCTCGGTGGCGATGAACTCCTGGATCTCGCCGGCGACGGCCATCAGGGCCTTGCCGTTGTCCCGGACGATCTTCCGGAAGATCAGGTCGAGGCTCTGGATCGCGGTGGTGCCCTCGTAGAGGGTGTCGATCTTGGCGTCCCGGACGTACTGCTCCAGGGGGTAGTCCTGGAGGAAGCCGGAGCCACCGTAGGTCTGCAGCGACTCGTGGCCGAGCAGCTCGTACGCCCGCTCCGAGCCGACGCCCTTGACCAGCGGGAGCAGCAGGTCGTTGACCCGCTTCGCCAGCTTCGTCGCCTTCTCGTCACCGGCCGCCTCGGCGATGGCGATCTTGTCCTGCCAGGACGCGGTGTAGCAGACCAGGGCGCGCAGGCCCTCGGCGTACGACTTCTGCAGCAGCAGCGAACGGCGCACGTCCGGGTGGTGGGTGATGGTCACCCGGGGGGCGGTCTTGTCCGACATCTGGAGCAGGTCGGCGCCCTGCACCCGGTTTTTGGCGTACTCGAGGGCGTTCAGGTAGCCCGTGGAGAGGGTGGCGATCGCCTTCGTGCCGACCATCATCCGGGCGTACTCGATGATCATGAACATCTGCCGGATGCCGTCGTGCTTCTCGCCCAGCAGCCAGCCCTTGGCCGGTACGCCGTGCTCGCCGAAGGTCACCTCGCAGGTGTTGGAGACCTTCAGGCCCATCTTGTGCTCGACGTTGGTGGCGTAGACGCCGTTGCGCTCGCCCAGCTCGCCGGTGTTCTCGTCGAAGTGGTACTTCGGCACGACGAAGAGCGACAGGCCCTTGGTGCCCGGACCGCCGACGCCCTCGACGCCGACCGGGCGGGCCAGCACGTAGTGGACGATGTTGTCGGTCAGGTCGTGCTCGCCCGAGGTGATGAAGCGCTTCACGCCCTCGATGTGCCACGAGCCGTCCGGCTGCTGGATCGCCCGGGTGCGGCCGGCGCCCACGTCCGAACCGGCGTCCGGCTCGGTGAGCACCATCGTGGAGCCCCACTGCTTGTCGATGAAGAGCTTGGCCCACTTCTTCTGCTGCTCGGTGCCCTCGACGTGCAGCACGTGCGCGAAGGACGGGCCGGAGGCGTACATCCAGACCGGCGCGTTCGAGCCGAGCACCAGCTCGGCGAGCGCCCACCAGAGGGCCCGCGGCGCGTTGGTGCCGCCCAGGGCCGGCGGGAGGTCCAGCCGCCAGAACTCGGAGTCCATGAACGCCTGGTACGACTTCTTGAACGACTCCGGCAGCGGCGCGGTGTGCGTGGCCGGGTCGAAGACCGGCGGGTTCCGGTCGCTGTCCGTGTAGCTGGCGGCCAGATCCTCGCGGGCGAGTCGGTCGACCTCGGCGAGGAAGCTGCGCGCGGTGTCGATGTCGAGGTCGGAGTACGGCTCCTGGCCGAACGCCCGGTCCGCCCCGAAGACCTCGAACAGATTGAACTCGAGGTCCCGAAGGTTGCTCTTGTAGTGGGTCATGCTCGCTGGCCCCGCTTCCGGACAGGTGTTACCGATCAGTAACCCTGACTGTATTACTCGCGGGTAGGAAGCGACAAGCCGCTTACCGAAGTGACGGCGATTACACACTTCCCGTTCAGGTTGCGGCCGACGTGCTGGCGATGGTCGGAACCGGACGCGGCACTCAACTCTCGGCCGCGCCGACCTCCCAGCTCGGCACGGCGGCGGTCACGCCGCTGCGTGGGCCGGCGTACTCCATCAGCACCAGGGCGATGTCGTCGTCGAGCCGGCCGTGCACCCACTCCACCAGGGCGGTCTCCAGCGACGCCAGCCCGTCGGCGACCGTGCCGTGGCCGAGCAGCCGCCAGGCCCGGTCGGCGGTCGGGAAGAACTCCCCGTCCCGGCGGGCCTCGCCGAGCCCGTCGGTGAAGAGCAGCAACCGGTCACCGGGCTCCAGCCGCTCGACGCGGGGGCGTACCACCGGCATGAACCCGAGCGGCGGCGCGGGGGCCGGCGGTTCGAGCGGGATCACCGCGCCCCGGCGCAGCAGCAGGGGCGGGGGGTGACCGCAGTTGACGATGGTGAGCGTGCCGCCCCGCTCCTCGACCAGCGCGGCGGTGACGAAGTCCTCGTCGCCGACGCTGCGGGCCACCGCGCGGTCCAGGTCGGTCACGATCGCCCGCAGGTCGGCCCGCTCGTAGGCCACGTGCCGGTACGAGCCGAGCACGATGCTGGCCAGCCGGACGGCGTCCAGCCCCTTGCCCCGCACGTCACCGATGATCATCCGCACGCCGTACGGGGTGTCGACCGCCTCGTACAGGTCCCCGCCGATCTCCGCCGTGGCCGTGGAGGAGATGTATCGGCCGGCCACCGCCAGCGTGCCGACCTGCGGCCCGAGCGGGCGCAGCACCGCCTGTTGGGCCACCGCCGCCAGCTTCGACAGTTCCGCGATCTGCTGCGCCTGCCGCTGCCGTACCGCCGCCGTGGCCCCCGCGATGGCGGTGCCCAGCGCGATGCCGGCGACGGCGACCGCCGTGGAGAGCGAGACGGTCTGCTCGCCCAACGCGAAGCTGGCCCCGAGCGCCGTGGCGGCGGCGCCCACCCCGAGCACGACCCGCCAGGACGCCAGCGCCGCGGCCAGGAACGGCGCGGCCACCATGAGCGCGATGTAGTTCGCTGCCCGACCGTCGGCCAACTCGACCGTGGAGACGATCGCGAGCAGGACGAGGGCCGCGCCGAGTCCGGCGCGGGATCCAGGGCTCAGCAGGCCACGGCCCGACTGAAAGGGTTGCGTGCGTACGAGGGACAGCATGCCTGATCGACGTGAACGGGTGAATGAACCTGACCCGTCGTCCGAGGAGGTTCTGGCCGGGCGGATCGCGCCGCCCGGCCGATCGCCGTCCGGCACGGGCTCAGCCCAGGACCTCGTAGCGGACCTCGACGTGACCGGCGTCGAGCGACGCGATCGCACCGAACGCGGCCCGGGACAGGTCCAGGCACCGGCCCTCGATGAACGGCCCCCGGTCGTTGATCCGCACGGTCACGGACTTGCCGTTGGCCGGGTTGGTCACCCGGACCTTCGTGTCGAACGGCAGGGTCTTGTGGGCGGCGGTCAGGGCGGACGGGTCGAAGTTCTCGCCGTTGGCGGTGAGCTGCCCCTCCGAGTAGAACGAGGCGCCGCAGGATCCGGTCTGCACGACCGGACGGGCCGTGCTGGTCTTCGTCGTCGCGGTCGGCTTCGGCGTCGCGGTCCGGGGCTTGCTCCGCGACGGTGCCTGCGTCGAGCGGCTCGCCGTCGCGCTCGCGGTCGGGCTCGACGCGGCGCTGGGGCTGCTGCTCCGGGACGCGGCGGGAGAACCGGGCGTGGCGGTCGGGACCTCGGTCGGCGTCAGGTCGACGGCGACGGGCCGCTCGGGTTCGGCGCCGGAGGTCAGCTGGACGGCCCCGACGGTGCCGCCGACCGCCAGCGCGACGCCGAGGGCGGCGGTGGCGGCGATGCCGGCGGGAGAGGAGAACCTACGGGTACGCGAGTGCCTGCCAGCCACCAGCCCGGTCCTTTCGTTATCTGAGCAAACCGGGTCGGACCGTAACGAAGGAAGCACTTCCGAAGTCAACGTGACCATGCTGTTTTAGCCGGAATTGCGGCGAAACGTGTAGCCGATCATCCGACCCCGCGTGGACCGCTCGGCCCAGCCCGATGAGCTGCGGAAACGCGCCCGGAGGCAGCGGCCGGCGGAAGCCCGGCGGCGGGTGGCGGAACCGGAGTTTCCCCCGGCCGCCACCCGGCCGTGACTAGTCGAGGTGCATCGGCTCCGGGACCGCCGGCGCGGGTCGGGTGCGCTCCATCGGCACCTTCGTGGCCAGGACCGCCGGGCCGGGCTCGAGCATCCGGTCGAAGACGTTGCGGAAGAGGGTCGACATCGCCGGATCGCTGTCGAGGGCGGCGACGAAGGAGATCGACGATGCGCTGAAGACCAGCGCGCCGTTCTGCTTCTCCATGAACACCATGGCCGCGCCGCCGCCCGGGTTCTGCCCGCGGGCGATCACCTGGCTCTCGGTCGCCTCGCCGGCAAGGCCGACCATCGCGTCGGTCTCCCAACCGCTCGCCGCGCCGTTGTAGCCGTTCCGGCCGAAGGTGCTCCCCACCGTCAGGCCCGTACCGGCGAGGAGTTCGTGGTCGCGGAGCACCTTGTACGGGGCGTACGTGCTGTGGTTGGAGTAGTTGACGCCGACCAACTGGGAGGCGGGCAGCCCCAGCGCCGAGTAGACGTCCCGCAGCCCGTCCGACCGGCGGTACGTCACGACGGTGCGGCTGGCGTCGACCTGCACCCGCTCGTACAGGCCGTTGCCACCGGCATAGATGATCCGGCCACCGCCGGCCTGGTAGTTGACCAGGTTCTGCCGCATCGCGTCGGACCAGTACTCCGGGTGGCTGGCCAGCACGAGCACCCGGTACTGGGTCAGCCACGTTCCGGAGGCGTGCAGGTCCATGTCCTCGTAGCAGTCGTACGCGAGGCCCTGCCGCGCCATCCAGCGCAGCAGCATCAGGTCCGAGAAGAGCGTGTGGTCGCGCATCGCCGGGTCGTCGACGTTCCACTCCGAGGACGGCCGGCGGGTGGTGAACGGGCGGCGGCCGGCCAGGTCCTTGCAGTACTGGCTGTGCCCGCCCCAGGTGTTGTACGCGTTGTAGGTGAAGGTGGGCAGCAGGACCGCGATCGGGTTGGTCACCTGCGCCGGGCGGACGATGAACGGCACGTACCGGCGGAGCCGGTGCGGCCCCTCCAGGCGGGCCGCGTAGAGGCCGGGCTCCCAGGTGTCGGGGATCTGGTACGTCAGGCGGTCCTGCCAGCCGCAGCCCACGGTGACGAAACCGGGCGGAAGCTGCTGGATGCCCCCGGTCACCGGGATCGGGTCCGTCACGACCGTGGGTTCTGCGGTGTTCGGCGCCAGGCGGACCAGGGACGCGGTGAGCGACGTGAAGCCCGTCGAGACGGCCACCCGGACCGTCTCCCCCTGCTTGACGCTCGGGGTGTTGGGGTAGCCCTGGAGGGCGGCCCGGCTCTGCATGGTCCAGCCGCGCCCCACCTTCGACGCCACCCCGTTGTTGGCCCAGACCGCCCGGTTGTCCGGACCCACCGAGCGGTAGTTGAGGAGGCGGTGCTGGATGAGGGTGCCGGTCTGCGTGGCGGTCGCCGGGTCCGGCGGAACGCCGTACAGGACGCCCTGGCCGGCGAACCACAGACCGTCGTTGTAGCCCATGTTGCGGTACCCGCCGCCGAGCTGGATGCCGGACCCGGACGCCCACCGCGGGCCGCCCAGGTGGCGGTACCAGTGGAGGTTGCCGTAACGGTAGGCGTAGATGACGTTGAAGTCGTCCGCCTGGAGTACGCCGTCCTGGAATCCGGTGCCGAGGTACAGCCCCGCGGCCGTCCACCTCCGCAG
This sequence comes from Micromonospora phytophila, assembly GCF_023656545.1. Classification (GTDB taxonomy): domain Bacteria; phylum Actinomycetota; class Actinomycetes; order Mycobacteriales; family Micromonosporaceae; genus Micromonospora; species Micromonospora phytophila. The sequence goes on along the minus strand of NZ_JAMOKF010000019.1, from coordinate 29,832 downwards.
CGCGGGGACGTGGTGGTGCCAGTACAGCCGGCCCTTGTTGTCCTGGCCGTAGATGCTGCCGTTGAAGCCGGCCAACCGGGGGTAGCGGTCGAAGCCCCGGCCGACCTCGCCCTCGTCGACCCACGTTCCGGCGCCGGAGAGCGAGTCGGTGAGCACGTACCGGCGAAGGTGGACCGTCCCGTCGGCCCGTACGCCGTACAGGGAACCGCTGTTGCCGCCGAACACCGCCCGGTACTCGTGCCAGCCTGAGCCGATCCGCCGGCCGGATCCGCTCGCCCAGCTCGCCGTCCCGGTCTGCCACCCCAGGTGCCGGTACCACAGGAGGCTGCCGTCGGCCTGGATGGCGTAGATGACCCCGTTGCCGCCGCCGGCGAGCCGGATGAACCGCTGCTGGGGGTCGACCGTGATCGCCTCGGCCGCCCGGGCCGGCGCGGAGCCAGGCTCGATCATCAGCATCGGCGGCACAGCGGCCGCGATGATCGCCCCGTCGCGGAGCACCCGACGTCGCGAGACGCCGTCCGGATTCGCCTCAGACATGACTGCCCCCTCAGTCGCGCGGATCGTCGAGGGACCCTAGAGCGAGATGGGCTCACGCATCGACCCGCAGTGCCGGGTGGGCCGCGGAATCATCCGTCGCCCGGCAGAGTTCGGACCGAACGAGCTGTCCTGATCGGTCGATCAGCCGATGTCGGAGTTCCCGGCGACCGTCCGGCTGAGCGGCTGAGCGGCTGAGCGGCTGAGCGGCTGAGCGGCTGAGCGGCTGAGCGGCTGAGCGGCTGAGCGGCTGAGCGGCTGAGCGGCTGAGCGGCTGAGCGGCAGGATGGTGGGGTGCCCGCCGATTTGCGCGACCGCCTCATCGCCCTCTGCCGTTGGATCGACCCCGGCCCGGGCTCCACGCACCTGGTCAGTGACGTGTCGGGCTGGTGGCGGGACTCGGACGTGCTCGCCGCCCTCGGTCCGGCGCTCGTGGAGCCGTTCCGGGCCGCCCGGCCGACGGTGGTCGTCGCGCCGGCGGTCACCGGATTCCTGCTCGGGCCCCTCGCGGCGACCGCGCTCGGCGTCGGTTTCCTGCCGGCGCACAAGCCGGGCGACGGCCGTCTGCCCGCCGGTCCGCTCACCTGGGCGCAGAGCCCTCCGGACTTCCGCGGCCGGCGGGTCGATCTGGCCGTCCGGGAGCGGCACCTCGGGCGGGACGACCGGGTGCTGGTGGTGGACGACTGGGTGGCCACGGGCGCGCAGGTCCGCGCCCTCTACGACATCTGTGCGGCCCGGGGCGCGGAACCCGTCGGCACCGCGGCGGTGGTGTTGGACTGCCCGCCGGAGGTCGCCACCCGGCTGCGCGTCCGGGGTCTGGTCACTGGCGGCGACCTGACGACCTGAGCGACTGGTCGGCCGAGCCCTCGCCCCGCGACGCGCGGAAACGGACGCGGTCGGGCTCGGGGCGGAGCCGACGACCCGACGACCCGGCGCTGGCGGGGCCTCACGGAGGGTAACCTCGGCGCGGCGCCCGACCCCGCGATGCGGGACAACGCGGGCCGGGCGGCGTCCTCTACAGTGAAGCGGCGCCGCCCCGGCCGTCCTCCGGTCCCGATTCCACAGCCGCGGCGCGAATCGATCTCGAGGAGCTTCCTTGCTTCGATCCTCTTTGTCGCGCCGTTCGGCGGCGTGCGCCACCCTGCTGGCCATCGGCGTCACCACGCTGGTCGGCGGCGGGAACGCCGCGTACGCGACCCACGGCCCGAGCGGCGTCCTGACCTCGAGCAACGGCTCGTTCACCATCGCCACCACCAGTGGCGCGCCGATCGTCTCGGAAGACGGCTACACCGTCACGGACGCGGCCTGGTCGCCCGACGGCAGCCGCGCGGTCTTCATCAACAACCGGGGCGACGTCGCGACGATCGGCAAGTCCCCGTTGTTCCCGGCCTCCATCGTCTACCCGATCGACCAGAACTTCGACGAGCTCGAGCGCGCCACCCCGGAGTGGGTGGGTGACGGCTCCACCGTGATCTGGGCCGAGAAATCCGCCGGCGGTCTGTGGCGGATCCAGGAAGCCCTCGCCGGCCAGGACTGGGGGGCCGCCCAGCGCTCTCCGAACGACGGCAAGCACTACCTGGAGCCGGACACGAACGCCGACCAGCGGATCGTCGTGCAGCGGCAGAGCGACGACGGCTCTGGCGTCCCGACCGGCACGCCGGAGATCGGCTTCCTGGACGGGAACACCTTCACCCTCATCGCCACGGACGCGGCCAGCCCGACCATCTCCGCGACCGGCCAGAAGGTCGCCTTCATCCGGGGCGGTCAGGTCTGGACCGCCAGCACGGCCGGCAGAAGCGAGGTCCAGGTGACCTCCGGTGGGTCGGTCAAGTCGGACCCGGTGCTCAACGCCGACGGCACCCAGGTCGCCTTCGCGCAGGGTTCGGCCATCGCGACGGCGCCGACCACCGCCGGCGCCACCCCGACCGTCGTCAGCGGCCTCTCCGGGGTGCCGGACTACCGGCCCGTCAAGAAGGACCGCGTGGTCCGGCTCGCCGGGTCCGAGCGGTTCACCACCGCCACGGCGATCTCCCAGTCGCACTGGGCCACCGGCAGCAACGCCTCCGACCCGCGCGCCGAGGCCAGCGCGGCCGTCCTGTCCCGGTCGGACAACTTCGCCGACGCGCTCGGCGGGTCGGCCCTCGCCGCCGCCAAGAACGGGCCGCTGCTCATGACCAGGCCGGCGGGGCTGCACCCGGCAACCGCCGCCGAGCTGACCCGGGTCCTCAAGCCCGGCGACACGGTCTACCTGCTCGGCGGGACGGGCGCGCTCTCGACCGCCGTTGAGAACCAGGTGAAGGCCCTCGGCTTTGCGACCTCGCGGCTCTCCGGCGCGGACCGCTACGCCACCTCGATCTCCATCGCGAACGCCATCGACCCGACGCCCGACATGGTGCTCGCGGCGACCGGCGCCAACTTTCCGGACGCGCTCGCCGCCGGCGCCGCCGCCGGCGCGCAGAACCTGCCCGGCAAGGGTCTCTCCGCTGTCGTGGTGCTGACCAAGGGCGGCGGCCTCACCGCGGCGACGAAGGCATACCTCGACGCGCTGCCGGACACCACCGGCATCTTCAGCGTCGGTGGTGCCGCCGACCTCGCGACCCAGGCCTACCTGCCGGCGCCGCTGGTCGGTGCCGACCGCTACGAGACCGCCGCGCTGGTCGCGTGGATCTTCTTCGGCGGCTTCAACCACCTCGGCGTGGCGACGGGCGGCAACTGGCCGGACGCGCTGGCCGGTGGCGCCCTGATGGCGTCGCTCGACGCCCCGCTGGTGCTGGCTCCCGGTAACGGCGCGCAGGTCGGCGACTACCTGTGGGCGGTCGGCGACGAGCACGCCGGCTCCATCCACACCGGCATCATGTTCGGTGGTTCCGCTGTGCTGAACGACATCCAGCGGGACGGCCTCGGCCTGACCATCAGCGGTCCCGCCGGCTTCACGACCGCCGGCAACCCGACGGACGTGCTGCGCGCCGCGACCGGCGTCCAGGACGCCACCGCCAAGCGGGCGGCCACCGCCGAGGCGACCGGCGCTCCGCGTACGGTGGCGGACTTCAAGGCGGCCGCGGAGGCTGCCGCCGAGCGGTTCGCCGAGAAGCGCCGCTGACGCTGGCGTAACAGCAGCGGGGCCCGGCCGATCGGCCGGGCCCCGTCGCGTTGCCGGGGGCCGAACGTGCTCCTGCCCCCGGAGCCGGATCAGCCGGCGCCTGCTCTCCGGGCCTCAGCGCCTCCGGTCCGGTCACCGTACGGCCGCAGCGGCCCGGAGTGGGGACGGCAGCCGGTAGCCTCGGCAGGATGTGGCCTCGCATCGGTGGACTACGCACCCTCGACCTCGGCATGGCCGGGGAGATGCGGACGAACCTGAACACTCTCGTGCTCGCCGGGGTGAAGCAGGCGACCGTCGGCCTGCTCAGCGAGTACGAGCACGAGGGCGAGGAGTTGGAGCGCGTCGGGGAGCGGCTGGCGCTCGTCGACGACCACGACGGGCTGGTTGCCGTCGTCCAGGTCACCGGTGTCGAGGTGGTCCCCTTTGCCGACGTCTCCTGGGACTTCGCCCGCTCGGAGGGAGAGGGCGACCGGTCGATCGAGGAGTGGCGGGCCGGTCACCAGCGCTTCTGGGCCCGAGCCGGCACGCCCGTCGACGACGACACTCCGGTCGTGTGCGTCCGCTTCCGGCTCGTCTCGGCAGGCGACGGTGGCATCACCACCGGCGATCTGAGTACGTAGGGGCGCCGTTCACGCAATCGCGCGCCGCAGCCCGGGCAGGAGGCGCGTCGCCACGTCCACCAGGACGGCCTCGTCTCCGGCGTACCAGCTGCTGCGTCGGGGCCAGTGGGTGATCACGTCCGTGAAACCGAGCGCCGCGGCGCGGCCCACCTGCTCGGCGAAGAAGTCGGCGCTGCGCAGCGAGAACACGGGCGCGGAGTCCAGCGACAGGTACCGGTCGAGTGTGGCCGGATCACGGCCGGCCGACGCGAGCGTCTTGTCCATCCGGGCGGCCAGGTCGGCCACGCCGCTCCACCAGGCGTCCAGGTCGTCGTCGCCCAAGCCGGTGGTGACCCAGCCCTGGCCGAAGCGGGCCACCAGGCGCATCGAACGGGGACCGTTGGCGGCGACCACGAACGGCACCCGCGGGCCCTGCACGCAGCCCGGATTGTTGCGGGCGTCGACGGCGGCGAACCAGTCGCCGTGCCACGTCGTACCGTCCTCGCGCAGCACCAGGTCGAGCAGCTCGACGAATTCCGCGAACCGGTCCACCCGCTGGCGCGGCGGCAGGGTCTGCCCGCCCAGCACAGCGGAGTCGAACCCGATACCACCGGCGCCGAGGCCGAGCAGGACCCGCCCGGCGGACACGTCGTCGAGGGCGGTGACCTGGCGGGCGAAGGCGGCCGGATGCCGGAAGTTCGGCGAGGCGACCAGGGTGCCGAGGCGGATGCGGCTGGTCACGGTCGCCGCGGCGGTCAGCGTGCTCATCGAGTCGAACCACGGGCCGTCGACCAAGTCCCGCCAGCCGAGGTGGTCGTACGTCCACGCGTGGTCGAAGCCCCACTCGTCGGCCTGTCGCCAGCGACGCGCGGACTCCGACCAGCGCTGGTCCGGAAGGATCACGATGCCGATCCGCATGCCCGCCACCCTACATTCCGGCAGCGTGCGCCGGGCCCACGCACCGCGCGGCGTCTCCGGCCCGGGCGGGGCGCGCGGCAGCGCTGCCGACGCACCTTGGCGAGTCACCGTCGATCGGTGGCCCGACATGACGGATCATGCGGTCAGCCCCCGCCGGGGTGCGCCAACGGCGAAGGGCCCGGCCGAGATCGGCCGGGCCCTTCTGGAGTGGTTCGTTCAGCTCAGGGCGTCGCGGTGCTCGCGCACCGACTTGGCGGCCTCGGCCGCCTCCTGAGCGGTCCGGTGACCGCCGGTCACCGGAGCGCCTGCGGTGCGCAGGTCGGCGCCGCTGCGGGCGGTCAGCCCGACGTCGATCGGGTTGTTGACGAGGTTCGACCCGAGCGGGCCGCCGATCCAGTAACCGGCCTGGTTGCGCTGCGCGTCGTTGACCACCCCGGTGCCACCGAAGATCAGCGCGTCACGGGTGGATCCGCTCGACTCGGCGAGCAGGAACTCGGCGTCGATGCCGAGGTAGCTGGCCGTGCCCGGGGTGAGCATCAGCGGGCCGTTGAGCAGGCCCATCAGCGCGCCGCCGGCGAGCGCGTCCGGCCAGTTGCTGCCGGTGGCGAGCCCGACGTGGTTCTGCCCGCCGAAGAACACCCAGGCGGTGTAGAGCGCGGTCTCGTAGCGGGTGGCACCCGAGACCTCGATGGCGTCGGCACCGTCGTAGTTCGTCGCGGCCAGGCTGGCGCTCCCGCCGATGCCGAACAGGATGCGGTCGGCCTTCGGCAGGGTGTCCAGGAAGCTCTTGGTGCTCACCGGCATCTTCGCCCCGGCGGTGAGGACCACCACCGCCGTCTCGGTGCTGCCCGGGTAGTTGAACGAGCCGGCCGCGGCGCCGGCCGCGAGCGCGTCCGGGAAGTTGGTGCCGGTGGCCAGCAGGACCAGTTCCGGGTTCGGGTCGATCGCCTTGGCGATCTCCACGGAGGTGGCGTACCGGTCGGCGCCGGCGGCCCGCACCACGTTGTAGCCGAGCGCCCGGATCGAGTTCTCGACGCCGATGGAGAGCGCGCCGGTGCCGCCGAGCAGGTAGACCGTGCCGCCCGGGGCGAGCACCCGCTGGAGCTCCGCCTGGGTGACGGGCGTCATGGCGGTCGGCGTGGTCATCAGCAGCGGGCCACGCTTGGCGGCAGCCAGCGCCGAGCCGCTCAGCGCGTCGGCGAAGGTGTCCGACCGGGACAGCACGACCGCCTGGGCCAGCTCACGGGTGTCGCCACTGTTGGCCGCCGTCTTCCAGTGCGACTGGGAGACGGCGGTGGCGGTGGTGAACCGGCTCTCGCCGGCGAGCCGGGCGACCCGGTCCTTGTTGCGCGGCTGGTAAGCCGGAACCCCGCTGGAGCCGGAAACGCTGATCGGGCCCGTTGCCTGAGAGCCGTCGGCCAGGGCGGTCGCCACCAGGGTGCCGCCCGTGTTGAAGGCGATCGTCTTGCCGTCCGGCGACCAGACCGGGTTGTCCTTCACCGCGCTGTTGCTGGTGACGACGACCTCGTTCCCGCCGCTCAGGTCGGAGACGATGATCTGGCCGGCGCGGACGAATGCCACCTTGGTGCCGTCGGGCGACAGCGCGGGGTTGGAGCCGTCCTCGTCGACCAGCGTGATCCGCTGGTCGGCTGGCTTCGCCGGGTCGTAGAGCACCACGCTGGACGCGGTGGCGGGCTGGCCGGCGCCGTTGTCCTCGTGACGCTGGAAGACCACCTTCTGGTCACGCCCGCCGTCCGGGTTGCGGTAGTGCCGGGGGTCGTTGGCCGGGCTGAGCTGGTTACCCCAGTCGGAGAACGAGGAGCTCGGCGCGGTGCGGATCCGCCACGGCAGGCCGGACGGCTTCTCCGCCCAGATGATGCTGGAGCCGTTGCCCCGCCAGGTGGTGCTCTGCCGGACCAGGCCCGGGTCGCCGGCGATCTCCGGGAACCAGCCCTGGCCGTCCCAGCGGATGGTGCTGATGCCGCCGTCCTGGTTGATGAAGGCCGCGACGCTGCCGTCCGGCGACCAGGACGCGTCCCGCATCGTCTCGTCGAACTGATTGACCAGTGTGGTCCGGTTCGGGTCGTTGTAGAACCGGAGCGACGTGGTGCTGTTGCTGGTGGTGAGGACGTTGCCGGAGCCCGGCAGGCTGGCGCTGGCGGCGGGGGCACCCGCCACGAGCGCGGTGGAACCGACCGCGAGGGCCGAGGCGAGCGCCGCGGACCTGCGAAGGGAAGATGAAGGCAAGGGAACTCCCTGCTGATGAGGCGCGTCGTTGGAGATGGCACCCGTCCGCCGGCTGATCCGGCGCGGGGCGACGCAGATATGTGCAGAACCTTAAGAGATCTTTTAGCTCCGCGCTGCCCCGAATCGCCGATGGGTTGATGACATCTGGCTGAAAGGTGGAGCAGGTCGGCGGCCGGATGACGCACGCGCGGCTACGAAGCGTGTCGCGCCGCGTACCGCTCGGGTCAGCGCGCGCATTACGACCGCGCCGGCGCCCGTACCGTCACCGACGCCGCCGAGGCGGCCAGGTCGGCGATGCGGCGGATCGCCGAGTAGCACGGACGTGATCGACGAGGGGCCCGGCCGATTCGGCCGGGCCCCTCGTCGCGTCCTCGAACAGGCGGGGCGGACGCCGCCCACCATCGCCTACGGGCCGGAGGTGGTGTGGTAGCTGCCCAGCACCCCGGTCACTGGCTCACGTTCGCGGTGCGGAAGGCCCTGGCGGGCGCGTACCGGTGGTCCCCGGCGAAGCTGGCGATGAACATCGTCCGCCGGTACATCGGGTAGCTGACCGTCAGCTTGCCGGACGAGTCCACCGTGCCGCACTTCAGCGTGGTGCGGGCGGCACCGAAGGGGAGGGCGTACAGGCAGACCCTACGGCTGTTGTAGGTGGTGCCCAGCTGAGCGGTTACCATCGCGGAGCGGCCGTAACCGTAGATGCTCGCGTTCGTCGTGACGCGCATTGCGGTGTAGGCGCGGGAGACCTCCACGGTGATCGACCGACTCGATCCCAGGTGCGCGGCGTCGCCGGGAAGGGTCACGGTGTAGGTGTTGGGCCCGCCGACCGGCGGGGTGTCGGAGAAGGAGAACGCCCCGGTGGCGGTAGTGGTGACGTCGGGCAGTGGCTGGGTGCCGGCCAGGTCGTTCTTCACCACCCGCAGCGTCCGCGGCATGGTTGCGCCCGGGATCGTCAGCTGCCCGCTGACGGTGAGCTTCGCGGCGCGGGCGCTCGTCGGCGGCGCGGACAGCGTGAGCGAGGATGCCGCCTTCGCGAAGTCCGTCAGCAGATGCAGCCTCCGGCCCCCGTTCTGGTCGGCGGCGACGGCGTACACCGTCCTGCTGTCGGCGCTGACGGCCAGGCCCTGCCGCTCGAGGTAGCTGCCCTGCGGGAGGTCGTACCGGTGTACCAGGGTCCCGTCCGGCCGCTCGACGTAGATCGTCGACGTCGAACCGACGACGACGAAGGAGCCGTTCGGGGCGGTCGTCACGGCCTTCGGCCAGACGCCGGACGGATACCCGCCCGCCGCCGACAGGTCCGTCGTGGAGAACGCCGCGTGCCTGGTCGCGGCCACCGAACGATCGCCCAGGAAATCGCAGGCCAGGATGACCTTGCTCGCGTCGGGCGTCAGCGCAGCGTCGTTCAGGCCGGTGCAGGTGTCCCACGGCAGGGCCGCGACCTTCGACGGCGTCCCGGACGAGACGTCGTACAGGATCGGTGTGCCCGAGGTGGAGGACGATGCGGTGGACCGGTCCACCACCAGGAGCAGATCCGGGTCGCCCGGGCTGCTGCCCAGCAGCGGGGGCTCGGCGAAGGTGTCGTCGAGCGGCAGGTCCAGGGCCACGGCCGGCGTCCCTCCGCGCAGGTCGAGTGATCCCAGCTTGCCCTTGCCGAACGTGCATCCGTACCCGAAGTAGAGCTTTCCGCCGGCCGGCGTCAGCCACGTTGGACAGGTGCTGCTTCCAAGGCTGTAGCGATGTGTCTCGGTCAGCGTCGTGGTGGCGATCGCGGCGATGGCACCCGCCCTGGGAAGGGCCACGTAGAGCGTGGAACCGTCCGTGCTCAGCGCCATACCGCTGGCGTCCGGCAGGTTCCGGATCGTCGTACGCAGGCCACCGGACAGGTCCGTGACGCGCACATCCGACCGGTTCAGGCCTGGGCTGAAGAACAGCTGCCCGTGCGCCGAGTCGACGACCATCTGCCAGTGCGTATCGGTGCCGAGCCCGATGGTGCTGTCGGCGTGCGCCACGCCGAAACCCGACGGCGACGCGACGACGAACGCGGCACCGAGTGCCGCGACCACAAGGCGTGCGATCAGCTTGATCCGCACGTCCCACCCCCACCCCGTGAGCAAGATCGGCGTTTGCCAGCCGAAGGCTGAGCAAGCCTAAGGGCAGGGATGGCGCACGAGGAAGACCGGATGGATCACTGTTACTGCCCGGTATCCCGAGACAACGGCATGCCTTGAGCGCTCGGAGCGGCTCAGTTCGGCCCGCTGAAATTCAGGAGCACCCGGCGCAGGTGCTACCTAGGGTCACAGCATGAACACGACCCCGCAGATTCGGCCCATCGCCATCGCTGCCATACGACGCGGAGACGACATCCTGGTCTTCGAGGGGCACGATGCGACGAAGCAGGAGACGTACTACCGACCCTTGGGTGGCGGCATCGAGTTCGGCGAGTCGGCCGTCGAGGCGGTGCAGCGGGAGCTACGGGAAGAGCTGGACGTCGGGCTGTCCGACGTGGAGCTGCTCGGGGTCGTGGAGAACATCTTCGCGGCATTCGGCCGGGCAGGCCACGAGATCGTGTTCGTCTACTCCGCCAACCTGGCCGATCTGTCAATGTATGACCGAGATGCCGTCGGTCACATCAAGGACGAGGGCAGCCCCGTGAGCTGGCAACCGCTGAGCCGCTTCACCAGCGGCGAGGCGGTTTTGTACCCACGCGGCCTGGTCGCCCTGCTCCCAGCCGCGACGCCGACGCAGTAGCCCTTTCCCTGTTGCCGCTTGCCGGCCAGGTCGGCTGTGGAAGCCGTCGACGCTGGAAGTTGAGCGGATCTCCTCGGCGATGCCGACCATGCGCACCCGGCGGAGTAGCTGAGCGGGCATGACCTCGCCCGGCAGCTCCGGGCGAATCTGGCGACCGGACCTGGCGGCGGTCCACCTGAGTAAAGGGGTGAGGCTAGGTGCTCGGCGGCGACTCCGCCCATGGCGTGGACTGCATCTCGATTGGCTGATAGGCCAAGGCTCGGTCAACCACCTCAGCGGCCGTCAACCCGGGATCAGTCCAGAACATCAGACCGGAGATGTCCGGACAGACGAGGTCTCGCATCAGTTGGTCCAGCCAACTGTCCACCTCAGCGTCGTCCGCGTGGTCGCCGCTCATGATCCGCTCCACGAGGGCAATCGCCTCGTCTCGGGTCAGGTTCGCTGCCATCTCCATCACCTCGGACCGGACGCTAATGACAGGCCGATGGCCCGGGCAATGGCCAGAACTCGTGAACCGTCGAAGGCCCTGGCTAGGATCGCGTCCTGACCAGGGCCTTCGCATGGAGCGGGTGACGGGAGTCGAACCCGCACTGTCAGCTGGGAATACCGGCCATCTCGCCCATTCGGCTACCCGACGAATTGGTGCTAACCCGGTCTGCTCCATATCTCTGGCTACGCGCCCTTCTGGCTCATGTGTCACGATCTTGGCCATGCGTCTTCCGTTCGGCCTGCTCGTTGCATCCGTCGCGGCCGGTCTGCTCTCGGTTGCGGCGGCGTTGCTCGCCATGCCGGCCGCGTCGCTGCAGTTCGGCCTAGTCATGCTGCTCGCACTGCTCGGCTACGTCCTGGTTGACCGAGGTGTGCGCCGCGTGAGGTGGGCCGTCGCCACAGGTATCGGGCTACTTGCCGTGGTGGCGGCGATGAGACTGCTCTGGTACCAGGAGCAGGTCGATGAGGCAGGCTGGCTGGCATACGGCCAAGGAGTAACAAAGACGGCCATCTTGGCGCGTTGGCAGGAGATGATCGACCGGGAAAGGCTCGCCGCGCTGGGTTTGGCGCTTGGCGTTCTCTGTCTCGCGGCCGGCGCGTTGGCGCTACCGTCACGCGACAGGCGGCGGGGTCTGGCGACGACAGTCCTCGCACTGGTGCTATTCGCCTGGTTCGGGCTGAGCTCCGCGCGGGAGTCCGGCCGTTATCCGCTGCTCGACCTGCTCGGGACGGTGTGGCCGGCGCTGCTCGCTGCCCTCGTGACCATGGGGGCACTCGCGCTGTCAGGGTGGCGGGCCGACCGGCGTTGGCTGCTCCCGCTGGGGTTGTTCCTGCTGTCACTCGGAGCGGCTCGCGCTTACTCGGATCTCGCCGCACAGTGGTCAGGCTGGTGGCTCATGGCCAAGCCTTCCGACGGCGCCTTCCTGGCGCTAGGAGTGCGGGTGAGCACGCCAACGGAAGGCTTCCCTCAGGTGTCGTGGGCCATAGAGGCGGCAATCGCGCTCGCCGGTGCGGGACTGGTGGCCGTCGGCACATTGCGCAGTTCCCGCGAGGCTGACGCTTCATAGGTCGGGGCCGGGCACGGTAGATCTCGGGGAGCGGATCTCCTCGTCGGGCAGTCGTAGACCGTCCAGCCCCTTGTGGTGCCTGATCGAGGAGATCCCGCCTGACGTCCGTCCGCCGCTGAGCTCCGAGGGAAGGCCGGGGTTCGGGGCGGAGCCCCGAGATCGCGCCCATGTGGCATTCGGGCGTTGCCCCGCCCGGGCTAGTCATGTGCGCGTTACTCGGCTGGTGGTGCGATGAGGTAGACAACGCCGCCACCGACTACGAGTAGGCCGAAGAGCATGAACTTGATCCCAGCGATGTACCGGCCGAGGAGGAACGCGGGCTCGGACGTTCCCTGCCCGGGGTCGTCACCGGGTATCTGACTCGCCGTGCCAGCATCGCCTCGTGCGCAACGAGCAACGTTTACGAACAGGGACGCCCGAGTCACGAGCCTTCGCGGAGCGCGTACAGCTCGTCATGAGCCTGACCTCGCGCCTCAACGTGCTGCCGTTTGACGACCTCGACGCGCGCAGGACGGTGCTCACCGAGATCTTCGGCGAACCGATCCCTGACTCTTTGTCCATCCTGCCCCCGTTCTATTGCGACTACGGGCTTGGAGCATCGTTCGGAGAGCGCGTGTTCATCAATCAGGGATGCTTCTTCCTGGACTACGGGGGCATCACCATCGGTGACCGCGTCCTGATCGGTCCCCGGGTGACTCTGAGCACTGCCGGACACCCCGTCGAGCTCGACGAGCGGTACGACTTCATCACGCACGCGCCCATCGTCATCGAGGATGATGTGTGGATCGGCGCTGCAGCCACGGTCACCCCGGGAGTGACAATCGGTCGCGGCTCGGTCGTCGGCGCGGGCGCCGTGGTCGCGAAGGACGTGCCGCCGCTGAGTGTGGTGACGGCAACAAGCGTTGTCGAGCGGAAGCGTCTGAAGCCGGCGTCTACCGCAACCTCGTGAGGCCTGCGGCTCACCCGCGCACGTGGGCAGATCCGTGCGTCAAAGCTCCGCCTACCTGCCGCCAGGTCCCAGACCACCTGTCGCACACCAGGTCGCGGAGATGTGAAGCGGATCAGCCACGGTTGATGATCGAGCGGGCCAGATAGACCGGCTCGGCCAGGACCGGCCACGCGAGGTAACCACTGAGAGCGCAGACGACGATCATGATTGCGAATCCCGCCCGGACCTTGACCAACGCCGCTCGCCCACGAGCCTCACCGTTCACGGGGCTGACCTTAGGAGTTGGTGGGCTCGCTGTGAAGATCAGCAGGCGGAGAGTGCCCCCTGCTGATCGTCCCACCAGACGCTTGACATGATCGGTCTATTTGGCGGACCAAGTGAGTGGTCCGGCACCCGTACTGTGGGGCGTGTATGCACTCCGCGCAGCCGTAGTCCGGCACCGCCGGACCATTCTCGCCATCACTGTGGCCGCCTGCGTCGGCTATCCCCTAGGGCAGTGGTTCGCGGGCTCCGGCGGCGAGATCCTCGACATGCTGTTCGTCGGGCTCCTGGTTGGCTCTGTGTTCCTGGTGATGCTGTTGAGTTATGCCTGGCCGGATGAGCGGCCTGCAGTCTTCGTCGTGCTGCCGGGGGCGTCGTCCTTCAGCACGCCGCCCAGCTTCATTGCCGTTTGCGGCGCGGTTGCTCTGGCGTTGGCAGCCTCCGTGCAGATCGGCTCTGTGGTCCCATCGATCCGGGAACACAACCTGCGGCCCGTCGACGCTGTCCTGCCGGTCCTGGTCGCCGCGTTGGCAGGTATGCAGATGGTCTTAGCCTGGTGCGGGTTCCTTGTTCACCTGCGGCCTGAGGGCCTGTGGTGGCGCACACTGGCCGGGTCAGTGCGGGTGCCATGGGAGGCATTGACCCCCGGCTACCCGCAACGGCCGGCCCTGTACGCCGAGACTCTGGCCCTCACCTACGCCCGACCCGACCTGGTACGTCGTCGCGGCCTCGTGCTGCGCCCGCGACGGCTACCGATCAAGACCGTGCATGCCTGGTTCATCAGCGACGCGATCAGGTACTACCTCGCACATCCCGAACATCGCGCGGCGATCGGAAGCGAGGCCGAATACCGCCGCCTGCTAGACGCGCTGAGGGACAAACCTGCCAACCCGACCCCCCACACCCGGAGTTGACGGCACCGCCTAGTTCCGATGCCGCGGATGGGCCATGACTCGTCCCAGGCGGCCATGATCTACCAGCACGCCACCTCCGAGGCGGATCGGGCCATCGCCCAGGCGGTGAGCGACGTGGTGAAGGCGGAGCGCAAGAAGGCCAAGAAGCCGGCGGCCGGCACGTCGGGTAACCCCGAGGGCAAGGGCAAGAAGCGTGGCTAGTGGCCCGTGGATGGCCCGCCGCGTGCTCGTGGCCGGAGGAACGTCGAAGGCCCTGGCTGGGACTCGCGTCCTGACCAGGGCCTTCGAGGTGGAGCGGGTGACGGGAATCGAACCCGCACTGTCAGCTTGGGAAGCTGATGTTCTGCCATTGAACTACACCCGCAGCGGGACCACTGTACCTGAGTCACCACCCCCGTGCACCCAGGCACCCCCTCCGGCGCGCCCGCCGGCGTGACGGGCGGCGGCGATGAACGCGCACGCACGGTCATCGATGCGACGACCCCCTGTTGATCTCCGGCCCCTCTGCAAGGAAAAAGTTGCCTCGCGGTAACTTGTGTCCGTTCTCAAACCCGTCGATCGGTTGTAACGTCTGCCACACGTTTTCAGCCACGGCGTGACATACCCCCTGTTACGCCGCCAGAAAGAGGTGGGCCCATGGGACTTCGTCCCAACCTGCTGACCCGGCGTGCTGCCGGGGTCGCCTCCACGACCCTGGCACTGCTGCTCAGCACCGCCGCCGTCGGCGTCCTGCCGACCGCCTCGGCCTTTTCCGCCGCCCCTCCCGAGGCGTGCGTGGAGCCGGCCGACGTCCATTCGGACGCCCGCGTCAAGCCGGGCGGCACGGCGAAGCACGAACCCAACGAGCTGACCGCCAAGGAGACCCGCGAGCGGGAGGCCGACCTCGCCGCCGCGCTGCGTGAGCGCGCGCGGTTCCGCACCGGCGCCGGCACCAGCACGCTCGCCACCGTCTCGATCCCGGTGATCGTGCATGTGATCCAGCGGGACAGCACCCGGGCCGGCGGCAACATCCCGGACTCGCTGATCACCTCGCAGATGACCGTGCTGAACCAGTCCTTCAGCGGCGCGACCGGCGGTGCGGCCACCGCGTTCAGCTTCCAGCTCCAGAAGATCAACCGCGTGACCAACCCCGCGTGGTACCCGATCGTCTATGGCTCCTCCGCGGAGCGGTCGATGAAGACCTCGCTGCGGCAGGGTGGCAAGAACACCTTGAACATCTACCTGGGCGAGCTCAGCGACGACCTGCTCGGCTGGGCGACCTTCCCGACCCGCCGACTGAGCAGCATGGACGGCGTCGTCGTGCTGGGCGAGTCGCTGCCGGGTGGCACCGCCACCAACTACAACCAGGGCGACACGGGCACGCACGAGGTCGGCCACTGGCTGAACCTCTACCACACCTTCCAGGGTGGCTGCGGCGGCGGCGACAGCGTCAGCGACACCGCGCCCGAGGCCTCGCCGGCCTCCGGCTGCCCGACCGGGCGGGACACCTGCACCGCCGCGGGCGTCGACCCGATCACCAACTTCATGGACTACAGCTACGACTCCTGCATGTACCAGTTCACCGCTGGGCAGGCCAGCCGGATGCTGACCGCGTGGAACGCGTACCGCGCGGCTTAGTCCCGACGTACGACCGACCGGTGCCGGCTCCGTTCGACGGAGCCGGCACCGGCGTCTTTCCGGGCAGGGACATGTAAAGAATTCTTGACACGAACTCAGGCCGGGCCCTATCGTGACGATGTCAAGAATTCTTTACATGAGGAGCGGTCATGGCCTTCGAGGAGAAACGCGCCTGGATGATGGCGCTGGTCACGGTCGGCGCCTACGCGGCGTACGCCGCCGTCGTCCTGGGCCGCGCCGGGGGTACGCCGCTGGCGGAGGTGCCCTACGCGTCCCCGCTGCTGTGGACGATCGCCGCGGCGATCGTGGCGTCGATCCTGCTGCACATCGCCGTCTCGATCGTCTCGCCCGAGGGCGCCAACGAGAAGGACCAGCGGGACAGGGAGATCAGCCGCCTCGGCGACCACATCGGCCAGTCGTTCGTCGTCGTCGGCGGGGTGGCGGCCCTGGGCATGGCGCTGGCCAAGTGGGACCACTTCTGGATCGCCAACGTCATCTACCTGTGCTTCGCGCTGTCCGCCGTCGTCGGGTCGGTCGCCAAGATCGTCGCCTACCGTCGGGGCTTCCAGTCATGGTGAAACCGACCCGGGTCACCAACACCGTCCGCGCCCTGCGTGCCGCGCACGGCGAGATGACGCAGGCCGAGCTGGCCCGACGGATCGGCGTGACCCGGCAGACCCTCATCGCCATCGAGCAGGGCCGCTACTCGCCGTCGCTGGAGATGGCGTTCCAGATCGCGGCGGTGTTCGGGGTGCCGCTCACCGATGTGTTCCAGTACCCGACCGGCGAGGAGGAGCAGTCGTGAAGGCGATCGTGCAGGACGGGTACGGCCCACCCGAGGCCCTTGAGTTGCGGGACGTCGACGTGCCGGCGGCCGGCCCCGACGAGGTGCTGGTCAGGGTGCGTGCCGCCGGTGTCGACCCCGGTGTCTGGCACCTCACCACCGGCCTGCCGTACGCGGTGCGCCTCGCCGCGGGGCTGCGCCGGCCCCGCCAACGCGTGCCGGGGCTGGACCTGGCCGGCGTCGTCGCGGCGGTCGGGCGGGACGTCACCCGGTTCGCGCCCGGGGACGAGGTGTACGGCACCGGCATGGGCAGTTGGGCGGAGTACGCGGTGGCACCCGCGCGGAAGCTCGCCCCGAAGCCGCGCAACCTCTCCTTCGCGCAGGCGGCCGCCGTGCCGGTTTCCGGCCAGACGGCCCTGGCGGCCGTGCGCGAGGTCGGCCGGGTGCGGCCGGGCCAGGACGTCCTGGTCATCGGCGCCGGTGGCGGCGTCGGGTCCTTCGCCGTCCAGCTCGCCACGTGCCTCGGCGCCCGGGTCACCGGCGTGTGCGGCCCGACGAAGCTCGACCTCGTGCGGTCGCTCGGCGCGCAGGACGTCGTCGACCACACCAGCACGGACATCACCGACGCCGGGCGGCGGTACGACGTCATCGTCGACACCGGGGGCAACCGCTCGCTGACCCACCTGCGGCGGGCCCTGGCACCGAAGGGCACGCTCGTCCTCGTCGGCGGCGAGGCGAGCGGCGGCCGATGGTTGCAGGGCTTCGACCGCCAACTCCGGGCCCTCCTGCTGTCGCCGTTCGTCGGCGGGAGGCTGGTGCCGCTGGTGGCGCCGGAGAGCGCCGCGCACCTGACGGCGTTGACCGAGCTCATCGAGGCCGGCACGGTCACGCCGGCCCTCGACCGGAGTTGGCCGCTGGCCGAGGCGCCCACCGCGCTCCGGCACATCGCCGGCGGCCACTCGCGGGGCAAAGCCGTCATCACCATCTGACGCCCCCGCCGGGCGGGCGGGCGGGGACGTCAGCTCGCCGCCCGTTCAGGCGACGGAGCGGGCGACCCGGTCGCGGCGGCTCGACCGGGCCTCCGGCACGGTGGCCGTGCCGGCGGGGGCGTCACCCGCGCGCGGGTCGAGCCAGACCTGCACGGCGGGGCGGCCCGGCCCCTCACCCGGACCGCCCGTCGCGCCCGGGTCGCGGCGGGCGAGCATCGCCACCTCGATGGTGAACTCGAAGAGCCGCCAGTCGACCTGCGGTGCGGCCCGGTGGCCGCGGGCCAGCCGGGCGACCCGCACCGGGTCGGTCACCGGCCGGGCGCGACCGGCGACGTAGGCCTCGTCGTCGCTCTCCTCCGGCGGGAAGGAGTGCAGGGCGTAGCGCCCGTCGCGCTCCAGGTCGCGCCGCTTCGGGGAGTCGACGACGAAGCAGAACAGGCCCTCGTCGGTGATGACCGGGGAGACCGGGTGCACCCGGGGACCGCCGTCAGCGCGGACGGTGGCCAGGTAGCCGAAGCCTGGCCCGTACTGCTGCATGAGAAGGCGGATCCCGTCGGCGAGTCGGGGCTCGTCGGCGGCGAATTCGGACCAGGAAGCCATGGCGACATTCTATCGAACAGATGTACGAAGGCGCAGCCCGACACGCAACCGACACGCAGGTCGTCCGCACCGACGGCGGCGGCACCCGCCGCGCTCGCTATGGTGTTGCGATGCTGCTCTCCGACCGCGACCTGGTCTCCGAGATCAAGGCGGGTGCGCTCGCGCTGGAGCCGTTCGAGCCCACGCTGGTGCAACCGTCCAGCATCGACGTACGCCTGGACAAGCTCTTCCGGGTCTTCAACAACCATCTCTACACGCACATCGACCCGGCCATGCAGCAGGACGACCTGACCTCGATGGTCGAGGTGCCCGAGGGCGAACCGTTCGTGCTGCACCCCGGGGAGTTCGTGCTCGCCTCGACGCTCGAGGTGATCTCGCTCGGCGACCAGCTCGCCGGCCGGCTGGAGGGCAAGTCGAGCCTGGGCCGGCTCGGCCTGCTCACCCACTCCACCGCCGGGTTCATCGACCCGGGTTTCTCCGGCCACGTCACGCTGGAGCTGTCCAACGTGGCGAACCTGCCGATCACCCTCTGGCCCGGCATGAAGATCGGCCAGCTCTGCATCTTCCGGCTCTCGTCGCCGGCCGAGCACCCGTACGGCTCGGCCGTCTACGGCTCGCGCTACCAGGGCCAGCGGGGGCCGACGGCGAGCCGCTCCTGGCAGCACTGGCGCACCTGGCCGACCCGCTGACACACCGCTGGCGTCGGGGCCCGCTCCGCGCGGAACGGGCCCGACGCCCTCGTACGCGAGATGGCGGCTCAGCCGGGACGGCCGTAACTGTGGATCGGGCCGTCGTCGACCTTCTTCATCCTGACCGGGACCCCGGCCCGGGAGGCGTGCACCACCCAGCCACCGCCGACGTACATGCCGACGTGGTGCAGGTCGCTGTAGTAGAAGACCAGGTCACCCGGGCGCAGCTCGCCCCGGCCGACCGTCGCGGTGGCCCGGCGCTGCTGCGCGGCGTTGTGCGGCAGCGACACCCCGCCCTTCGCCCAGGCGGCCAGCATCAGCCCCGAGCAGTCGTACGAGTTCGGCCCCTCGGCGCCCCAGACGTAGGGCTTGCCGATCTGGGCGCAGGCGAACTTCACCGCCGCGCCGGCCGCCCCGCCGGGATAGCCGGCCGGGCAGGGGGCGGGACGCAGCGGACCGCCGCCACCGGTGCCGTAGACCCGTAGCCGCAGCTTCTGCAACCGGTCGATCTCGGCGTTGATCTGCTTCTTCTTCGCCGCCAGCTGGGCCTCGGCCCGACCGAGCTGGGCGACCATCTCGTCCAGCGGCGCCTTCGTGGCGGCCAGCCGGTCGCGCAGGTCGGCGACCTGCCGGACGTCCTGCTGCTGGGTCTGGGCGAACCGGTCGAGCAGTTCGAGCTGCACGACCACCTCACTCGGCGACTCGCTGCCCAGCATGGCGTTGATCGTGGAGACGTTCTCACCCTTGTAGGCGCGGACGGCCAGCGCGCTGACCTTCGCCATCGCCTGGTCCACCTGCTGCTGCAGGGGAGCGATCCGCGCGGCGAGCGCGTCGGCCTGCCTCCGCTTGGCGGCCAGGTCCTGACGGGTGGCGTTGTGCCGTTCGATGATCGGCTCGAGCTCGTTCCAGTCCTCGTCGATCTGGCGCTCGATCTCGGCGACCGTCGGTTCGGCGTGGGCCGCCGTGGCGCCGCCGGTCAGGACGACGGCGAACGCCGCCAGGGCGGCGAGGGCGGTGGTGACGCGGGACGAGCGTGGGCGCGGCGCAGCCGTCGTCGGGTCGGCGAGAGCCGACCGGTCCGACGGTGGCCGCAGGGCATGGTGTGCCACCGGGCTCGGTACTCCTTCTTCCGTACCGCCTACCGGGTTAGCTGACGGGTTCGGGCGGGAAGGGAGCGCCCTACCGCAGAGGCTGCGGATTCACCCCGGGGAACCTGGGTCCCCGGCTCGCTCGGGAGCGACTCGGCGGTGTCGGACCGTTACCGCCCTGGTTGGACGGACCTGTCACCGGGCCGACGAATGACCAGAGTAGAGACGACCGTTATCGATCCGCAACCCGCCGGGCCGTGACACTCCGTACCGACGGCCATCGTGGGGCCGTTCTGGACCGGTCACGAAAGTTTCCTTCCTCCTAGGTTCATGGATGGAAAGGTATTGACGCCGAGCCGAGCCGGGGGTGAGGGTGACCCCACATCCGCCGTCACTTTCTGGGGGTTCGATGCACCTGACCACGAAATCAAGGAGCAGACGCGTTCTGCTCGCCGCCGCCACGGCGGCCGCCCTGACAGTCGCGCCACTCGCCGCCGTGCCCGCCGCGGCCGACCCCGCCGGCCCCGCCGACCGGCAACAGCAGTACGCGGCCGCGGCGGCCGAGTACGGCGTGCCGGAGAGCGTCCTGCTCGGCGTCTCCTACCTGCAGTCCCGCTGGGACACCAACGCCGGCACGCCGAGCACCAGCGGCGGCTACGGACCGATGCATCTCACCGACGCCGAGTACGTCGTCGCCCTGCCGGGGCGCAGCCACCACGACGAGGGGACCGAGGACCCGCGCGGCGACGACTCCCGCCCATCCCGGGCCGAGGCGCACCCGTCGGCCGACCCGGCACCCGCCGAGGCCGCGTTGCAGACGCTCGACACCGCCGCCAGCCTGACCGGCGCCAGCGAGGAGGCGCTCCGGACGGACACCACGGCGAACATCCGGGGCGGTGCGGCGCTGCTGGCCGCGTACCAGAAGGAGATCGGCGCCCCGGTCGGCGCCGGCACCGACCCGGCAGCCTGGTACGGCGCGGTGGCCCGCTACTCCGGCGCGGACAGCGCCGACGCCGCGGCGGCCTTCGCCGACGAGGTGTACGCCACCATCGGCACGGGCGACAGCCGGCTGACCGACGACGGGCAGCGGGTCACCCTGGCCGCCCGCGCGGTCCAGCCCGAGCGCTCCTGGCTGGACCGGCTGGGCCTGCGCAGGCTCGCCCGGCCCGACGGGCTGGAGTGCCCCGACACCATCTCCTGCGAATGGATCCCGGCGCCCTACCAGGACCTCGGCGGCGGCGACTACGGCAACCACGACCTGTCGGACCGGCCGGCCCGGCAGAAGATCGAATACATCGTCATCCACGACACCGAGGCGACCTGGGCCACCACGCTCAAGCTGGTGCAGGACCCGACCTACGTGAGCTGGCACTACTCGCTGCGGTCGGTGGACGGGCACATCGCCCAGCACGTGAAGACCAAGGACGTCGGCTGGCACGCCGGCAACTGGTACGTGAACGCCAAGTCCATCGGGCTGGAGCACGAGGGCTTCGCCGCGCAGGGCACCTGGTACACCGAGGCGATGTACCGCACCTCGGCCAAGCTGGTGCGCCACCTCGCCCTGCGGCTCGGCATCCCGCTCGACCGGCAGCACATCATCGGCCACGACAACATCCCCGGCACCGTCGCCTCGACCGTGCGCGGGATGCACTGGGACCCGGGCCCCTACTGGAACTGGGACCACTACTTCGGCCTGCTGAAGGCCCCAAGCGTCGAGACCGGCACCCCGACGACCGGCCTGGTCCGGATCGACCCCGACTTCGCCGCCAACAAGCCCGCCTTCACCGGGTGCGTGACCGCCGGCGTGCCGTGCACCCCGCGCGGCTCGTCCTCGGTGATCCTGCGCACCGCGCCGTCGGCCGCCGCGCCGCTGGTCAACGACATCGCGCTGCGCCCCAACGGCACACCGAACACCATGCACATCTCCGACCACGGTGCCCGCGCCTCCGCCGGCCAGACCTACGCCCTCGCCGACCGGCAGGGCGACTGGACGGCGATCTGGTACCTGGGGCAGAAGGCGTGGTTCCACAACCCCGCCAACGCCCCGACCGCCGACTGGACCGTCGGCCTGGTCGCCACCCCGAAGGCCGGCAAGGCCGCCATCCCGGTGTACGGCCGGGCGTACCCGGAGCAGGCGGCGTACCCGGCCGGCGTGCCGTACCAGCCGATCTCGCCCCTCCAGTACACCCTCTCGGCCGGCCAGCGGTACGCCGTCGGCGCGGTGCTCCCCGGCGAGTACTACCGGGCCACCACGTTCGACGGCTCGTCCCCAGGTGACTGGACGGTGATCCGCGGCGACAACAGGTACGTGCAGATCCAGTTCGGTCACCGGATCATGTACGTCAATCAGGACGACGTGAACCTGGTGCCCTCCCCGCTGGGCGCGCCCGGCTGACCCCACCGCACGACGAGGGCCCCCGGTCGAATCGACCGGGGGCCCTCTCGTTCGGCGGTACGGGATCAGCCGGGTCGGCGGAAGCCGGCGACCGGCATGAAGTTGATGCTGGAGACGTTGACCGGCTTGCCGGCCCGCGCCGCGTGCACCATCTTGTCGTTGCCCAGGTAGAGGCCGACGTGGTGCAGATCGCTGAAGAAGAAGACCAGGTCACCGGGGCGCGCCTCGGAGCGCGGGATGGCCTTGCCCTCGTTCCACTGGGCTCCGGTGAAGTGGGTCAGGTGGATCCCGGCCGCCTTGTAGGCGAACTGGGTCAGCCCGGAGCAGTCGAACGAGTTCGGCCCGGTGGCCCCCCAGACGTACGGGTCGCCTACCTGGGCGCAGGCGGTGCGGATGGCGATCCGGGCCGCCTCGCTGACCACGCCGTTGATGGTGGGGCACTTCTCCGTCGCCACGGTGGTCACCGGCAGCGACGCCTCCAGACGCTTGATCTCGGCGTCGATTCGCTTCTTCGTCGCCGCCAGCTCGTTCTGCTGCCTGGCCTGCGAGGCGATCAGCGCGTCGAGCTTCTGCTTCTCGGCGTCGTACTTGTCGCGGACCTTGAGCACACCCTCCAGCTGCTTGCGCTCGTGCGCGGCCAGCCGGTCGAGGATGGTCAGCTGCTCGGTGAGCGTGTCCGGCTTGGCGCTGACCAGCAACGCGCCGATGTCGTGCGACGGGCCGGTGATGTAGTAGCGGGAGGCGAGGTCGCCGACCCTGTTCATCGCCAGCTCGCTCTGCAACGCCAGCGGCTCGATCTTCTTCTGCAGGTCCGCGGACTTCTTGCGGTTGACCTTCAGCTGCGCCCGCACCTTGTTGTACTGCTCGATGGTGGGCTCCAGCTGCTCCCACTTCTTGTCGATCGCGGCCTCGATCTCGTCGACCGAGGGCTCGGCGTACGCGGGCGCGGCGAGCACGCCAGCGCCGACCACCGCGGCGGCAACCAGCGTGAGCAGGCGGTGTACGACCCGGCGCAGGCCGCCCGGACGAGCGGACCGTCCCGGTGCATGACGATGAGGGGGCATGGTTGCCACCGGCACCGACTCCTTTTGCAACCGACCGCCGGGCGCCTCGCGCGAGGGAAGGGGGCGAGGCAGACGACCAACAGCGGCCGGTGCCCCACATTAGGGAAGGCCGGGAGCGGAATCAAGGTGACCAACGGACACTTCACGCCTGCGCAACCGCTTGCGTACCAAGGGTGTGCGGCCGTCAGCCGACGATGGCCGTCAATACGTCGTCGAGCGTCACCACACCCAGCGGGCGGCGGCCGTCGCTGACCAGCACCATGTGCCGCCGCTCCCGGCGCATCGACAGCAGCAGGTCGGCGAGCGTACGGTCCGGCGGGACCACTGCCAGCGGCCGGTAGACCTCCGCCGGCACCGGGGCCCGCCGGTTCACCCCGGAGTACCCGAGCACGTCCTTGACGTGCACGAAGCCGAGCACCCGGCGGGTGGAGCGCTGCACCACCGGGAAGCGGGACCGGCCGGTGCGGGTGGCCAGCACCTCCAGCGAGGCGGGTGAGACGTCCTCCGCGACGGTCGTCACCGTCGACCAGGGTTGCAGGGCGTCGGCCGCGGTCCGGCTGTGCAGGGCGAGCGCGCCGGTGATCCGGGCGTGCTCCTCCGCGTCGAGCAGCCCCTCCGTCCGCGCCTGCGACACCAGCCCGGCCAGCTCCTCGGCGGTGAAGACCGTCTTCACCGCCTCGGTGGCCTCGATGCCCCAGAGCCCCAGCACCCGGCGGGCCGCCCACTTCATCGCCAGCAGCAGCGGCTTGGTGGCCACGCAGAACGCCAGCATGGCCGGCCCCAGCCAGAGCGCGGACCGCTCCGGCCCGGCCAGCGTGATGTTCTTCGGCACCATCTCGCCGGCGACGGTGTGCAGGAAGACCACCACGCCGAGCGCGATCACGAAGGCCACCGGGTGGACCGCCGCCTGCGGCATCCGCACCGCGTGGATCGCCGGTTCCAGCAGGTGCGCCAGGGCCGGTTCGGCGATCGCGCCCAGGCCCAGCGAGCAGATGGTGATGCCGAGCTGCGCACCGGCGATCATCAGCGGGATCTGGTTCATCGCCGACAACGCCCACCGGGCCCGCCGGGAGGTCGCGGCCAACGGCTCGACGACCGTACGCCGGGAGGCGATCAGCGCGAACTCGCTGCCCACGAAGAACGCGTTGCCGAGCAGCAGCGCCGCGGTCACCAGCAGCTCAGGCATCGTCGTCCGGCTCCTCGGGGCGGACCACCCGGACCTGCTCGATCCGGTGCCGCTCCACCTCGACGACGGTGAACTCGTAGCCGGCCTCCTCGACCGTCTCGCCGGCGATCGGGATGTGCCCCAGCCGGGCCATCAGGAACCCGGCGAGCGTCTCGTACGGCCCCTCGGGCAGCCGGAACCCGGTCTGCTCGGCCAGCTCGTCGGAGCGGAGCACCCCGTCGACCAGGACGGTCCGCTCACCGCCGGGCACGGTCAGCTCGGCCGGGCCGGCGTCGGCCACGGCGTCCGGGTCGAACTCGTCGGCGATCTCGCCGACCAGTTCCTCGACGAGGTCCTCGATGGTCACCACGCCGTCCGTGCCGCCGTACTCGTCGACGACGATGGCGAGGTCGGCGCCGGCGGCCTTGAGCGCGGCGAGCACCCCGTCGAGGTCCAGGCTCTCCGGCACGTACACCGGTTCGCGGGCCACCGAGCCGACCGTGGTCGACGGGCGGTCTACCAGCGGCACGCCGAGCGCGTCGGGCACCCCGACGACGCCGGTCACCAGGTCGAGGGTCTCCTCGAAGACCGGGAACCGGGTCCGCCCGGTCTGCTGGGAGAGCGCCAGCAGTTCGGCCACGCTGGCGGTGGCCCGCAGCGCGATCACGTCGACCCGCGGGGTCATCGCCTCGGCCGCCCGCTTGTCGCCGAACCGGATGGTCCGGCGCAGCAGCATCGCGGTGTCCGGCGGCAGGGCGCCCGCCCGGGCCGAGATGGCCGCCAGCAGCCCCAGCTCCTCCGGGGAGCGGGCGCTGGCCAACTCCTCCTGCGGCTCGACGCCGAGCGCCCGGACCAGCAGGTTCGCCGAGTCGTTCAAGCCCCGGATCAGCCAGCCGAAGGCCCGGGAGAAGCCGCGCATCGGGCCGGCGGTGGCCAGCGCGGCGGGCATCGGCCGGGCCAGCGCGAGGTTCTTCGGCACCAGTTCGCCGAAGAGCATGGAGAGCAGGGTGGCCAGGGCCAGGGCGAGGAACGGGGTGAACCTGTCCGCGCTCTCCCCGGCGACCGGGCGCAGCAGCGGGGTGAAGAGCCGGGCCAGGGCGGGCTCGGCGAGGTAGCCGGTGAGCAGTGCGGTGAGGGTGATGCCGAACTGCGCCCCGGAAAGCTGGAAGGAGAGTCCCCGCAGCGCCCGGCGCACCGTGGCGGCCCGCGCCTCGCCCGCGCCGGCCCGCCGCTCGATCTCCGCCCGGTCCACGGTGACCAGGGCGAACTCGGCCGCGACGAAGAACGCGTTGCCGGCGGTCAGCAGCACGAAGCCGACCAGGGGCAGCAGCGTGGTCAGGAGCAGGCCGTCGATGGTCGCCTCACCTCCGCGCGATTCTCGCACGGCCGGTGGGCTCCGGCACGGCCGCACGACGGCCACCGCCTATGCGACGGGCCGTCGCCGCCGAGCCGGCCGTCGCCGGTGACGACGACGGCGGTGGCACCGGGGGTGCCACCGCCGTCGGACGTTCCAGGGGTACGCGTCAGCCGGCGACCGGCTCGCTCTCCTTCTCGCCCTGCGTCTGCTCAGGCTTGACCGAGCGGAGCAGCACGCTGGCCACGTCGATGACCTCGACCTGCTCGCCGGCGCCCTTGCCGTTGACCCCGTCGTTGAGCATCGTCGAGCAGAACGGGCAGCCGACGGCGACCGTCTTCGCCCCGGTCGACATGGCCTCCTCGACCCGGTCCACGTTGATCCGCTTGCCGATCTTCTCCTCCATCCACATCCGGGCGCCGCCGGCGCCGCAGCAGAAGGAGCGCTCGCTGTTCCGCGGCATCTCGGTGATCTCGCCCTGGATGGCGTCGCCGAGCACCTCGCGCGGGGCGGCGAAGACCCGGTTGTGCCGGCCCAGGTAGCAGGGGTCGTGGTAGGTGACGCCGCCGTCGACCGGCTGCACCGGGGTGAGCTTTCCGGTGGAGACCAGGTGGGCCAGGAGCTGGGTGTGATGGACCACCTCGAACTCGCCGCCGAGCTGGCCGTACTCGTTGCCCAGGGTGTTGAAGCAGTGCGGGCAGGTGGCCACGATCTTCCGCTTGCTCTTCTCCCGGCCCTCGAACGCCTCGTTGAGGGTCTCGACGTTCTGCTGGGCGAGCATCTGGAAGACGAACTCGTTGCCGATCCGGCGGGCGGGGTCACCCGAGCAGGTCTCGCCCTCGCCGAGGATCGCGAACTTCACGCCCGCCTCGTTGAGCAGCGTGGCGACCGCCCGGGTGGTCTTCTTGGCCCGGTCCTCGAACGCGCCGGCGCAGCCGACCCAGAACAGGTACTCGAAGTCCTCGACCTCGCCGACCCGTGGCACCTCGAAGTCGAGGCCCTTGGTCCAGTCCTCGCGGGTGTTCTGCGGGGCGCCCCACGGGTTGCCCTTGTTCTCCAGGTTGCGCAGCATCACGCCGGCCTCGGAGGGGAAGCTCGACTCGATCAGCACCTGGTAGCGGCGCATGTCGACGATGTGGTCGACGTGCTCGATGTCGACCGGGCACTGCTCGACGCAGGCGCCGCAGGTGGTGCAGGACCAGAGCACGTCCGGGTCGATGACGCCGCCTTCCTCGGCGGTGCCGATCAGCGGCTTGTCGCCCTCGGCGAGGGCGAGCACGTCCATGTGGGCGAGCTGCGCGGCGGTCGCCTTCTCCTCGCCGGTCAGGTCCTTGCCGCCGCCGGCCAGCAGGTAGGGCGCCTTGGCGTACGCGTGGTCGCGCAGGCTCAGGATCAGCAGCTTCGGCGACAGCGGCTTGCCGGTGTTCCAGGCCGGGCACTGCGACTGGCAGCGACCGCACTCGGTGCAGGTGCTGAAGTCCAGCAGGCCCTTCCAGCTGAACTGCTCGACCTGGGCGACACCGAACTGGTCCTTCTCCGGGTCGGCCTCCTCGAAGTCGAGCGGCTTGCCCTGGCTCGTCATCGGCCGCAGGGCGCCGAGGCCGGAGCCGGCGGGCTTGGCCGGCTCGCGCTTGAAGAAGATGTTGGGGAATGCCAGGAAGCGGTGCCAGGCGACACCCATGGTCACGTTCAGCGAGATGACGATCAGCCAGGTCATCGAGATGGCGATCTTGATGAGCGCGGCGACGCTGGCGCCGTCCTGCCAGTTGGGCAGCACCGCGCCGACCGCGTGGCTGACCGGGGTGGCCCAGACCGGGTACTCGAAGTGGTCGGTGGCGACCTTGAAGCCCCTGATCACGAACCCGAAGATCAGGACCAGCAGCACGATCCACTCGACGAAGTAGCCCTGCCACATGGTCGAGCCGGTGAACCGGGACCGACCGCCCTGCCGGGTGGGCCGGTTGCGCAGCCGGATCGCCATCAGCACTCCGATGCCGACCAGGCCCAGCACGCCGATGACCTCGGTGGCCAGGCCGAAGACCGTCCAGTGCCCGATGATCGGCAGCTCGCCGGTCGGGGTGACGACCTCGAAGTACGCCTCCAGCACCAGCAGCGACAGCACGACGAACCCGACCATCACCAACCAGTGCGCGGCGCCCACCACGCCCCACTTCAGCATGCGGGTGTGGCCGGCGGTCTCCACCAGCATGGTCTTCGTACGGGTGAGCTTGTCGCCGAACCGCTCCGGGGCGGGTTGCCCGAGCCGGATGACGGCCACCATCTTCATGACCGCGCGCGCCGCAAGCCACACCGCCACGGCGGTGATGGCGGCCGCGAGGATCGTGGTGACGATCTGGACGCTGCCCATCGAGTTGGCCTCCCCGGTCTGCTGCCTGTCGAGCGGCTCGGCGACCGGGGCCGGGTCAGGGCGCGAACGGCGAGCCGCCGCTGCCGCACCCCCGACCGGGCCGGTCGATGACCTCGCTCCGCTCGGTCATGCAGTGCAGCCTACGCGCAAGGTTACCCAGCAGTAACGTGAGTCTTCTCGCACCCGGCCACGCCGCCCTGCGCACACCATAGGGTGCCCCGCCCGCAACTGCCGGGCAGGGGCCGCGTCGAGTGACATGGATCCTCCGGGCCGGCCGGCTCGGCGGCCGGTGGAGGCGTGGCTCGGCGCCCGGAAGCGTCGAGCGGGGCCGGTCAGCCGGCCCGACCGCTCAGCGCCAGCGGGAGAGCAGGATCAGCGAGGCGACCATCGCGCCGAAGCCGACGGCGAGGTTCCAGTACCCCCACGCCATGACCGGGTACTCCTGCTCGGAGAGGTAGTAGACCACCAGCCACCCGATGCCGAGGACGATCAACGCGACGGCCGAGATCGGCAGCCAGACCGGGCTAGGCTTGCGCGTCGCCGCCGTCGCCGTCGGACGAACGTCCGTCGGCGCGGTGTACACCTTCTTCTTGCGGACCTGAGACTTGGGCACGACGCTCTCCAGAGGGGTGACGACCTCGTCCGGCCTGACAACCGGGCGCGGGGGCGACGGTCCATGGCCAATAATGTTCGACAGCTAGCGTAGTCCCGAAGGCCGGCCCAGGCCACGAATGGGGTCAGGCCGGTGCACGGAGTGACCGAAAAAGGCGGACTGTACGGGTCGCCGCACCGGCTCGCGCCTCGGCGGGCTGAAACGAGACGACGGGGAAGGAACGCTCCGTGGAGTACACAACCGGCGCGGCCTCCTGGCAGAAGGTGCTCCGGCGGGCGGTCGTCGGACTGCTGCCGGGACGGCCACGGCAGCGACGGCCGGGCTGGTCGATCGGGGTGCCGCTGATCGCCGCCGCCGCGGGGCTGCTCTTCACCACCACCGCGACCACCGCTGGCGGGACCGCGCTGCGCGAGGACCGGCGTCCCCAGCTCAACGAGCTCATCGCCGACCGCCGCGCGGACGTGGCGGCGAGCGAGCAGCGGGCCGCCGCGCTGCGGGGTGAGGTCGAGGGGCGGACCACCGCCCTGGCCCGCTCCGACGGCCCGATCAAGGAGCAGCAGGACCGGGCGGCCGGCAGCCGCGAGGCGGCCGGCTTCACCGCGCTCAGTGGGCCCGGGGTGACGGTGGAACTCAACGACGCGCCCCGCCGCAGCGACGGCACCCTGCCCCCCGGGGCCACCAACGACGACCTGGTCGTGCACCAGGGAGACGTCCAGGCGGTCGTGAACGCGCTCTGGGCAGGTGGGGCCGAGGCCATGTCCATCATGAACGTCCGCGTGCTCACGACCAGCGCGGTACGCTGCGTCGGTAACACCCTGCTGCTGCACGGCCGGGTGTACTCCCCACCGTTCAAGATCGTAGCAATCGGCGATCCCGCTGCCCTCCAGCAGGCCCTCGCCGACTCCAAGGGAGTCCGGTTGTTCAGGGACTTGGTCGACGACTACAAGCTCGGCTACCGGGAGACCGTCTCCACGGTCTCGGTGCCGGCGTTCGAGGACTCGACGACCCTGCGTTCCGCGAAGGTGCCGCGGTGAGCCGCGGACCGGACGACCGGCGGGAGGGCCGCGACGGCCGTCACCGCGACCCGGGCGACGACCCGACCGCGTTCCTGCCGAAGGTGGAGCGGCCCGAGCCGACACCGCCGGCCCCCGCGCCGTCGGGTGGCTGGCCGGAGCCGGTGCTCCCGCCGCCCTCGCCGGGGCCCCGCCCGCCGTACGGCACCGACCGGTCGGCCGACCGTCGCCCACCGGTCGCCCCGCCCACCGAGCGATCGCACTCCGAAC
>NZ_JAMOKF010000198.1 GCF_023656545.1 Micromonospora phytophila | reverse complement strand
GTCGAAGCCGGCGCTGCGCCGGGCGGCCCGCGCCCACCCCCGCGCGGCGGCGGCGCTGGCCGACACCTGGCAGCGGCTGCCGCTGGCCGACGCCTCCACCGGCGTGCTGCTGAACGTCTTCGCCCCGCGCAACGGCGCGGAGTTCCACCGGATCCTCGACCCGGCCGGCACGCTGCTGGTGGTGACCCCGGCCGAGGAGCATCTCGCCGAGCTGGTCGGCGCGCTGGGCCTGCTCCGCGTGGACCCAGCGAAGGCGGACCGGGTCGCCGAGAGCCTGGGCGGGCACTTCACGCAGGTGTCGTCGAGCGTGCACCGGCGGGAACTGGCGCTGACCGGGCCGGAGGTGGCGACGGTGGTGGAGATGGGCCCGAGCGCCTGGCACACCGACCCGGCCGGGCTCGCCGCCCGGATCGCCGCGCTCGGCGAACCGGTCCGGGTGACCGTGGCGATCCAGCTCGGTGTGCACCGGCCGCGCTAGCTCAGGTGGACCGGCCGCTAACTCAGGTGGAGAGGTCCACCTCTTCCCAGCCGGGGGGCTCGTCGTGGTAGGGCCCGCGCAGGATCACCGCCCACTCCAGCGCCCAGCGGCGCTGCCCGATCGCGTTCGCGTCCACCAGGCCGGGCGGCGTCCGGCCGGACCGCTCCGTCTCCAGGTACGCCCAGTCCAGGCAGTAGTGCAGATCCAGCAGGGCCGCCGCGTCGGCGGGATGCTGCGGGGCGGCGAGGATCCGGGAGCGCCACTGGCCGAAGGTCTCCGCGCTGTGGATGTGGGGCATCCGCTCCACCAGCCGATCGTCCACCGGCACCGTCGGGTCGAGCTGCTTGGTGAGGCCCAGCACCCAGGCCAGCGCGAAGAGCGCGTCGTGGTGCAGCACGAACGACCGGTGGTCGCCCTTGCCCCCAGTGACGAACTGGAACTCCGGCGGGGTGACCATCTCGACCAGGTGCGAGCTGAGCAGCCAGCTCATTGCCGCCTGCGGTGGCATCCCGAAGCAGCGCGCCAGGATCAGGTGCAGCACGGCGATCCGCGCCTCGATCTCGACGGTGGGGCGCAGCTCGATCTCGTCGCCGGGCTCCCACACGAGGGGGAACTGGGGCGGCGGCAGCGGGAGACGCAGCCGGGACAACTCGTCCAGGCTCGCCTCACGCACCTCCCGCGGATCGGGGGCAGGTACGGTCACGGCGAAAATCCTGTCTGCTCGCGACGACTCGGCGCCGGTTGTCCCCCTGGCCTGGGAGGATAGCGGTCCGAGGTGACCGGCACCACGTCGCCCCGACGACCGGCGGGGTCAGCCGATCCGCTCGATCACCAGCGGCGTCGCGGCGGGCGCGACCGGCGAGATCCGCACCGCCCGGGCGGCCTCCGCCAGCGCCGCCGGGATCCGCGCGGCCTGCTCGGCGCGCAGCTCGTAGAGGGGCTCACCGGTCCGCACCGGGTCACCCGGACGCTTGTGCAGCACGACTCCCGCCGGCACGCTGACCGGGTCCTCCTTGCGGGCCCGCCCGGCGCCGAGCCGCCACGCGGCCACCCCCATGGCGTACGCGTCGACCGACTCAACGAACCCGTCCGCCTCGGCGCGGACCACCTCGACCTCGGGTGCGGTCGGCATCGGGGCGTCCGGGTCGCCGCCCTGCGCCCGGATCATCGACCGCCAGGAGTCCATCGCCCGCCCGTCGCGCAGCGCGGCCTCGGGGTCGGCGTCGGGCAGGCCGGCGGCGGCGAGCATCTCCCGAGCCAGCGCCAGGGTCAGCTCGACCACGTCGGCGGGGCCGCCACCGGCCAGCACCTCCACCGACTCGGTCACCTCGACCGCGTTGCCGATGGTCAGGCCGAGCGGGGTGGACATGTCGGTGAGCAGGGCGACGGTCCGCACGCCGTGCGCGCCGCCCAGCTCGACCATGGTCCGGGCCAGCTCACGGGCCTGCTCGACGGACTTCATGAACGCGCCGGAGCCGACCTTCACGTCGAGCACCAGCGCGCCGGTGCCCTCGGCGATCTTCTTGCTCATGATCGAGCTGGCGATCAGCGGGATGGCCTCCACGGTGCCGGTCACGTCACGCAGCGCGTACAGCTTGCGGTCGGCGGGGGCGAGCCCCTCGCCGGCGGCGCAGATCACCGCGCCCACGTCGCGGAGCTGAGCGATGAACTCGTCGTTGCTCAGCGTGGCCCGCCAGCCCGGAATCGACTCCAGCTTGTCCAGCGTGCCGCCGGTGTGCCCGAGCCCGCGCCCGCTCAGCTGCGGCACCGCGCCGCCGCAGGCCGCGACGAGCGGGGTCAGCGGCAGGGTGATCTTGTCGCCGACGCCGCCGGTGGAGTGCTTGTCCACGGTCGGCCGCCGCACGGCGGAGAGGTCGAGCCGCTCGCCGCTGGCGATCATCGCGGCGGTCCACCGGGCGATCTCCGCCGGCGTCATGCCGTTCAGCAGGATGGCCATGGCCAGCGCCGACATCTGCTCGTCGGCCACCACCCCCCGGGTGTACGCGTCGACCACCCAGTCGATCTGCGCGTCGGAGAGCACACCCCCGTCCCGCTTCCCCCGAATGACATCAACCGCCGCAAACTCACTCATCAGATGATTTTTCCTCGTCGTCATGGCGGATACCGACACGCGGCCCGCGACCACCGAGGGCTGGGGCCGACCGTGACCGGCGGAGGGATCAAGCCTGACCGCCCGGAGCCGGTCACGGTCGGCCCCAGCCCTAAAGCTCAACCACCCCAGCGAGTCGGTATCTCCATCGGCGGCTCGCCCTCGCCGGCCCAGAAGATGGTGCCGGTCGCGTCGACCACCACCACCCGGGGCGTACGCGCCAACCCCCAGGTGACCGCCTCGGCCGGGTCGTCCCAGCTCGGGCCCTCCTCCAGCACGCCGGTCTCGGCGTCGTCGGTGTCCCCGGCGGACCGCTCCCAGTAGGCCGTCCAGACCTGCTGTCCGGCGCTGAGGTCGGGGTGCACGAAGACCGTGCCCCGCCCCCGCCAGGCGGCGACCCGCTCGGGCACCACGGGCACCGGGTGCTCCCCGGTCACCGCCTCCAGGTCGGCCACGTCGAAGGCGTGCGGCAGCAGCTCGGCCATCCGCAGCGGGCCGCCCTTGGCCTCGATCAGGCACTCCGGGCCGCCCTGCTCCCAGAGCAGTTGCCGGCACCGGCCGCAGGGCATCAGCGGCTCACCGGTGGCGTCGACGCAGGAGAGCGCGACCAGCCGCCCGCCGCCGGTGGCGTGCAGGGAGGAGACCACCCCGCACTCGGCGCAGAGGGTGACGCCGTACCCGGCGTTCTCCACGTTGCAGCCGACCACCACCCGGCCGTCGTCGACCAGCGCGGCCGCCCCGACCGGGAACTTCGAGTACGGGACGTACGCGTGCCGCATCACCTCGGTGGCGGCGGCCCGCAGCCGCTCCCAGTCGATCTCCATGTCCCGCTCTCCCGTCAGCCCTTGATGTACGGCTTGCCGTCGGCGGCCGGCGCCCGGACCCGGCCGACCAGCCCGGCCACCGCCAGGATCGTCGCCAGGTAGGGCAGCATGGCCAGGAACTGGCTCGGGATCACGCTGTTGATTGCGCCCAGGTAGGTGGCGAGCTGGTCGGCGAAGCCGAAGAAGAGCGCCGCCAGCAGCGCGCCCGTCGGGCTCCACCGGCCGAAGATCAGCGCGGCCAGGGCGATGAAGCCCTTGCCACCGATCATGTTCTTGGTGAACGAGTAGAGCGCCAGGGTGTACGAGGCGCCACCGATGCCGGCGACCACGCCGGCGAGCAGCACGTTGCGGTAGCGCAGCCGCAGCACCTTGACGCCGAGGGTGTCCGCGGCGGTCGGGTGCTCGCCCACGGACCGGGTGCGCAGCCCCCACCGGGTGCGGAACAGCGCGATGTGGATCACCAGGACCAGCAGCAGCCCGAGGTAGAGGAAGAGGTTGCCGCTGAACAGCGCCGGGCCGAGCACCGGGATGTCCGACAGCAGCGGGATCTCCCAGCTGCTGAACCGGGGCGCGCTGTTGTACTTCTCCGCGTCGGTCTGCATCAGCCGCTCGTAGAGAAAGCCGGTGACGCCCACCGCGAGCAGGTTGAGCACGATGCCCATGACCACCTGGTCGACCAGGTAGCGGATCGCGAAGACGGCCAGCAGCAGTGAGATGAACGCGCCGCCGATCGCCGCGGCGACCAGGCCCACCCAGACGTTGCCGGTGATGCTGCCGAAGAGCGCGCCGCTGAAGGCGCCCATCAGCAGCTGCCCCTCGATGGCCACGTTGACCACGCCGGAGCGCTCGCAGAGCACGCCGGCCAGCGCGCCGAAGATCAGCGGCAGGGCCAGGATGAAGGTGCCCCGGAGGATGTTGACCAGCGGCATGAAGTTCTGCCCGGCGGGCGCGGCCGAGACCTGCCAGCAGAGGAACGACAGCACGAACGCGACCAGGCCGACCCCGAGCACCAGGGTGAACCAGCGCTTCGGCAGCCCGGCGAGCATGGCGGCCCCGGCGGCGGTCGTGATGATCCCGAAGAGGATCGCGCCGAAGGTGCCGTTGATCTTCAGCGCGGCGCCGGCGGAATCCTCGCTGAGGGTGAACCGGGCCTGCTCGCCGGTGGCGAGCGCCCCGAAGAGCACCGCCGCGAGCAGGCCGAGCCCGAGCAGCACGGCGCCGACCTTGCGGGTACGGGTCCAGAACCCCTCGTCGACCGGGGCGACCGCGACGTCTTCGACAGCCATGGTGGACATGAGTTACCAGCCCTTCGCCAGGCTCGTCTGCAACCGGGCCGCCCGCGCGGCCCGGAGCTGGAAGATCGCCTTCACCAGGGCGGGCGCGGCGATGAAGATGACGATCAGCGCCTGGAGCACGGTGACGAGCTCCAGCGAGATCCCGGAGTACGACTGCATCCGGTTGCCGCCGGCCTGAAGCGCGCCGAAGAGGAGCGCGGCCAGCGCCACGCCCCACGGCTTCACCCGGCCGAGCAGCGCCACCAGGATGCCGTCGAAGCCGATCTGGGCGACCACCAGCGGGGTCAGCGCGCTGGCGGTGGAGCCGAGCACCATGTTGGAGCCGCCGAGGCCGGCCAGCACCCCGGCGAAGACCATGACCAGGACGTACGTACGGGTGACGCTGATGCCGGCGGTGCGGGCGGCGTCCGGGTTGGCGCCGACCGCGCGCAGCTCGAAGCCGAGCGTGGAGCGGTTCAGCAGCCAGGCCACCGCCCAGGTGGCCAGCACGGCCAGGATGATCCCGGCGTGCACCCGCAGGTTGTCGCCGAGCAGCCGGGGCAGTTGGGCCGACGGGTCCACCGGCCGGCTGATCGCGTCGGTGCGGTTCGGGTCCTGCACGCCGTTCTGCACGATCAGCCAGGTCAGGAAGTAGACCGCGATGTAGTTGAGCATGATCGTGTTGATCACCTCGTGGGCGCCGGTACGCGCCTTGAGGATGCCGGGGATGAAACCCCAGATCGCCCCGCCCAGCGCGCCGGCGAGCACCGCGACGAGCAGGTGCAGCCCCGCGGGCAGCGGGATCAGGAAGCCGGCCAGCGCGGCCAGGATGACGCCCATGGTGGCCTGGCCCTGGGCGCCGATGTTGAACAGGCCGCCCCGGAAGGCCAGCGCCACCGACAGGCCGGTGAAGACCAGCGGCGCGGTGTAGGTGAGCGTCTCGGAGATCGGGCTCAGCGCCGCGGTGAAGCCGACCGCGTCGGGGTCGAAGACGGCTCCCTTGAACAGGTTCCCGTACGCCTCGCTGACCAGCGTCCAGCTGGCGCTGAAGGCGTCGGCCGGCCGGGCGGTGATGTAGCTGTAGGTGGCGAGCACCTCCGGGTCGGAGACGATCATCAGCACCGCGCCGACGATCATCGCCAGTACCAGCGACAGCAGGGTCACCGTGAAGGTGTTGGCGGCCCAGAGGTTGTCTAGGAACAGCCGACCCAGCGAGGGCTTCTGGTCCGGGGCCGGGCGTCGGGGCGTGGTCGCCGACTCGGCGCGCTCGGTGTTGCCGAGCGCCGTACGGGCGGCCTGCGGCTCGGTCGCCGGCTCCTTGTCCGGGGAGCCCGACGGGGGGTTCGGGTTGGTCATGCCTCGTCCTCGTTTGCAGGGCCCCCGGCGGCCGGGGCCGCCGTGCCGCCGTCCGTCGCCGCCGCGCCCGGGGCGGTCGCGCCGCCGGCGGGAGCCGCGTCGGGGGTGATGCCGGCCATCAGCAGGCCGATCTCCTCGCGCGGGGTGTCCGGGCCGACGATGCCGATGACCCGGCCGCGGTACATCACCGCGATCCGGTCGGCCAGCCCGATCACCTCGTCGAGTTCGCTGGAGACCACCATGACGGCCGTGCCGACGTCCCGCTCGCGGATGACCCGGCTGTGGATGAACTCGATGGAGCCGACGTCGACGCCGCGGGTCGGCTGGGCGGCGATGAAGAGCTTCAGCGGCCGGGACAGCTCCCGGGCCACGATCACCTTCTGCTGGTTGCCGCCGGAGAGGGTGCCCACCGGCGCCTCGGCCGAGGAGGTCCGGACGTCGAACTGCTCGATGCGCTCCTTCGCCGAGGTGGCGATGGCGTCGGGCTTGAGCGCCAGGCCCTTGCCGAAGGGCGGCCGGTCGTAGATGTCGAGCACCAGGTTCTCCGCGACGGAGAACTCCTTGACCAGGCCGTCGACGCTGCGGTCCTCGGGCACGTAGCCGACGCCGGCGCGGAGCACCTTCTTGGTGGACCAGCCGTGGACCGGCTGGCCGTCGAGCGTGACCGTGCCGGCGAGCGTCGGGCGCAGACCCATGATCGCCTCGATCAGCTCGGTCTGGCCGTTGCCCTGCACGCCCGCGACGCCGAGCACCTCGCCGGCGTGCACGGTCAGGTCGACGCCGTCGACCGCGCGGATGTGCCGGTCGTCGTCGACGACCAGGCCGGAGACCTCCAGCACCGGCCTGCCGGGCGTGGCGGGGACCTTGTCCACGGTGAGTCGGACGCTGCGGCCGACCATCAGCGCGGCCAGCTCGTCCCGGCTCGCCTCGGGCGACGCGGTGCCGACGGTCTTGCCGCGCCGGATCACGGTGATCCGGTCGGCGATGGCCTTGACCTCGCCGAGCTTGTGGGTGATGAAGACGATCGACTTGCCGGCGGCCTTGAGCGACCGCATGACGGTGAGCAGTTCCTCGGTCTCCTGCGGGGTGAGCACCGCGGTGGGCTCGTCGAGGATCAGCAGGTCGACGTCGCGGGTGAGCGCCTTGACGATCTCCACCCGCTGCTGGATGCCGACCGGCAGGTCCTCGATCACCGCGTCCGGGTCGACCCGCAGGTTGTAGCGCTCGGAGACCTCGGCGACCTCGCGCCGGGCGCGCCGGCGGTCGAGGAAGCCGGCCAGGCCGCCCTTGACCTGCTCGGCGCCGAGCATGATGTTCTCCGCGACCGTGAAGACCGGCACCAGCATGAAGTGCTGGTGCACCATGCCGATCCCGGCCGCGATCGCGTCCGACGGGCCCTTCAGCTTCAGCGGCTGCCCGTCGACCAGGATCTCGCCCTCGTCGGGCTGGTAGAGCCCGTAGAGCACGTTCATCAGGGTCGACTTGCCCGCGCCGTTCTCGCCGAGCAGGGCGTGAATCTCTCCAGGCTCCACCGTCAGGTCGATGTGATCGTTGGCGACCAGATCACCGAACCGCTTGGTGATGCCGCGCAGTTCGAGTCTCAGCGCAACCTCCTGGAGTGCGAAGCGATGGTGCAGCGTAGCCGCCGGTGGGCGGCCCGCCGCGTGGGGCGGGTCGTCGGTGGAGCGGATCGGCCGCCCCGGCCACCGCGGGTGGTTGCCCGCGGCGCCGGAGCGGCCGGATCGTCGTGCGTACCGCCCGCCGGCCTACCTCGGTGATCGTCTCACCGGGAGCGGCCGGCGGAGCGTCACTTCGGCTGGGCCTTGGAGGTGACGGTGACGGTACCGGCGGCGATGTCCGCCTTCAGCTTGTCGACCTCGGCCTTGAGCTCGGCCGGAACCTTGCTGTCGAAGTCGTGGTACGGGGCGAGCGAGACACCGTTGTTGGCCAGGGTGCCCAGGTAGCCCGGGGTCGACGAGAGCTTCTCGCCGTTGGCGGCCTTGACGACGGCCTCCTTGACGGCGTCCGGGATGTTCTTCACCACGGTGGTGATGATCGCCGGGCAGTCCGGGGTGCTCTCGCAGCCGTCGACGTCCACCCAGATGGTGTTGTACTTGCCGCCCGACGCCTTGGCCGCGCCGGTGGTGCCGAGGCCGGAGCCGCCGGCGACCGGCATGATGATGTCGGCGCCCTGGGCGACCAGCGCGTCGCTGACCTTCTTGCCCTCGTCCTGCTTGACGAAGTCGTTGGTGAAGGAGCCCTTCTGGGCGGCCTTGTCCCAGCCGACGACCTTGACGGTCTTGTTCTTCGTCTTGTTGAAGTGGGCCACGCCGTCGGCGTAGCCGTCCATGAAGATGGTCACCGGCGGGATCGGCAGGCCGCCGTAGGTGCCCACCGTGCCGCTCTTGGTCATGCCCGCGGCCAGGTAACCGGCGAGGAAGCCGGCCTGGGCGGTGTCGAACTGCATCGGGTAGACGTTGGTGTTCTCCGGCAGCTTCGCGTCGACGATGCCGAACTGCTGGTTCGGGTTCGCCTTGGCGATCTTGCCGGTGGCGTCACCCATCAGGCCACCGACGGCCAGGATGAAGTCGCACTTCTGGTTGACGTACTGGGTCAGGTTGACCTCGTAGTCCGCCTCGGCCTTCGACGCGACGTACTTGATGTCGATGTTGTCGTTGGCCTTCTTGGCCTCCTGCAGGCCCTTCCAGGCCGAGGTGTTGAACGACTTGTCGTCAATGCCGCCGACGTCGGTCACCATGCAGGCGCTGTACTTCTTGTCGCCACTGCCGGCGTTGTTGTTCTCATCGGGAGCCTCACCACACGCGGCGGCGCTCAGCACGAGCCCACCCACCGCGAGCACCGAGGCGATCCGCATCCCACGCACCGAGCGCAAGACGTCTCCTTCCCATTGCACACCGCGTCCTGCACGGTGGCAGCCCTTGAGCCGGCCTGCGCTGTGCCGCCGGCGTCCCACGTTACGGACGGGAGCGTACGCCCGCGCCCACCCACCGGCCGCCAATCGTGCACGACTGTTGAGCGCCTGTTATCCCTACGTAACCCTTGGGTGGGGCAGATCACTCTGCGTGCTGGTAGGCGAGCGCCGAGGCGTCTCGTACGTCCAGTTTCCGGGGCCGGTCCCCTATCGGGGACGTTACCGCCAGAAGACCGCAACCGCCGCGTTGACCAGGGTCAGCCCGACGATGGCGAGGAAGTGGCCGCGGTTGACCACGTCCCGCTTCCGGGAGAAGAAGACCATGACAAAGATCAGCAGCGCGAGCACCAACTTGGTAACAAGCTTCGCCGGGGACGGCTCGTCTCCCTCGCGCAGCGGCGCGGCGAGGCCGATGCCGGTGAGCAGACCGATCACCGACCCCCAGAGCATGGCCGGGTTGATCCGCAACCGCCCGTTGACGTACTGGGCGACCGCGCCGCCGAGGAGCAGCGCGAAACCGATCAGATGGACGTAGAGGAGTATCAGTCTCAGAGCTTCCACGGACCCCATCCTCCCCCATCAACGACGGTTCGTAGTAGGGGGAGTCTCAGGCCACGCCGACGCCCGCCCGGACTTCCTCGCTGCGGCCGGCGGCAGCCGTGGGCCGAGGGCGGGCCAGCAGCACCAGGGCGAGACCGACCAGGGCGTACCCGGCGAGGACGGCGAGGGCGCGGCCGGCGCCGGCGCCGTCGAAGAAGGCCACCGAGCGGAGCAGGGTGCCGCCCGCTCCCACCGGCAGGAACTGGCCGACCGCGCCCCACGGCTTGGGCAGCAGCTCGGGGGCGGCGCTGACCGCGGAGAGCGGGTTGCCGACCAGGAAGACCAGCAGCGCGCCCAGCCCGAGCCCGGGCTGGCCGAGCAGCGCGCCGAGCCCCGCCACGGTGGCCGCCGCGGCCAGCGCGAAGAGCCCGATCGCGCCCGTCTCCGCCAGCGGGTTCCCGTCGATCACACCGAGCCAGCCGTGCAGCACCGCCACCCCGAC
The DNA here is from genome assembly GCF_023656545.1 of Micromonospora phytophila. Classification (GTDB taxonomy): domain Bacteria; phylum Actinomycetota; class Actinomycetes; order Mycobacteriales; family Micromonosporaceae; genus Micromonospora; species Micromonospora phytophila. The sequence goes on along the minus strand of NZ_JAMOKF010000198.1, from coordinate 303 downwards.
CGCCCCGGCGAGCAGGCCGTAGGCGGTGAGCCCGACCAGCCGGGCCACCGAGCCGGTGAGCAGCAGGACGAGCAGCACGCCCGCGAGCATGCTGGCCATCGCGAAGGGCAGGAAGCCGGCGGCGAACCCCGCGCCGCGCGGGTCGTCGGGGTCGGCGGGGACCACCTCGACCACCGGCACCGGCCGGCCGGCGGCGAGCTGGGCGGCGGCCTCGGTGAGCAGCGCGGTGACCGTCGGGCTCGCCGCCGGCGCGGTGTGCAGGGCAACGCCGTCGGGGCCGGCGACGAAGGCGGCGTACACCTC
>NZ_JAMOKF010000197.1 GCF_023656545.1 Micromonospora phytophila | reverse complement strand
CCGGGCCGGCGTGCCCTGGCGCGGCGCGGAGGCGGCGTCGCCCTGGCGCGGCGCGGAGGCCGGCGTGCCTGGGCGCGGCGTCGCACGGGCGCGAGGCGTCGGCGTCCGTGGCCCGGGTAAAGCACCTACGGGTACACGGGCCGCCGATCCTCCTCGGGACCGAGGGCGGGGTGAACGCCCGTTTCTACCGTTGACGGCAGACGCGGCGGAACGCCGCAGAGTGGGAGTACGACGATGAGTCGCAAACTGGTCCGCCCTCGTCAGGGGCGCATGCTCGCCGGCGTCTGCGCCGGCCTGGCCCTGCGGTACGGCAGGTCCGCCAACTTCATCCGGCTGCTGTTCCTGCTGTCGCTGCTGCTGCCCGGCACCCAGGTGGTCGTCTACCTGGTGCTCTGGGCCCTGATGCCGAACGAGGACCGCACCTTCACCCGCACCCGCTACTGACCCCACCCTCGGGCGCAGGCCCACCCGCCCCGGGCCATCGAGCCGGGGCGGGCCACGATGATCCACTCCATGTCCCTGACATCGGGCTGACCACCACACCGGGAGAGCCCGATGTTCACGACATCGAGTCGATCACGCCTCAGCGGACGCGCACGGCCCGCCCCGGCCGCCTGTGTCAGGGGGCGGTGTAGGTGACGGTGACCTTCTCGTACCCGAGGGAGCGGAGCAGCCCCTCCAGCATCTTGCGGGTGTTCTCCTCGGCCCGCTGGGTCAGGCCGCTGTCCCGTGCGGCGGTGGTGATCCGCTCCTCGGCGAGCTGATAGACCTGCTGCTGGCGGTTGGGGTCGCCCTTGACCAGGTCGCCGATCCGGTTGAGCAGGCCGCGCTCCTCGGCGAAGACGTAGCTGTTCTCCAGGTCGAGGTTGGTCTTGCCGAGCTGCGGCGCGGGCAGCTTGATCTCCACGGACTTGCCGTCGGCCGATTCGACCACCGCGCCCTCGGAGATCTTCCCGAAGTCGACGTACGCCTCGACGCTGCCCGCTCCGACGAAGAGGGTGCGCTGGTTGAGCAGGAAGTCCGGCACGTTGCGCCGGTCGTTCTGCAGGTCGACGACCACCTGGAAGTTGCCCTCGGCGGCGACGTAGCGGCTGAGGTCCTGGATCGACTTCAGCAGCGGCGGCTGGCTGCGGTCGGCCTGTTCCTTGGCGAACGGGTTGCGGAAGTCCGGCAGGATGCCGGTGGCCTGCACGCCGAGCAGCACCACCACCGCCAGCGCCGCCGCGCCGAGCACCCAGAGCAGGCCGCGGGCCGGCCCACCATTCGGTGTCGGTGCGCCGGGCGCCGGCTCGGGTGTGACGTCCGACCGGGCCTTGAGCGCGTCGCCGGTCGGGTAGCCGGGGAACTCCCTCGTGGGCTCGTTGATGTCACCGTCGCGGGCCATGGCCCTCACCGTCCTCGTCAGACACGTTGTCTGCGAATGACGGTACGGCCCCCGTGCGACAGTCGCTCGTCGAGCGACCCGAACGGGTGAATGCGCAGGTCAGGCGAAGGCGGAGAGCCCGGTCAGCCGCTGCCCGATGACCAGCTGGTGGATCTCCGAGGTGCCCTCGTAGGTCAGCACGCTCTCCAGGTTGTTGGCGTGCCGCATCACCGGGTACTCACCCGACACGCCGTTGGCGCCGAGGATGGTGCGGCACTGCCGGGCGATGGCCAGCGCCTCCCGCACGTTGTTCAGCTTGCCCACGCTGACCTGCTCGGGGCGCAGCTTTCCGGTGTCGGCGAGCCGGCCCAGGTGCAGCGCCAGCAGGTGGCCCTTGCCCCACTCGACCGCCATGTCGGCGAGCTTGGCCTGGGTGAGCTGGAACCCGGCCAGCGGCCGGCCGAACTGGGTGCGGGTGGTCGCGTACTCCAGGGCGGTCTCCAGGCAGTCGCGGGCCGCGCCGAGCGCACCCCAGACGATGCCGTGCCGCGCCTCGGTCAGGCAGCTCAGCGGGGCCTTGAGCCCGACGGCCTCGGGCAGCCGGGCGTCCGCCGGGAGCCGGACGTCGTCGAGCACGATCTCCCCGGTGACGGAGGCGCGCAGCGACATCTTCCGACGGATCTCCCGGGTGGTCACCCCGGGGGCGTCGGTGGGTACGAGGAAACCCCGCACGCCGTCGTCGGTGCGCGCCCAGACGACCGCGACGTCGGCGATCGGGGCGTTGGTGATCCACATCTTGGCGCCGGTGAGCACCCAGTCGTCGCCGTCGCGGCGGGCGCGGGTGGCCATCGACGCCGGGTCGGAGCCGTGGTCCGGCTCGGTCAGTCCGAAGCAGCCGATCGCCTCGCCGGTGGCCATCGACGGCAGCCAGCGCTGCTTCTGCTCCTCGCTGCCGAAGCGCCAGATCGCGTACATGGCGAGCGAGCCCTGCACCGAGACCAGCGACCGGACGCCCGAGTCGCCGGCCTCCAGCTCCAGGCAGGCCAGCCCGTACGCGACCGCGGAGGCGCCGGCGCAGCCGTAGCCGGTGAGGTGCATGCCGAGCAGGCCGAGCTTGCCGAACTCGCGGGCCAGCTCCCGCACCGGCGCCTGGCCCTCCTCGTACCAGCCGGCGACGTGCGGGCGTACCCGGTCGTCGACGAGCTGGCGCACGACGGCGCGGATCTGCCGTTCCTCCTCGGTGAGCGAGGAGTCCAGGTCGAGCAGATCGAGAGCACTCATGGACGCCACCTTAACGAAGGCTCAGGCCAGCTCGTTCACTCGACCGGGCCGGAGAAGACGAACACCCGGGCGTGGATCTGGTTGCGCTGCTGAAGCGCGGCCCGCAGCGCGCGGTGCAGCCCGTCCTCCAGGTAGAGCCCACCGTTCCACTGCACGACGTGCGGGAAGAGGTCCCCGTAGAACGTGGAGTCCTCGGCGAGGAGCTTGTCCAGCGCCAGTTCCCGCTTGGTGGTGATCAGCTGGTCCAGGCGCAGCGGTCGCGGCGGGATCTCCGCCCACTGCTTGAGCGTCAGGTTGTGCTCCGGATAGGGACGCCCGTCCCGGACCGCTCTGAAGATCACGACGGCACGCTCCCCTCCCCGTGGCCGGGCCGACCCAGGGCACCGGGCCGGGTCGCGGCGTGGCGCCGCGACGTGCGGCACCGATGACCGTGCCAGCGTAACCGGCTGCGCCACACCGCGTTCTGCTCCCTGATGTCAGTTTCGCTATCGGTCGTCCGGTTCTCAACCGGACGAACCGCCCGGGACCGGTCAGCTCCACCGGCCCCGGCGGACCACCTCGGTCACCGGACGGCGTCCCCGGCGCAGCGACGGTGACCGGTGGTCCGCCGCGCGGTAACCCACGGTGACCGCACCGATGGGCTGGTACTCCGCCGGCACGCCGAACGCCTCCCGGTACGCCTCCGACCGCTGCGGCGGAATGCCGAAGAAGCACGCCCCCAGCCCCTCGTCCACCGCGGTGAGCAGCATCAGCAGGGCGGCGAAGCCGGTGTCCACGTACCAGTAGGGCACCGGCCAGCGCTCCGCCGACCGGTCCGCCCAGCCCTTGTCCGGTTCCGCGTACCGCTCCAGGTAGGCCGACCGGTTGGCGTGCGGGACGATGATCAGCGGCGCCCGGCGCATCCCGGCCAGCCACCGCTCCCGGCCACCGCCGCCCGGGGTGGCGGCCGCCCAGAACCGCTCCCGGTCCGCCTGCTCCTCCAGCACCAGGAAACCCCAGCCCTGGGCGAAGCCGGCCGACGGCGCGCGGACCGCGTGGTCGAGCAGGCGCTCCACCACGTCGGGCGGGACCGGGCGGTCCGGGTCGTAGTTGCGCACCATCCGACGCCGCCGGACGACCTCGCTGAACTCCATCCGCTCCCCCGCTCAGACCCCGGGCCGTACGCCCCAGACGCCCCGCCAGGCGACGCCCGGCTCGAGCGTGATCACGTCCCGGCCGGAGCGGAACGCGTCCGGCGGGCAGGTCATCGGTTCGACGGCCACCGAGCGACGGTGCCGCTCGCCGGGGAGCGCGTCGCCGGTGAAGACCTGCCACCAGCCGAACTCCCGGTCGGCCCAGAGGTGCGCGCCGGTCGAGCCGTCCGGGGCGGCCAGGCTGACCGCCGAACCGCCGCCGTCGTCCCGGATCACATCACCGAAGGTCATGTCGAGCTGCGCGTCGCCGATCCGGCGCGGGCTGGTCCAGTCGTACTCGGTGCCGGCCACCGGGGTGGCCCCGATCGGCAGCAGCCGCGAGTCCACCTGCAACCGGACGCGGGCCGGCAGCCGCAGCGACAGGTCGTCGACCGCCACCCCGGGCAGCCGCAGGTACGGGTGCACGGAGAAGCCGAACGGCGCTGGCTCGCCGCCGGTGTTCGTCACCTCGTGCTCGGCGCGCAGCCCGTCCGCCCCGACGCTCCACCGGGTCCGCAGCCGCAGCGGCCACGGGTAGCCGGGCGTCGGGGGCAGGTCGTAGCCGACCGTCACCGCGTCCGTCGACTGCTCCAGCAGCTGCCACGGCACCCAGTTGACCAGCCCGTGGATGGCCACCCCCCGGTCCGGCTCGCTCAGCGTGAGCTGCAACGACCGCTCGCCGAAGGAGTAGCGCCCGTCGCGGATCCGGTTCGGCCAGGGGGCCAGCACCTGCCCGGCGCAGCCGGGGCAGATTTCGTCGGCGGCGTACCCGTCGAGGTAGTCGACGCCGTCGTGGCGGTATGTCCGCACCCCACCGCCCACCTCCACGATCACGGCCTCGTGGCCGGCGGCGGAAATGGTCCATTGCGCGCCCGAGGGCGGACGCTGGTCGGGGCTGTTCATGCCCGGACCCTAACTGTTCGCGCCGACGCGTCGCTCGGCGCGACCCTGCCGGTCAGGCCCGCCCCCCGCTCGACCCGGTCGCGCTCCGGTAGCGCAGCAGGGCCGGGAACGCCACCGCGAGCAGCACCGCGAGCGCGGCGGAGAGCAGCCCGCCGCCGATCCAGGCGACCCCGCCGCCGAACCCGGCGGCCATCGCGCCGGCACGCAGGTCGCCCAGGCGCGGGCCGCCGGCGACGACCACTGTGTTGACGCCCTGGAGCCGGCCGCGCATCCGGTCCGGCGCGTAGACCAGCAGCATCGACTGCCGCAGCACCGCGCTGACCAGGTCGGCCGCGCCGGCGACCGCGAGCAGCAGCACCATCAGCCAGAGCTGCCGGGCCAGCCCGGCCGCGGCGACCGCCAGCCCCCAGCCGACCACCGCCACCACCAGGCCGAGGCCCTGCCGGCGCATCCGGCCGATCCATCCGGAGGTGAGGCCGCCCAGCATGGCGCCGATCGCGATGGCGCTGTAGAGCCAGCCCACCGCCGCGCCGCCGCCGAACCGGCTCTCCGCGACCTCCGGGAAGAGCGCGCGCGGCATGGCCAGGATCATCGCGATCAGGTCGATGGCGAACGACAGCAGCAGCACCGGCGTGGTGGCCAGGTAACGGAAGCCGTCGACGATGCCGGCCAGCCCACCCCGACGGACCTCACCGTCGGCCGGGGGCTCCGGGGGCATCGCCGGCAGCCGCACGGTGGCCACGACCAGACCGGTGAAGAGCACCACGTCCAGGGCGTAGGCGAGCGGCAGGCCCCGCCCGGTGCCGAAGGCCGCGAAGATCAGACCCGCCGTCAGGGGTCCGACGACCGACGCGGCGGTGAAGGTGGTGTAGTTGAGCGTGGTCCCCGCGGGCACCAGCTCCGCCGGCAGCAGGCGGGGCAGGATCGCGGTGCGGGCGGGCGAGCTGATCGCGAACGCGATCGAGTGCACGGTGACCAGGGCCAGCAGCAGCACGGGGCTGCCCCCGCCGAGCAGCGCGTGCGCCAGCAGGCCGAGCATCGAGGCCCAGAGCAGCGCCGAGCCGGCGAGCAGGACCCGGCGCCGGTCGCGGGCGTCGGCCACCGCGCCACCCCAGAGACCGAAGACCAGCAGGGGTACGAAGCCCGCGATGCCGAGCAGCCCGACCCAGAACGAGTCCTCGGTGAGCGCGTACATCTCCACCGGCACCGCGACCGCGGTGAACTGGAACCCGAACATGGCCAGCGTGTTGCCGAGCCACATCCGCCGGTACGCCGGCACGGCCAGCGGGCGCAGGTCGATCGCCCAGCGGCGCACCCCGCGCGACCGGGCGTCCTTCAGCTCCGTCACGGCGCCAGCCGCTCGACGGCCCACGTCCCGGGCCCGGTGAGCCGGAACCGCAGCCGGTCGTGCAGCCGGCTGGCCCGGCCCTGCCAGAACTCCACCGACTCCGGCCGCACCCGCAGCCCGCCCCAGTGCGGCGGGGCGGGGATCCGCTCGACGTCGGCGAACCGCTCCGCCGCCGCCCGGTACGCCGCGTCCAGCGCCGCCCGGTCGGGGAGCACCCGGGACTGCGTGCTCGCCCAGGCGCCGAGCTGGGAGCCGCGCGGCCGGACGGCGAAGTACGCCTCGGTCTCCGCCCGGTCGATCCGCTCCACCGGGCCGGCCACCACCACCTGACGCTGCATCGGGAACCAGGGGAAGACCAGACTGGCGTACGGGTTGGCGGCCGCCTCGGCGCCCTTGCGGGACTCGTGGTTGGTGAAGAAGACGAAGCCCTCCGGGTCGTACCCCTTCAGCAGCACCGTCCGCCCGCTGGGCCGGCCGGCGGCGTCGGCGGTGCCGACCACCATCGCGTTCGGCTCCGGCAGCCCGGCGGCGACCGCGTCGGCGAACCAGCGGCCGAACTGGGTGTGCCAGTCGGCCGCCAGGTCGGCTTCGGAAAGGCCCAGGTCCGCGGCGTACTCGTTACGCATGGCGGCCGGGTGCACTGTGTCGCCCGTCACGTTCTCTCCCCTCCCCGTCGACCCGGCCGACGCCCTGCGACGCAGGCCAGCCCGTGCCACCCAGTGTCGCCGACGGATCCGCGCCACCACCGACGGGGGATGTCGCGTGGCGCACAGTCGCAGCGGGTCGCGGATCCGGTTACCCAGCAGGCAAGATGTCACGAACACACATCCCTGAAGGTCGCCTAAGGCGCTCGCCCGGCTGGGCCGGGAGGTGAGCCCGGGCTGGCGCACCGAGCAGATCCAGGAGAAGCGACATGGCCGACTTCAAACCGGGGCTGGAGGGCGTCGTAGCCTTCGAGACCGAGATCGCCGAACCCGACCGCGAGGGCGGTGCGCTGCGTTATCGCGGGGTCGACATCGAGGATCTCATCGGCCAGGTCTCCTTCGGCAACGTGTGGGCGCTGCTGGTCGACGGGCGTTTCGGCCCGGGCCTGCCGCCGGCGGAGCCGTTCCCGGTGCCGGTGCACTCCGGTGACATCCGGGTGGACGTGCAGTCGGCCGTCGCCATGCTCGCCCCGTACTGGGGGCTGAGCCAGCTGCTGGACATCTCCGACGAGCAGGCCCGCGAGGACCTCGCCCGGGTGTCGGTGACCGCGCTCTCCTTCGTCGCCCAGTCCGCCCGCGGCCTGGGTCTGCCGGCGGTGCCGCAGAAGGAGATCGACAAGGCGCAGACCATCGTCGAGCGCTTCATGAAGCGCTGGCGGGGCGAGCCGGACCCGCGGCACGTCAAGGCCGTCGACGCGTACTTCATCTCGGCCGCCGAGCACGGCCTGAACGCCTCCACCTTCACCGCCCGGATCGTCGCCTCCACCGGCGCCGACGCCGCGGCCTGCATCTCCTCCGGCATCGGCGCGCTCTCCGGCCCGCTGCACGGCGGCGCCCCGTCCCGCGTGCTCAGCATGCTGGAGGCGGTCGAGCGCAGCGGTGACGCCGAGGGGTACGTCAAGGGCGTCCTCGACCGGGGCGAGCGGCTGATGGGCTTCGGCCACCGGGTCTACCGGGCCGAGGACCCGCGCGCCCGAGTGCTCCGCCGCACCGCCAAGGAGCTGGGCGCGCCCCGCTTCGAGATCGCCGAGGCGCTGGAGAAGGCCGCGCTGGCCGAGCTCCAGGCCCGCCGCCCCGACCGGGTGCTCGCCACCAACGTCGAGTTCTGGTCGGCCGTCGTGCTGGACTTCGCCGAGGTGCCGGCGCACATGTTCACCTCGATGTTCACCTGCGCCCGGATGGGCGGCTGGAGCGCGCACATCCTGGAGCAGAAGCGGCTCCAGCGGCTGGTCCGCCCGTCCGCCCGCTACGTCGGCCCGGGCTCCCGCACCCCCAGCGAGGTGGAAGGCTGGGACGCCATACCGCACGGCGTCTGACCCGCGTACCGCCGAGGGCCCCGTCCGCGCGGACGGGGCCCTCGCCCGTGCTGTGGCGTACGCCTCACGGCCTGGTGTGGGACCAGCGGCCGGGCCGGCGGCCCCGGGTGCGAGGATGAAGGCCGGCAGTGTCGCCGGACCGGGCTCGGATCCCGGCCCCGCCGTGCGCCGTGGCGCACGCGTCCGCCGTCGGTCCGCGCCCGCCCTGAAGACCGGGCCCGCCCTCGCCCATGCGGAAGGATCTCCAACACCGTGGCTGACGCACCGACCATCCGGATTCCCGACGAGATCAGGCCCGCCGACGGCCGCTTCGGCTGCGGGCCGTCCAAGGTCCGTCCGGCGGCGGTCTCCGCCCTCGCCGACGTGGCGACCAGTTACCTGGGCACCTCCCACCGGCAGAAGACCGTCCGCGACGAGGTCGCCCGGCTGCGCCGGGGCATCGCCGAGTTCTTCTCCCTCCCCGAGGGCTACGAGGTGGTCATCGGCAACGGCGGCACCACCGCCTTCTGGGAGGTCGCGACGTTCGGCCTGGTCCGGGACCGGGCCCAGTTCGCCAGCTTCGGCGAGTTCGGCGCCAAGTTCGCGAAGTCCGTCTCCGACGCGCCGTTCCTCGGCGAGCCCACCGTCCGCAGGTCCGAGGCGGGCAGCGCCCCGACCCTGGTCGCGGAGGCCGGCGTGGACGTCTACGCCACCCCGCACAACGAGACCTCCACCGGTGTCGCCGTGCCGATCGGCCGGGTGCCGGGCGCCGACGAGGGTTCGTTGCTGCTCGTCGACGCCACCTCCGGCGCCGGCGGGCTGGAGGTGAACGTCGGCGAGACCGACGTCTACTACTTCGCCCCGCAGAAGTGCTTCGGCTCCGACGGCGGCCTCTGGCTGGCCCTGATGTCCCCGGCCGCCCTGGAGCGGGCCGGCGAGATCAAGGCGTCCGGCCGTTACATCCCGGCCTTCCTCGACCTGGTCACCGCGATCGACAACTCGCGGCTGGAGCAGACGTACAACACCCCGGCGCTGGCCACCATCTTCCTGGCGGCCGAGCAGACCGACTGGATGAACTCGCAGGGCGGCCTGACCTGGGCGGCCAAGCGCACGGCGGAGAGCGCCTCGATCGTCTACGGCTGGGCCGAGCGGTCCGAGGTGGCGACGCCGTTCGTCACCGACCCGGCGCTGCGGTCCAACGTGGTCGCCACCATCGACTTCGTCGACGAGGTGGACGCCACCGCGATCGCCAGGGCGCTGCGCGCCAACGGCATCGTGGACACCGAGCCGTACCGCAAGCTCGGCCGCAACCAGCTGCGGGTTGCGCTCTTCCCGGCCGTCGAGCCGGCGGACGTCGAGGCGCTGACCCGGTCCATCGACTACGTGGTGGAGCGACTCTAGCGACACCGTCACGGTCGGTGGTCGCCGACGTCCCGGCGACCACCGACCGTGATCATCGCCGCAGCTCAGTCATGACATGCGGGTGTCGCATCCCCCAACCGTGGGCAAGTCAGCGTACGGTAGTGCGAGACGCCACGGTGGCCGACCCGTGGCGTGCGGCCAGCGAAGCGGGACGGAGGCAACGCTATGCGCCCAGTACGCTTCGTCGCCCTCTCCGAGGACGGCCAGGCCCTGGTGCTCGCCGACGAGGTCGGGCGGCTGCTCGCCCTGCCCATAGACGAGCGCATCGCCACGGTGCTGCACGCCGAGCCCGGCGCCCCGCCGCTCGCCGCCGCGCCGACCGCCGCCGACCCGGTGCCCTCGCTGTCCCCACGCGACATCCAGGCCCGGATCCGCTCCGGTGAGTCCGCCGAGGACGTTGCCCGCATCGCGGGCGTCCCGGTCGACCGGGTCCTCCGCTACGCCGGCCCGGTGCTCCAGGAGCGGGCGATGCTCGCCCAGCACGCCCGGCGCACCCGGCTCAAGGGCGCGGAGAAGCCAACCCCGCTCGCCGAGGTGGTCAACGGCCGGCTGGGCCAGCACGGGATCGACACCGAGAAGATCTCCTGGGACGCGTGGCGTCGTGACGACGGCACCTGGCGGATCGTCGCCACCTGGCCGTCGGGCAAGGCGACCGCGCAGGCCATCTGGGACCTCGACAAGACCCGGCAGAACGTCACGCCGCACGACGACATGGCGCAGTACCTGTGCGCCGAGCGGCCCACGCCGATCCTCGGCCAGGAGCCGGCGCCGGAGCGGGGCGGCCACGCGCTGCCCGGTCCGTCGCGTGGCGAGCCGAGCCGCGGCGGGCACGGCCTGCCCGCCGCCAGCGAGCACAGCCGTCAGGGC
>NZ_JAMOKF010000196.1 GCF_023656545.1 Micromonospora phytophila | reverse complement strand
CGGACCCGGCCGGCGACGACCTGGCCCACCGCCTGGCCCACCGCCCGGCGGGCTGACCGGCCGGGTCAAGGTGCCGGCCCCGACCCGGGCCACCAGTCACCCTCGGCGACCAACTCGTCGTAAGCGCGCTGACCGTGCCCCGGGCCAGGCCGAGCCGCGCGGCGAGGGCCTGGGTCGCGGGCAGCCGGGCCCAGACCGCCGTCCCGGATGGCGTGGCGCACCGCCCGGCTGCTCGACGCGATCCGCGCCGGCGGGGACCATGACCGGTTGACGCCGCCCCGGGCGTTCCCGGCGCCTGCCGAGCGGCAGTCGGTCACCGTGGATCCGGGTGCCCCCGCCGCGTCCGGTTGACCATCGGCCCCCGGGCCGGGAGGGTGGGCGGATGAGCGAGGCTGACGAGACCCGGGACGGGGTGGCGCTGACCAACCTGGACCAGGCGCTGTTCGATGGGGCCGGGGCGACGAAGCGGGACCTGGTCGACTACCTCGACGCGGTGCACGAACGGATCCTGCCGCAGGTGCGCGACCGGCCGCTGTCGGTGATCCGGGTGCGCCCCGGCCAGCCGCCCTTCATGCAGAAGAACCTGCCGAAGTACACCCCGGACTGGGTCCGCCGCACCACCGTCTGGGCCGAGGCGTCCCACCGGGAGATCTCGTACGCCCTCTGCGACGACCGCCGCACCCTGCTCTGGTTCGCTAACCAGCGGGCGGTGGAGTACCACCCGACCCTGGCCACGGTCGAGGACCTGCACCGCCCGACCCACCTGGTGCTCGACCTCGACCCGCCGGAGGGGGACGCCTTCGGGCTGGCCGTGGCCGCCGCCCTGCTGGTCCGGCAGGCGCTCGCCGACGTCGGGCTCTCCGGCGCGGTCAAGACCAGCGGGGCGAAGGGCGTGCACGTCTTCGTACCGGTCGAGGCGGGCGCGAGCGCCGAGGACATGGCCGCGGCCACCCGCGCCGTGGCGGTCCGCGCCGAACGGCTCGACCCGGCGCTGGCCACCACCGCCTTCATCCGCGAGGACCGGGGCGGCAAGGTCTTCGTGGACTCCACCCGGGCCGGCGGGGCGACCGTGGTGGGCGCGTACAGTCCCCGGCTGCGGCCGGGCGTGCCGGTGTCCTTCCCCGTCGACTGGGCCGACGTGGGCGACGTCGCCCCGGCGGACTTCACGATCCGTACCGTGCCGGCACTCGTCGCCGACCGCGACCCGTGGGCCGAGCGGATGCCCGCGCCGCAGCGGCTCCCGGCGGACCTGGTCGCCGCGGGGCACACCATCCCGATCGCCCGGGTGCAGGCCATGCATGAGGGCAAGCGCCGGGCCCGCGCCCGCCGCGCCGCCGGCTGACGTACGCGGACCAGGGCGGCGACCATCCTGATCCATCTGCCGCCGGACGTGGCCGCCGCCACACTCGCGAACGTCGAGTGGCACGCCGACCTGATCGCCCGGGCGCTCCCCGCCGACCTGGCGCCGGACCTGTTGTCCCGGATGCCGGTGGGGGTCCGCCGCGACCTCTCCCTCCCCGGACGGTGACCGCGAGGGGGATGACCCGGTGGGGCGCGCCGCACCGGATACGGCCGTACTCGTCGACGAAGATCCAGCGCCAGCGCTGCTGGCTGCGGCACCGACTCGGTTGCGGGGACCGTCGCCGGGGCGGGCTCACGTCGCTGGGACGGGGACACGCCGTCGGGCCGGTGGGATGGTCGCGTCGCCGGGCCGGCCGTGGCAACCCTGCCGGGACCCGGCTGTGCCCGGGAACGGCCGCGCGCTCGGGTGACACGTTGATCGACCCGTTCGTCCCGGCCGCTACCGTGCGGGGGCACACGACAAAGCCCGGACCAGCTGGCCCGGGCTTTCGTCAACTCCTGGTGCCCCCGGCAGGATTCGAACCTGCGCCCCCGCCTCCGGAGGGCGGTGCTCTATCCCCTGAGCTACGGGGGCTCAGCGACTGGAGAAGACTAGCAAACTCCTCCGCGATCGCCGAATCGGTATGCGGTGATCGACTCCGTGTCGCGGACATCGGGGTGTACGGGGCCCGGATGCCCCGATGTCGGCGACATCGAGTTGATCAGGCCCGACGAGCCCCGCCGGCCGGGTCGCGCCGGCCGGTTCGGTCAGGCCGCGGCGACGGCGCGACCGCAGCTGGGCAGCGGGTGCAGGACGATGCGTCGGGGGAGCCGGCGCGGCCACTCGTTGCGGGGCCAGGAGCCGTCGACGATCAGGTGCACGGTCCGCTGCTCCTCGCCGCTGAGGCGCAGCACGAAGTCCCGGGGGAGCGGCGGGTCGACCGACGGTGTGGTGATCATGAACCGCACCCGGCCGCGGGAGGAGACGGCCGAGATCACGTCCGCGGCCGGCATCGTGCCGCGCAGGCGTACCCGGCCGAGCCAGTAGACCTCCGCCAGGTGCTCCTGCGCCGCCCGGGTGATCGCCGGGTACTCGCTGCGTACCCAGCGCTCCACCGCGCCGACGCAGAGCCCGCAGGCCCGCTCCCGGGGCTCGCGCGGACCCAACCCCCAGGCCCGCAGGTACGCCCCGACCGCGCCGGCGTCCAGCGGCAGCTCGAAGTGGCGCTGGATGAGGGCGTGCAGGCTCTGCCGAGTCCACAGCTCCTCGTCCAGGCCGAACGCGTCGGGGTGGACGCCCCGCAGGAGGTCGATCAGTTCGAGTTCCTGTTCGCGGCTGAGCGTTCCCGGCTCGCCCTGCCGCTGTCCGCGACGGACGGCTGCCACCGCCCCGTCACCGCCGATGGTGTGGCGCCGGCACCAGCTGGTGACCGAACGCCGTGCGTCTCTCAGTGCAACCCCCACGTCCTGCGCAACGAGCCCGAATCGCAACTGGTCACGATATGTGCGGAGAAAACTCTCTTAGTGACGGAATCGGTCGGACCGCGCAGTCGTCTCCAAAGCCTTTAAACCAGACAAAGCATGTAGGAAGCGGGCGCCCAGCGGCTCCTGCCGAAACGATCGAGAGGTCCGCGCCTGCCGGCGGACCGGCGGTGACGCGAACCTCTCGACGGGTGGCGGGGCGGGCGGCCGGCGTTCAGCCGCCCAGGCGCTTGAGCGCGTTCTGGAGGTTGGTGAGGTCGTTGCGCTGGGTGTTCTTCATGGTCTGCGCGGTCTTCACCACGTCGGACTCGTCGCTCGCGTCGAGCACGCCGTCGATCATGTGGATGCCGCCCAGGTGGTGCTTGACCATCATCCGCAGGAAGAGCGTGTCCAGCTCGCGGCCCTGCGCCTCGCGCAGCTTCGCCATCTCCTCGGGGGTGGCCATCCCCGGCATCAGGCCGTCCCTGACCAGGCCGGCCCCGTCGGGCATCCAGGACATCGCCGGCTCGCTGCCCGCCGGGTCCAGCCCCCACGAGCGCAGCCAGGTCTGCATGGTGCCGATCTCACCCTGCTGCGAGGTGGCGATGTCACCGCCGATGCTGCGCACCTCGGGGTCGGTGCCCCGATCGAAGGCGATCATGCCCATCTCCACCGCCTGCGCGTGGTGGGTCATCATGTCCCGGGCGAAGCCCGCCTCGACGGAGGCGTCGCCGGGGCGGGTGAGCCGGGGCGTGAGCAGGCCGCCGGCGTACCCGAGGAGCAGCCCGACCACGACGGCGAGGGCCAGCGCCGCGGTGCCCCAGCGGGGCGCGGACGTCCGGCCCTGTTGCGGGGCCGTGTCGTCGAGCACGCTGCTCTCGATCGTGGTCGGGGCGCTCATCGTCCTCCTCAGCCCTGCGGCGTCTGCGGGTTGTCGCGCGGCGCGGTGCCGGTGGCGGTGATCCCCCCGCTGCACACTGCGGTCGGGCCCTCGATCGAGGCGTTGACCCGCAGGGTCTTGATGAAGTCGTCGATCCGCTTGTCGTCGGCGTTGTCGACCTTGAGCTGGTAGCCCCAGGCCTGCAGGGAGACCGCCTTGTCCAGCCCCTCGAACGGGCTGAGCATGAGCTTCTCCTTGCCCTGGACCTTCTCGCGCAGCTTGGTCACCTGGTCGGCCGGGAGGTCGGGGCGGTAGGTGACCCAGACGGCACCGTGCTCCAGGCTGTGCACCGCGTGCTCGTTGGCGATCGGGGCGTCGTATACGTCACCCATGCAGTTCTGCCAGGCCGCGTTGTGCGGGCCGGCCACCGGCGGGAGCACCGAGTAGGTGATCGCGCCGGCCTGGTGGTTGCCGCCCTCGACCAGCTTCTTGTCCTTCTCGCGGAAGTTGACGATGCCCTCGATGTCGGCGGCGCGGTCCTCCCAGGGCTTGGAACCCTGGAACGACGCCCAGGCGCCGTAGCCGATGATCGACGCGGCGAGCACGCCCACGGCGACGAAGAGCGCGATCGGGCCCCAGGCGCGGCCCTGGCTGACCTTGACCGGGGCGACCGGCTTGCGGGGGCCCTTGCCGCCCGCGCGAGGGGTGCCCGCCGGCTTGCCGGACCCCGCCTTCGCGCCGGCGGCCGGCCGGCCAGCCGCCGGCTTCTTGCCGGTGCTGACCACGGTCGGGCGGCGCTCAGGGCCGCCCGGGGTGCTGATGCTCATCGTGCCTCGTCAGGTCGGTCGGTCAGGGGAACCGGCGGGCCTGGGTTCACATGCTGGTCGCCGCCGCGGGGACCGAGTCTACCCCCGATAACATGGTTCGGTGACTCCCGCAGAACTCGCCGAGGTCGTCCTCTCCGCAGCCCACGCCGTCTTCACCGAGCGGGGCCTGGACCGCTCCGCCCTGCCGGAGCGGACGGCGGTGGAGCGACCCCGAAACCCCGAGCACGGGGACTACGCCTCGACGCTGGCGCTCCAGCTCAGCAAGAAGGTGGGCGTCCCGCCGCGCGAGCTGGCCGCCGGCCTCGCCGAGCAGCTCGGCCGCGCCCCGGGGGTCAAGTCGGTGGAGATCGCCGGGCCCGGCTTCCTCAACATCCGGCTCGACGCGGCCGCCGCCGGCCAGCTCGCCCGGGTGATCGTCGAGGCCGGCGAGGAGTACGGCCGCAGCGCGCGGCTCGCCGGGCAGAAGATCAACCTGGAGTTCGTCTCGGCCAACCCGACCGGCCCGGTGCACATCGGCGGCGTCCGCTGGGCGGCCGTCGGCGACGCGCTGAGCCGCCTGCTGCGCGCCACCGGCGCGGAGGTCGGCACGGAGTACTACTTCAACGACGCCGGCTCCCAGATCGACCGGTTCGCCCGCTCGCTGCTCGCCGCCGCCAAGGGCGAGCCGGCCCCCGAGGACGGGTACGCCGGGGCGTACCTCGCCGAGATCGCCGAGGCCGTCCAGCGGACCCGGCCCGACGTGCTGGAGCTGGACGACGCCGCCGCCCAGGAGGTCTTCCGGGTCGAGGGCGTGGCGCTGATGTTCGCCGAGATCAAGTCCTCGCTGCGCGCCTTCGGCGTGGAGTTCGACACCTATTTCAACGAGAAGGACCTGCACGACCGGGGTGAGCTGGACCACGCCCTCAACCGGCTGCGGGAGCAGGGGCACCTCTTCGAGGCCGACGGCGCAACCTGGCTGCGCACCACCGACTTCGGCGACGACAAGGACCGGGTGCTGCGCAAGTCCAACGGCGAGTGGACCTACTTCGCCGCCGACTGCGCCTACTACCTGGACAAGCGCGAGCGCGGCTTCGAGCGGGTCGTGATCATGCTGGGCGCCGACCACCACGGCTACATCGGCCGGATGAAGGCGATGGCCGCGTGCTTCGGCGACGACCCGGAGCGCAACCTGGAGATCCTCATCGGCCAGCTGGTGAACCTGGTCCGCGACGGCGCGCCGGTGCGGATGAGCAAGCGCGCCGGCACCGTGGTCACCCTGGAGGACATGGTCGACGCGATCGGCGTGGACGCCTCCCGGTACGCGCTGGCCCGCTACTCCAGCGACTCGCCGATCGACATCGACGTCGAGCTGTGGACCCGCGCCACCCGCGACAACCCGGTCTACTACGTCCAGTACGTGGCGGCCCGGACGGCCAGCGTGGGGCGCAACGCGGCCGAGGTGGGGCTGACCCGGGGTGACGCCGACGGCTTCCACCCCGAGCTGCTCGACCACGAGAAGGAGAACGAGCTGCTCAAGGCGCTCGCCGAGTTCCCCGCCGTGGTCGCCGCGGCGGCCGAGCTGCGGGAGCCGCACCGGGTTGCCCGCTACCTGGAGGAGCTGGCCGGGGCGTACCACCGGTTCTACGACAACTGCCGGATCCTGCCCCGCGGCGAGGAGGAGGTCACCGACCTGCACCGCGCCCGGCTCTGGCTCAACGACGCCACCCGCACGGTGATCGCCAACGGCCTGCGGCTGCTGGGGGTCTCCGCCCCCGAGAGGATGTGACATGCGGGCTCACGAGGCCGGCGCCCTGCACGGCGACATCGGCAGCCGGCCGCCCTGGCTGCGTCCTCCGGGCGACGTCAACGCCCTGGTGCCGGAGCTCTGGCCGCGCAACGTCGCCCGGGCGGCGGACGGCGCCCTCGCCGTCGCCGGCCTCGGCGTCCGCGACATCGCGGCCGAGTTCGGCACCCCGGTGTACGTCCTCGACGAGGACGACCTGCGCTCGCGCTGCCGGGACTTCCGCGCCGCCTTCCCCACCGAGGACGTCTACTACGCCGGCAAGGCGTTCCTCTGCCGGGCGGTGGTCCGGATGATCGCCGAGGAGGGCCTGCACCTCGACGTCTGCACCGGCGGCGAGCTGGCCACCGCGCTCTCGGCCGGGATGCCGGCGGAGCGGATCGGCTTCCACGGCAACAACAAGTCGCTGCGCGAGCTGACCCGGGCGCTGGACGCCGGGGTGGGACGGATCATCGTCGACTCGTTCACCGAGATCGACCGGCTCACCGCGCTGGCCCGCGAGCGGGGCGTCCGCCCGAAGGTGATGGTCCGGGTCACCGTCGGCGTCGAGGCGCACACCCACGAGTTCATCGCCACCGCCCACGAGGACCAGAAGTTCGGCTTCTCCCTCGCGGGCGGGGCGGCCGCGGCCGCCGCCTTCAAGATCCTCGACGAGGGCGTGCTGGAGCTGCGCGGCCTGCACTCGCACATCGGTTCGCAGATCTTCGACGCCAACGGTTTCGAGGTCTCCGCCCGGCGGGTGCTCGGCCTCCAGGCGCAGATCCGCGACGCGCGCGGGGTGGAACTGCCCGAGCTGGACCTGGGCGGCGGCTTCGGCATCGCGTACACCACCCAGGACGACCCGGCCACTCCGCAGGACCTGGCGAAGCGGCTGCGCAAGATCGTCGATGGCGAGTGCGCCGCCGAACGGCTGGCCGTGCCGCATCTCTCGATCGAGCCGGGCCGGGCCATCGTCGGGCCGGCGGTCTTCACGCTCTACGAGGTGGGCACGGTCAAGGACGTCGACGGGATCCGGACGTACGTCAGCGTCGACGGCGGGATGAGCGACAACATCCGCACCGCGCTCTACGACGCCTCGTACTCGGCGACCATGGCCTCGCGGGCGTCGACCGCGCAGCCGATGCTCGCCCGCGTGGTGGGAAAGCACTGTGAGTCCGGGGACATCGTGGTGAAGGATGAATTCCTGCCCGCCGACGTGCAGCCCGGAGATCTTGTCGCGGTGCCCGGCACGGGCGCCTACTGCCGGAGCATGGCCAGCAACTACAACCACGTGCCCCGGCCCCCGGTGGTCGCGGTGCGGGCCGGCCAGGCGCGTCTGATCGTCCGGCGGGAGACCGAAGAGGACCTGCTCGCATTGGATGTGGGATGACGTCACCTGTGCGCCTGGCGCTGCTCGGCTGCGGCACGGTCGGTAGCGAGGTGGTCCGGCTGCTGCACGAGCAGTCGGCCGACCTCGCCGCCCGGATCGGCGCCCCGCTGGAGATCGCCGGCATCGCCGTACGCCGTCTCGGCCGCGACCGGGGCGACCTGCCGGTCGACCCGGCCCTGTTCACCACCGATCCGCTCGGCCTGATCAAGTCCGACGACGTGGACGTGGTGGTCGAGGTGGTCGGCGGCATCGAGCCGGCGCGCGGCTGGCTGGTCGAGGCGCTGCGGGCGGGCAAGAGCGTGGTCACCGCCAACAAGGCGCTGCTCGCCGAGGACGGCGCCGCCCTGCACGACGCGGCGGCCGAGGGCGGCGGCGACCTTTACTACGAGGCCTCCGTGGCCGGGGCCATCCCGCTGCTGCGCCCGCTGCGCGAGTCGCTGCACGGGGACCGGATCAACCGGGTCACCGGCATCGTCAACGGCACCACCAACTTCATCCTCTCCGCGATGGACGCCACCGGCGCCGGCTTCGCCGAGGCGCTGGAGGAGGCCACCGAGCTGGGGTACGCCGAGGCGGACCCGACGGCCGACGTGGAGGGCTTCGACGCGGCGGCCAAGGCCGCCATCCTCGCCTCGCTGGCGTTCCACACCCGGGTCGGCGCGGCCGACGTGCACCGGGAGGGCATCACCGAGGTGACCGCCGCCGACGTGGCCAGCGCCAAGGCCATGGGCTGCACGATCAAGCTGCTCTGCATCGCCGCCCGGGGCGCCGACGCCACCGGCCGCGAGACCGTCAGCGTCCGGGTGCACCCGGCGATGATCCCGCTGAGCCACCCGCTGGCCGGCGTCGGCGACGCGTTCAACGCCGTCTTCGTCGAGGCCGAGGCGGCCGGGCAGCTGATGTTCTACGGTCGGGGCGCCGGCGGCGCGCCGACCGCCAGCGCGGTGCTCGGCGACGTGGTGGCGGTCGCCCGCAACCGGCTCGCCGGGGTGCGCGCGGCCAGCGAGTCGGCGTACGCCGACCTGGCGGTGCGGCCGATGGGGGAGGCCCTCACCCGGTACCACATCAGCCTCGACGTGGCCGACCGTCCCGGTGTGCTGGCTGCCGTCGCCGGGGTGTTCGCCCGGCACGACGTCTCCATCGCCACCGTGCGGCAGGGCCCGGCGGGCGGCGGCGCGGCCGGCCGGGGCGAGGACGCCGACCTGGTCATCGTCACCCACGTGGCACCGGACGCCGCGCTCGCCGCCACCGTGCGCGAGCTGCGCGGGCTGGACATCGTCCGCTCGGTGGCCAGCGTGCTGCGGGTCGAGGGCGGGCTGTGACCTGCCCGGTGCGGCGTCTTTCGCCCGCCGTGGCCGGCGTCCGGGCCGACCGGGGACCGCGGCCCGGCGGGGTGGGTACGCGCGGGCCGGTGGCGGCCACGCCGGTGGGCCATACCGGGCGGGTGCGGGCGGCGTCTCGCCTGGTGGTTAAGGGTGGGTGTGCCGGTGGGCGGTCGGGCAGGCTGGTCCACGCTGGGAACGTCCCCAGCTCGGCGGGGCGGTAGAGGCGAGGAGAGCGACATGTGGCGGGGTCTGATCGACGCGTACCGGGACCGGCTGCCGGTCACCGACGCCACCCCGGTCGTCACCCTGCACGAGGGGAACACCCCGCTGCTGCCCGCGCCGGTGCTCTCCGCCCGGCTCGGCTGCGACGTCTACCTGAAGGTCGAGGGGGCCAACCCGACCGGCTCGTTCAAGGACCGGGGCATGACGCTCGCGGTCTCCAAGGCCGTCGAGGCCGGCAACAAGGCGATCATCTGCGCCTCCACCGGTAACACCAGCGCCTCCGCCGCCGCGTACGCGGCCCGGGCCGGGCTGACCTGCGCGGTGCTCGTGCCGCAGGGCAAGATCGCGCTGGGCAAGCTGGCCCAGGCGCTGGTGCACGGCGCGAAGCTGCTCCAGGTCAGCGGCAACTTCGACGACTGCCTCTCGCTGGCCGCGAAGCTCGCCCAGGACTACCCGGTCGCGCTGGTCAACTCGGTCAACATCGACCGGCTGCACGGCCAGAAGACCGCCGCGTTCGAGATCGTCGAGGCGCTCGGCGACGCGCCCGACATCCACTGCCTGCCCGTCGGCAACGCCGGCAACATCTCCGCCTACTGGATGGGCTACTCCGAGGAGGTGCGGGACGGCAACGCCACCCGGGCCCCGAAGATGTACGGCTTCCAGGCGGCCGGCGCCGCGCCGATCGTCACCGGTCAGGTGGTCCGCGAGCCGTCCACCATCGCCACCGCCATCCGGATCGGCAACCCGGCCAGCTGGACCAAGGCGCTGGACGCCCGGGACTCCTCCGGCGGGCTGATCTCCTCGGTCACCGACCGGGAGATCCTGGCCGCGTACCGGCTGCTGGCCCGCGAGGTCGGGGTCTTCGTGGAACTGGGCAGCGCGGCCAGCGTGGCCGGCCTGCTCCAGCAGGGCGCCGCGGGCACGGTCCCGGCCGGCTCGACGATCGTCTGCACGGTCACCGGTCACGGCCTGAAGGACCCGGAGTGGGCCATCTCCACCGCCCCCGCCCCGGTCACCATCGCCAACGACCCGCTCGCCGCCGCCCGCTCCCTCGACCTGGCCTGACTGTGAGCATGGCGGGGTCGGCTCAGTAGTGGTGAGCTGATTGCTGGCAGTGGCAGGTGTGACCCTTGGCCTGACTGGCCCTTGTGCCTTTGGCGGGACTTGTCCGTCTGCTGCTGC
>NZ_JAMOKF010000195.1 GCF_023656545.1 Micromonospora phytophila | reverse complement strand
CGCCGCTGGGCACCGACCAGCCCGGCCGCCGCGACCGCCCGGGACCGCACCCTCGAGCTGCTGGCCGCCGGGCCGGTGGCGATGAGCCGGGGGCACCGACCGGGTCACGTCACCGCGAGCGTGCTGGTGCTCGACGCCACCGGGTCGCGGGTGCTGCTCTGCCTGCACGGCAAGTTCCGGCAGTGGGTGCAGCTCGGTGGGCACTGCGAGCCGGGCGACCGGACGCTCGCCGACGCCGCGCTGCGCGAGGCGACCGAGGAGTCCGGGATCGCCGGCCTGCGGATCGACCCGGTCCCCATCGACGTGGACATCCATCCGGTGAGCTGCCAGGGCGGCTCGCTGCACCACGACGTCCGCTTCGCCGTCCTCGCCCCGCCCGGCGCGGCGGAGCAGGTCAGCGACGAGTCCGAGGCGTTGGGCTGGTTTCCGCCGGACCAGCTGCCGGAGCCGCTGGCCGGCGGCACCGAGCAGCTGGTGGCGCCGGCGCTGGCGGCGCTCAGACGAGCCCCTCTTCGCCCCGTTCCTTGAGCTCGTCGACGATCTTCTTGACGTCCTGCGCGCGGTCCCGGGGGCAGACCAGCAGCGCGTCGGGGGTGTCGACGATGATCAGGTCGTGCACGCCGACGGTGGCCACCAGCCGCCCGGAGTGCGCCACCACCACCAGGTTGCTGCTGTCGCGCAGCAGCACGCCCGGCTTGGCGTCGGCGCCGAGCACCACGTTGCCGCCCGGGTCGGTTGGAAGCACCTCGCCGAGGGTGTGGAAGTCGCCGACGTCGTTCCAGCCGAAGTCGCCGGGCACGGTCGCCACCCGGCCGGCGGTCGCCGCGCCCTCCATCACCGCGTAGTCGACGGAGATCTTCGGCAGGGTTGGCCAGACGGTGCCCAGCACGTCGTCCTGCTCCCCGGTCCCCCACGCGGCGGCGATCGCGGTGATCCCGGCGTGCAGGGCGGGCTGCTGGCGGGCCAGCTCGGCGAGGAAGACGTCGACCCGCCAGACGAACATGCTGGCGTTCCAGAGGTGGCGCCCCGAGCGCAGGTACGCCTCGGCCACCTCGGCGCTCGGCTTCTCCTTGAACTCGGTGACCGGACGCAGCGGACCGTCGCCGACCGGGTCGCCGGTCTGCAGGTAGCCGTAGCCGGTCTCGGCCCGGGTCGGGGTGATCCCGACGGTCATCAGCAGGCCCTGCTCGGCGCCGCGTACCGCCTCCCGGACGACCTCCCGCCAGCGCTCCGGGTCGCCGATCAGATGGTCGGCGGCGAAGGAGCCCATCACGGCGCCGGGCTCGCGCTGCGCGATCACCGCCGCGGCCAGCGCGATCGCCGCGCAGGAGTCCCGGGGTGAGGGCTCGACCAGGATGTTTTCCTCCGGCAGCCCGGCCAGCTGACGCGCCACCGCCGCGACGTGGGCCGCCCCGGTGACCACCAGGGTGCGCTCGGGGGCGGCCAGCGGGCCCAGCCGCTCCACGGTCGCCTGGAGCAGCGAGGCGGCGGAGCCGGTGAGCGGGTGGAGGAACTTGGGGTGGCCGGCGCGGGACAGCGGCCACAACCTCGTGCCGCTGCCACCCGCCGGGATGACGGCGTAAATCACCCGCACATCATGCCCGACCGGTCGTGAGGGGCACGCACCGTCACCGGGACGGCCGCGCGGCTCACGCGCGGGCCCGGGTCCACGCCGCGATGTGCACCTCGGCGCTGGACTCCCAGGTGAACTCCTTGGCCCGGTCGAAACCGGCCTTGGCCAGGGACAACCGCCGCTGCTCGTCGTCGAGTAGGGCGGCCAGGTCGGTGGCGATCTGGCCGGCGTCCTCACTGGTGTAGGCGACCGCGTCGCCGCCCACCTCGGGCAGCGAGAGCCGGGGCGTGGTGAGCACCGGGGCGGCGCACGCCATCGCCTCCAGGATCGGCAGGCCGAAGCCCTCCCCGTAGGACGGGTAGGCGGCGACCAGCGCCCCGCCGAGGAAGCCGGGCAGGTCGGCGTAGCGCAGGTAGCCGGGGCGCAGCAGCCGCAGGTGCGACGGGACCTCGGCCACCGCGCGGTCGATGTCGTCGTCGTGCCCCTGACCGCCGGCGATCACCAGGGCCGGCGGGTTCTCCCGGTCCGCCACCGCCCGGGCCCAGCCGCGGATCAGGTTCGGGACGTTCTTGCGCGGCTCCTTGGCGCCGAGGAAGGCGATGTAGCTGGTGCCGCCGAGCCCCAGCCGGGCCCGCACCCGGGCCTTCTCCTCCTCGCCGGGAGCGTGGAAGGCGGCGTGGTCGACCCCGTGGTAGGCGACGTCGATCCGGGTCGGATCGGCGTCGAGCAGCCGGATCAGCTCGTCGCGGGTGGCCTTGCTCGGCACGATGACCCGGTCGGCGCGGCGCAGCGACGTCTTGATCGCGCTGCGGAAGAACGTCCGCCGGGACTTGTCGTAGTGCTCCGGCTCGGTGAAGAACGTCGCGTCGTGCACGGTCACCGTCACCGGGCAGCCGGCGCGCAGCGGGCAGGTGTAGAAGGGCGAGTGCAGCACCTGCGCGCCGACCTGCTGGGCGAGCAGCGGCAGGCCGGTCTGCTCCCAGGCGAGCCGGGCGGGACGGTGGGCGACGGCGGCCGGGGCGGGGATGATCTCCGCGCCGGGCAGCATCCGGGTGTAGCGCTCCAGGTCGGTGCGGAGGCTGACCACGGCCAGCTCCACCCCCGACCCGCACACCTTGCCGAGGGCGCCGAGCAGGCCGTCGACGTATCGACCGACGCCGCCACGGTCGGCGGGGACACTCGTGGCGTCGATGAGCACGCGGGGCGGGCGACCGGCGGTCACGGGGCGACTCCTTGAACTGGCGGGTCTGTGGGGAACAACACTCCGGGCAAGCCTACGCCGGAGCCCGGGGCGGACGCTGACTGCGACCCGACGGTACGCCGACTTGTCGTTGTCATCGAGTACGGGTGGTGTAGGCGTATCGTTCGCGCCGATGGCCGAGAACATTGCCCGGGTCTTCGCCGACGCGATCGCGACCGACCCGACCCGACCGCTGCTGACCTGGTACGACGACGCGACCGGCGAGCGGACCGAACTTTCCGGCGCGACGCTGGCGAACTGGGTGGCCAAGACGGCCAACCTGCTCGCCGACGAGGTGGCCCTCGGCCCCGGCGACACCGCCGCGCTGCTCCTGCCGCCGCACTGGCAGACCGCCGCGGTGCTGCTCGGCTGCTGGTCGGCCGGGCTGGTGGTGGCCGACACGCCGGGCGACGTGGACGTGCTCTTCGCCGCCGCCGCGCGGGTGGCCGAGGCGGACGCCTGGTCGGCCGGCGAGCGGTACGTCCTGGCACTGGACCCGTTCGCCCTGCCGATGCGGCAGGTGCCGCCCGGCTTCGCCGACTACGTGTCGGAGGTCCGCGCTCACGGCGACCACTTCACCCCGTACGCCTCCGGCGGGAAGGATCTGGTGGCGCGGGCGCGGCGACGCGCGGGCGAGCTGGGCATCGCCCCCGGCGCCCGCGTCCTGGTCGACGCGGCGCGCCACCCCGACCCGGTCGACTGGCTGCTGGCCCCGCTGACCGCCGGCGCCACCATCGTCCTCTGCGCCAACCTCGACCCCGCCCGCCTCGACCCCAGAATCGCCACGGAAAAGGCCACCCACACCCTCACCTGACCCACCCCACCCCACCCTGCCCGTTTCGCCCCGCCAGCGTCGATCATGGACTTGTGGTGGGCGACCGCTGCGGGTTCGCCCCTTTTGCGGGGCACCACAACTGCATGATCGGCGCGGCCGGGGGGCGGGGGGCGGGGCGGTGGGGGTCAGGCGGGGGTGGGCTCGTCCTCGGTGGAGCGACGCTGCGCGAAGGCGGCGAAGGCGGTCAGGGACTCGGGGTTGGCGAGGGCGCCCTTGGCGGCCGCGCTGTCCACCGGGGTGCCGGTGAGGATCTTCTTGACCGGCACCTCGAGCTTCTTCGCCGACAGGGTGCGGGGGACGGCGCGGACCTGGTGGATCTCGTCGGGGACGTGCCGCGGCGACAGGGCGGTACGCAGCTCGCGGCAGATCTTCTTCCGCAGCGCGTCGTCCAGCTCCAGCCCCTCGGCCAGCACCACGAAGAGCAGCAGCTCCCCGGCGCCGCCCTCGTCGTCCTCCAGGTGCACCACCACCGAGTCGACCACCTCGTCCAACCCCTCGACGACCGAGTAGAACTCGGCGGTGCCCAGCCGGACCCCGCCCCGGTTGAGGGTGGCGTCGGAGCGGCCGGTGATCACGCAGCCGCCCCGGTCGTTGATGGTGATCCAGTCGCCGTGCCGCCAGACGCCCGGGTAGACGTCGAAGTACGCCTCCCGGTAGCGGGCGCCGTCCGGGTCGTTCCAGAAGGCCACCGGCATGCTCGGCATCGGCTCGGTGATCACCAGCTCGCCCAGCTCGCCGATGACCGGGGAGCCGTCGGCGGAGCGGGCCTCCACCTTCGCGCCGAGCGCCCGGCAGGTGATCTCCCCGGCGTGCACCGCCAGCAGCGGCACCCCGCCGACAAATCCGGTGCAGACGTCCGTGCCGCCGGAGAGGGACTGGAGCTGGAGGCCGTCGCCGACCGTCTCGTACACCCAGGTGAAGCCCTCGGCGGGCAGCGGCGCGCCGGTGGAGCCGACCCCACGCAGCGCCGAGAGGTCGGCGATCTCCTTCGGCACCAGACCGGCCTTGCGGCAGGCCAGCAGGAACGGCGCCGAGGTGCCGAAGTACGTCGTGCCGGTCTCCTCAGCCAGCCGCCACAGCGCGCCCAGGTCGGGGTGGCCCGGGTTGCCGTCGAAGAGCACGATCGTCGCGCCCACCGCCGGCGCGGAGACCAGGAAGTTCCACATCATCCAGCCGGTGGTGGTGAACCAGAAGAACCGGTCGGCGGGACCGAGGTCGTGGTGCAGGGCGAGCATCTTCAGGTGCTCCAGCAGGATGCCCCCGTGCCCGTGCACGATCGGCTTGGGCAGCCCGGTGGTGCCGGAGGAGTAGAGCACGTAGAGCGGGTGGTCGAAGGCGACCGGGGTGAAGGTGAGAGCCTCGTCGGTCTCCGCCGCCAGCTCGGCCCAGGTCAGCGCGCCCTGCGGCGGCGGGCCGGCCGGGTCGAGGTAGCCGATCGAGACGGTGTGCTCCAGCGACGGCAGCGCGGCCCGGATGGCGGCCACCTCGCCACGACGGTCGACGGGCTTGTCGCCGTAGCGGTAGCCGTCCACCGCGACCAGGACCTTCGGCTCGATCTGCTGCCAACGGTCGGTGACGCTGCGGGTGCCGAACTCCGGGGCGCAGGAGGAGAAGACCGCGCCGAGGCTGCTCGTGGCGAGCAGCAGCACGTACGTCTCGGGGATGTTCGGCGCGTACGCGGCCACCCGGTCACCGGCGGTGACGCCGAGGCGGCGCAGCCCGGCGGCGACCCGGCGGACCTGCTCGCGCAGCTGCGCGGCGGTGACGGTGACCGGCGGCCGGGTCTGCCCGTGCGCGATCACCACCGGGTCGCCGTCGGCGCGGCCGGGCATCCGCAGCACGTTCTCGGCGTAGTTGAGCGTGGCGCCCGGGAACCAGCGGGCGCCGGGCATCCCCCGGTCGGCCAGCGTGGCCGTCGGCGGGGTGTGCGCGACCACCGCGAAGTGGTCCCAGACCGACCGCCAGAACGCGTCCAGGTCGGTGACCGACCAGCGCCACAGCTCGTCGTAATCGGCGAAGTCCAGCCCCCGGTGCTCCCGCAGCCAGCGCAGGTAGCTGCCGATCCGGGACCGCTCGCGTACGTCCGCCGGCGGCGTCCACAGCACGTCACCCACTGCTCCACCCTCCCTGAGTCCCTGGCACGACACTGTGCATGGGCCGTGGCGCCATCTTGCCCTACCCTGAAGCGCCATTCTCCGCACCGGGTGCCGGTGAGGGGGCGTGGCCGGTCCACATGCCGGGTCGGCGAGGAGTGTAGGAGGCGTGCTCAGCCGGCCCGGTGCGCCTGGATGGCCCGCCGCCGGGCCAGGCGGTGGGCGCGGCGGATCTCCGCCTCCCGGAACCGGCGCTCGTCGTCGGGGGTCTCCGGCAGCACCGGCCGCACGGCCCGCGGCGCGCCGCCGACGTCGACGCCGACGAAGACGAGGTACGCGGTGGCCACCCGGACCGGCTCGTCCTCCGCCGAGTCCCAGCGCTCGGCCACCACCCGGACCCCCACCTCCATCGAGGTCTGCCCGGTCCAGTTCACCTGGGCGTGCGCGTGCACCAGGTCACCGACCCGGACCGCCTCGGAGAAGACGATCTCGTCGATCGCCGCGGTGACCGCCGTGCCGCCGCTGTGCCGGGCCGCCGCGGCCCCCGCCACGTCGTCGACGAACTTCATCAGCACGCCGCCGTGCACGGTGCCGTAGAGGTTGACGTCGACGGCGGTCATGATCCGACTCAGGGTGACCCGGGAGTACGAGGTCGGCTTGCCGGCCGGCGCGGTGGAGGGGTGCTCGGTCATGTCGGAAACGGTACGGTGCGCGGATGCGACATCTCTGGAGCTTCCTCGCCGGTCTGGTGGTGGCGCCCGTCACCTGGGTGCTGGTCACCCTCGGGCAGGACGGTTCGGTCCGCACCGTCGACCGTTGGGTGGAGATCGGAAAGTACAACTCGGCCAACCTCATCGAGCCGGCCGTCTACCTCGCCGTGGGCGGGATCCTGCTCGGCCTGCTCGGCACGTTGCGCGTCTCACCGTTCGGCCCGCTGGTGGCCGGGCTGCTGCTCGCCGCCCCGTACGTGGGGATGTTCGTCGCGCCGTTCGCGGTGCGGGACCGCATCCCCGACGACTGGAAGGTGTTCGGCGACCCGCTGCCGCTGGGCCTGCCGGTGGAGAACGGCACGCTGTTCCTCATCGGGGCGCTGCTGCTGATGGCCATCGTCAGCGGACAGCGTTGGCGCCGGTGGCCGGAACCCTCAGCCGAGGCGGAGCTGACCTCGGCGGACGGGCCTGAGCGGAACGACTTCACGCTCACCGACTGGCCACCGGCCGGTTCGGCCGAGCGGGACAGCACCCCGCCCAACCTCGGCTACCCGGACCCGACACCGACCGAGCCGCTACCCCGCCGCGCCAGCGGCGAGTCACCGTGGTCGGCGCCGCCGCGCGGCGGCAGCCGGCCGGAGGACACCGAAATCCGTTGAGCAACCGGGCGGGCCGGGAAACCGGCCCGCCCCCGACCCCGCTCAGCCCTTGAGCAGCTGGCGCGCCATGACGATGCGCTGCACCTGGTTGGTGCCCTCGTAGATCTGGGTGATCTTGGCGTCCCGCATCATCCGCTCCACCGGGTAGTCCCGCGTGTAGCCGTAACCGCCGAGCAGCTGCACCGCGTCGGTGGTGATCTCCATGGCGGCGTCCGAGGCGAAACACTTCGCCGCCGCGCCGAAGTAGGTCAGGTCGGCGTCGCCGCGCTCCGACTTGCCGGCCGCCGCGTACGTCAGCTGCCGGGCCGCCTCCAGCTTCATGCCCATGTCGGCGAGCATGAACTGGATGCCCTGGAACTCAGCGACCGCCTTGCCGAACTGCTTGCGCTCCTGGATGTAGCCCTTGGCGTAGTCCAACGCGCCCTGCGCGATTCCGACGGCCTGCGCGGCGATGGTCACCCGGGTGTGGTCCAGGGTCTGCATGGCCGTGGCGAAGCCGGTGCCCTCCGCGCCGATCATGCGGTCCGCCGGGATCCGGACGTTGTCCAGGTAGACCTCGCGGGTCGGCGAGCCCTTGATGCCCAGCTTCTTCTCCGGCGCCCCGAAGCTGACCCCCGAGTCCGACTTCTCCACCACGAACGCGGAGATGCCCCGGGAGCGGGCAGCCGGGTCGGTCACCGCGAAGACGGTGTAGAACTCCGACACCCCGGCGTTGGTGATCCACCGCTTCACGCCGTTGAGCACCCAGTGATCGCCGTCACGCACCGCGCGGGTGGTCATCGAGGCCGCGTCGCTGCCCGCCTCCGGCTCGGAGAGGCAGTACGAGAACATCGCGTCGCCGGACGCCACCTGGGTCAGGTAGCGGCGCTTCAGCTCCTCGGAGCCGGCCAGCAGCACCGGCATGGTGCCGAGCTTGTTGACCGCCGGGATCAGCGACGACGAGGCACAGGCCCGCGCCACCTCCTCGATCACGATGGCCGTGGCCAGGGCGTCCGCGCCCGCGCCGCCGTACTCCACCGGGATGTGCGGGGCGTGGAAGTCGGCGGCCCGCAGCGCGTCGTACGACGCCTTCGGGAACTCACCGGTCTCATCCGCCTCCGCGGCGTGCGGGGCCACCTTGGCCGCACAGACCTCACGGACCGCTTCCCGGATCGCCTCGTGCTCCTCGGGCAACCGGTAGACGTCGAACGACTGCTCTGCGGCCATGTCGGCCCCTCCCCTTCACCGCTATCATGCGCAGTCTGTGGCGTCTCCTGACCGCCGACCGCGCAGACTGAAGGATAGCGACCAGTTCAGGTGATGTTACCGCCGCGTAGGCTCGGACGAGACGGAGCACCGACGCCACGCGGCGACGTTGGAAGAGACAGGCATAGAGTCGGTCCGGTGCCCGGCCAGGCGCCGCAGCAGAATGCGACGCGACGACGCGACGCCAGCGCGAGCGGAGAAGACAGGCGTGACGATCCCGTACCCGAACACCCAGCCGGTGCCCGCCATCGCCGCAGTGTCCCCTCCCTCGGGCTCACAGCGGCCGCGGGTGACTTTCCTGGGCACCGGCTACCTCGGTGCGACGTACGCCATCTGCTACGCCGAACTCGGCTACGAGGTACTCGGCTACGACGTCGACGCCGACAAGATCGCCATGCTCAACGCCGGCGAGGTGCCGATCCACGAGCCCGGCCTGGACGAGCTGCTCAAGCGCAACCTGGCCGCCGGCCGGCTCCGGTTCAGCACCGACATCGCCGAGACCGCCGACTTCGGTGACGTGCACTTCATCTGCGTCGGCACGCCGCAGCGCGCGGACGGCATGGGCGCCGACCTGTCGTACGTCGAGGCGTCGGTCACCACCCTCGCCCAGCAGCTGACCCGCAAGGCGCTGATCGTCGGCAAGTCCACCGTGCCGGTCGGCACCGCCGAGTGGGTGGAGCAGCTGGTCAGCAAGCACACCCCGGCGGACCTGGGCGTCGAGGTGGCGTGGAGCCCCGAGTTCCTCCAGGAGGGCTTCGCCGTCGACGACGTGCTGCGTCCCAACCGGATCGTCGTCGGCGTCAAGAGCGAGTGGGCCAACGGCATGCTCTACGCCGCCCACAAGGGCGTCTTCGACCTGGCCGCCACCGAGGACCGCGAGGTGCCCCTGGTGGTCACCGACTTCGCCACCGCCGAGCTGGTCAAGGTCGCCGCGAACGCCTTCCTCGCCACCAAGATCTCCTTCATCAACGCGATGGCCGAGGTCTGCGAGGCCTCCGGCGGCGACGTCACCCAGCTGGCCCGGGCGATCGGCTACGACCCCCGCATCGGCAACCGGTTCCTCCAGGCCGGCCTCGGCTTCGGCGGCGCCTGCCTGCCCAAGGACATCCGCGCCTTCCAGGCCCGCGCGCAGGAGCTGGGCGCCGGTGAGGCGCTGCGCTTCCTGCACGAGGTCGACCTGATCAACCTGCGCCGCCGCACCCGGGTGCTCCAGCTCGCCGCCGAGCTGCTCGGCCGCCGCTCCGGGCCCGCCGGCCCGGACCTCTCCGGCACCCGAGTCGCCGTGCTCGGTGCCACCTTCAAGCCCAACACCGACGACGTACGCGACGCCCCGGCGCTCGCCGTCGCCGCGCTGCTGGAGAAGGCCGGCGCGGACGTGCACGTGTACGACCCGCAGGGCACCGAGAACGCCCGCCGGGCGGTCCCCGAGCTGACCTACGAGCCCGGCATCAACGAGGCGGTGACCGGCGCCGACCTGGTCTGCGTACTCACCGAGTGGGCCGACTTCCGCAACGCCGACCCGGTCGCCCTCGGCGAGCTGGTCGCCGGCCGCAAGGTGGTCGACGGCCGCAACTGCCTCGACTCGGCACTGTGGACCCAGGCCGGCTGGGAGTACCGCGGCATGGGCCGCCCCTGACGCTCGACGCCTGACGGCCGGTCGCGGAGCACGCTCCGCGGCCGGCCGTTTTCGCGTACGCCGCCGATCTTTGCCCCGGACCCGCCGACAACTGTCGAAATCCGCGCCAGCTTTGGGCATGCTGCGACAGTGGGAGTCCACAGTGCGGGTGGAGGGGTGTCGTGGCGACCTTTCAGTGCTCCTCGTGCGGCCGGGAGATCAAGCCGGCCGTCCACTGCCCGCACTGCGGCGCCGACCAGCCGCAGTGGGTCGAGCACCTGGCGGAGATCGAGCGCTCCATCGCGGAGATGAAGGCCCGCGAGGCGGCCATCGCCAGCGAGCAGCGGCAGATCGCGGCGAAGATGCAGGCCGCGCTCTTCCAGCGGGACATCCTCGCGCACGCCGGCGAGGAACGGATCAAGCAGGCCACCCGGCCCCGTCGGGTGTTGCGCCGCCGGCCCGGCCGCCGCCCGCCGACGGCCGCCACCGGCGCC
>NZ_JAMOKF010000194.1 GCF_023656545.1 Micromonospora phytophila | reverse complement strand
GGCGGCGGCCACCGCGGTGACGTCCCCGCCGAGGCGGTGCAGCCCGGTGACCACCCCGTCCAGGGCGTGGCCGATGCGGGCCAGCGGGTCGGTCCACGGCGCGAAGAGGTCGTCGTACCCGCCGGGGGCGCGCAGCGGGCGCAGGCACGGGTGGTCGTGCAGCCGGCGGGCCAGGGCGGCGCGCCACGCGGCGAACGCGCCCGCGTCGGTGCTGTCGGCCGCCATCCGCCCGTCCCAGGCCCTCAGCCGGTCCCGCAGGGCCCGGGCCGGGTCGCTGAGACCGCCGGTGTCCAGCCGGTCGAGCACACCGCGCAGGGCCGCGGCCTCCAGCCGGGTGTCCAGGTGTACGGCGGCGGACTCGACGCCGTCGGCCAGCAGGGCGCGGATGCGGCGGGCGCGGTGCGGTGGGGCGAAGTCGGTGCCGAGGTCGGCGACGTCGTCGCGGCGGTCGTTGGCGCAGACCGCGAAGCCGTCGACCTCGGTGCGGGTCGGTGCGGCGTAGCCGCCGTGCCACCGGTAGCGCGGCTCCCAGCCGGGCACCGGCTCCCGGCGGCACCGGTCGTCGCGCAGCGGCACCAGCCCGGCGACCAGCTGGTGCACCGACCCGGACCGGTCCGCGACGAGCACGCTGTTGACCGGCTCGACCCAGCCGCGCAGCGCGTCGGCGACGTCGTCGACGTTGCGGGCGCGCAGCAGCGGCAGCAGCGCGTCGAAGCCGAGGCGCTCCTCGACCCGGCCGGGCGTGCGCAGGCTGAGCGCCTCGCCGGTTTGGCGGTCGAGGTCGACGACCGGCCCGCGCGGGGTCTCGATGATCTCGACTGACTGCGGCTCACCGCCGCGGACCTCGATCCGCTCGACATGGCGTCGCACGGGCACCCAGCCGTCGGGATCGCGCACCAAAACCCGGTCACCGTCGCGGCGTAGTTGTTCGCGGTAGAGGTCCTGGTAGTCGGCCATCGCGTTGGTGACGGCCCAGGCCACCTCGCCGGCGTGGCCGAAGTGGGGCAGGCCCGGAACCCCGGGGAACGCGAAGCCGAGCACGTCGAACTCGGGGCAGGCGAGGCGCACCTGCTGGTAGATGCCGGGCAGTTCGAGGACGCGGTGCGGGTCGCCGGCGATCACCGGGGCCCGGCCGGTGGCCGGGTCGGCGGGGGCGGCCCAGGCGTTGCTGCCGGATCCACCGTGGCCCTCGACGGCGAACAGGTCGGTCGCCTCCGGTCCGAGGGTGGCGCTGACGTGGGCGTGCCACAGCTTGTTGGGAAAGGTGGAGAAGAGCACGTGCTGGACTGCGAAGACAGCCAGCGGAGACCACGGCCGCCACCGGCCCGGTGCGCAGCCGACCGCCGCGAACTCCGGGGCCCCGGCGGCGCCGCGGGCGAGGCCCTCGTTGACGCCGTCGACATAGGCGGTGACCCACCGTCGGGTGGCCGGGTCGAGCCGGTCGAAACAGCGTCGTGCGGTGTCGTCGAGGCGGGCCCGTCGGGCGAACCGGTCCCAGGAAAGCGCGGTGGCGCCGACGTGCTCGGCCAGCCGGCCCTCCGAGCGCCACCGCTCGACCTCGATCTGCCAAGCCCGGTCCGTGGCCGCGACCCGACCCTGCAACCGGGCGAGGTCATCGACCGTGTCGGCCCGCAGGTGCGGAACTCCCCAGCGGTCCCGATAGACGCCGGTCACCGGGCGGCCCGCCGGACGCGCGGGACAGCCGCCCCCAATACGAATATCAACTTAGGCTACCCTCCCCTAACTAAGGCGGACCTTACCTGAGGAGTGCTCGTGAAAAGAAACTGGGAAGCCCTGGTGCTCAAGGCGATGGGCGGCCGGGACTTCCGGCTGACCGTGCTCGACACCGAACCGGTCGGCGGGCACTACCAGCGCCTGCACGTGGACGGTGGCGGGCTGCTGGAGGCGTGCGGCGTGCACCCCACCATGTGGATCCGGCTGTGGTTCGACGACGAGGGCCGCCCGCACCAGCGCGCGTACACCCTCGTCGACCCCGACCCGGCCACCGGTCGGTTCCACCTGGAGTTCGCCGTCCACGACGGGTGCGCCGCCCGCTGGGCCACCGCCGCCCGGGTCGGCGACACCATCGACGCCACCGTGCAGGGCAGCGCGTTCCACCTGCCGGACCCCGCCCCCGCGCACCTCTACCTGGTCGGCGATGCCGCGTCGCTGCCGGCGGTGAACAGCTTGCTCGACGCAGCCCCCGACATCCCGGCGACGGTCTGGCTGGAGTACGCCCACGAGGGCGAGAAGGCGCTGGCGCCGCGCGCCCGGGCGCACCATGACATCACCTGGGTGCCGCGTCGCGACGACGGGACGCACCTGGTCGACACGGTCCGCGCCGCGCTGCCCGCCGCCGACGACGCCCACTACTGGGTGGCCTGCGAGGCTGCCAGCACGCGCGCCATCACCCGGCACGTGCGGCGCACCCTGGGCGTCGGCAAGCACCAGCTGACCTCGCTGGCCTACTGGAGCGCCCGGTGAGATCCCGACTCGGCACGCTCACCGCGCTCTACGTCACGCAGTACCTCGGCATCGGCTTCATCACCGTCGGCCTGACCGCCATCCTGCGCGACGGCGGCACGTCCCTCGACACGCTGGCACTGCTGCAGTTCGTCGGCCTGATCTGGCCGGTCAAGTTCCTCTGGGCGCCGATCCTCGACCGGTACGGCTCACGCCACCGTGGCCACTACCGCTCCTGGCTGCTGGTGCTGCAGAGCGGTCTGGTGCTCGCGCTGGTGGCCCTGCTGCCGTTCACCCGCCCGGCCGAGCGGCTCGGCCCGGTCATCGCCGTCTGCGCCGCGTACGTGTTCCTCTCCGCGACGCAGGACATCGCCGTCGACGCGGTCGCCGTCCGGCTGCTCGCCGAGCGGGACCGGGGGGTCGGCAACGGTATCCAGGTCGCCGCCAGCTATCTCGGCAACCTGCTCGGCGGTGGCGCGTGCGTGCTGGTCTACGACCGGTTCGGCTGGGTGGCGGCGATCCTGCTGCTGACCGCACTGACCGCCGTCGGCCTGCTGGTGGTGTGGCGGTTCCGGGAGCCCGCCCGCACCGACCGGGTCGTCCGGGCGGGTCAGGCGTACCGGGCGCTGCTGTCGGTGTTCGGCCAGCCCGGCTGCCGGTGGTGGACCTTTGGGGTGGTGCCGCTGGTGTACGTGGGGGCGGGCGCCGCCTACGCCCTGGTGACGCCGGCGCTGGTCGACGCGGGATGGTCGTTGGGGCGCATCGGCGTGGTGACCGGTGTCGTCACGAGCGCCCCCGCGATCGTGGCCGGTCTGGTCGCCGGGGTGGGGATCGGTCGCGTCGGGCGCGGCGGCGTGCTCGTCGTCGGGGGCGCGGCCCTGGCGCTGTCGACGGCGCTGCTGCTGCCGCTGATGAACGGCCGGGCCCCGCTGGCCGGGACGGTCGTCGCGCTCTGCTGCTTCATGGCCGCGTACACGGTGGCCAACGTCGTGCTCTACACCGTCAACATGGACTACTCCCGGCCGGGCACCGGCGGCACGGACTTCACCGTGCTGTCGTCGTTCGGGTTGGTCTGCTCGTTCGTGGCGGCCGCCGTGGGGCTGGCCGCGGCGGACCGGGTGGGCTATCCCGCGGTCGCGGTCGCGTCCGTCGTGCTGGTGGCGCTGGGCGTCGTGGTGGGCGTCGGGCACCAGCGGCGGTTCCGCGGTTCCGGGCGACGCGTCGCGGCGCCGGCGGACGAACCCGTGACGGTGAGCGGGTGAGCGACGGTTCCGTCACACCGCGTCGATCGGCGGAGTGGTTCGCCTTGACATCAGATTAGGTTAGGCTAACCTAAGTTCGCTAGATCAACCGGATCGCGGGGACGACGTCCACGGGTCCACTCTCCACCGTTGAGGACTGCCATGAGTCTGCCCGGATCCACCGTCCAGGCATCTCCGACCGGGGTGAGCCCCGAGTCGGCCGCCGCCCGCGCCCACCTGTTCGCCGCCGGCTCGGTCGAGCGGTACCGGCGGGCGCTGGCCGAGGGGATCGACCGGGTGGCGGCCCGGGTGGCTGCCGTGGACCGGCCGTTCACCGGCGTGACCCCGGACGAGCTGGCCCCACGGATCGCCGGGATCGACCTGGACCAGCCGCTGAGCGACCCGACCGCCGCCCTCGACGAGCTCCAGGACGTCTACCTGCGCGACGCGGTGTACTTCCACCACCCCCGCTACCTGGCGCACCTGAACTGCCCGGTGGTGATCCCCGCCCTGCTCGGCGAGGCGGTGCTCAGCGCCGTCAACTCCTCCGTGGACACCTGGGACCAGAGCGCCGGCGCCACGCTGATCGAACGCCGGCTGGTCGACTGGACGGCCGAGCGGATCGGCCTCGGCCCGGCCGCCGACGGCGTGTTCACCAGTGGCGGCACCCAGTCGAACCTGCAGGCGATGCTGCTGGCCCGCGAGGAGGCCTGCGCCCGGGTCGTCGGCCGCGAGGCGGCGCGGCCGACCCGCCCGGAGCTGCTGTCCCGGCTGCGCGTCATCACCTCGGCGGCCGGTCACTTCAGCGTGCAGAAGGCGGCCAAGCTGCTCGGGCTCGGCGCCGACGCGGTGATCACCGTGGCCACCGGCGCCGACCGGCGGATGTCGACCGCCGAGCTGGCCCGGGAGATCGACCGCTGCCGGCGGGAGGACCTGGTGGTGATGGCCGTGGTCGCCACCGCCGGCACCACCGACTTCGGCACCATCGACCCGCTCGCGCGGATCGCCGACATCTGCGCCGCCGCCGACGTCTGGCTGCACGTCGACGCGGCGTACGGCTGCGGCCTGCTGGTGTCGCCGACCCGGCGGCACCTGCTCGACGGCATCGAGCGCGCCGACTCGGTGACCGTCGACTACCACAAGTCCTTCTTCCAGCCGGTCAGCTCCAGCGCCCTGCTGGTCCGCGACCGGCGGGTGCTGCGGCACGCCACCTGGCACGCCGACTACCTCAACCCGGCCCGGATGGTCGAGCAGCGGATCCCCAACCAGGTCGACAAGAGCCTCCAGACCACCCGGCGCTTCGACGCGTTGAAGCTCTGGCTGACCCTGCGGATCATGGGGCCGGACGCGCTCGGCGCGCTCTTCGACGAGGTGGTGGACCGGGCGGCCGGCGCCTGGCAGTTGCTCACCGAGGACCCCCGCTTCGAGGTGGTGACCCGCTCGCAGTTGAGCACCGTGGTCTTCCGCTACCTGCCGAGCGGCACTGGCCGGCACCTCGCCGACGACGCCAACCTGTACGCCCGGGAGGCGCTGGCCGCCTCCGGCGCCGCCCTGGTCGCCGGCACCAAGGTGGACGGCGCGCACCACCTGAAGTTCACCCTGCTCAATCCCGAGACCACCCTGGACGACATCGCCCACGTCCTCGACCTCATCGCCGGACACGCCGGCTGGTACGTGGACACCCGGACCGCCGCCGAGCTGTCCTGCCCCGTCGGCTGACGAACCCGGACATGGAGAACCACGTGTCGACGCACGATTTCATCGCGATCGGGCTGGGCCCGTACAACCTCGGCCTGGCCTGCCTGACCGAGCCGATCAGCGACCTCGACGGCCTGTTCCTGGAGGCGCGGGCCGACTTCGACTGGCACCCCGGCATGCTGCTGGAGTCGACCCGCCTGCAGACGCCCTTCATCGCCGACCTGGTCACCCTGGCCGACCCCACCTCTCCGTACTCCTTTCTGAGCTACCTGAAGGAATCCGGGCGGCTCTACCCGTTCTACATCCGGGAGAGCTTCTTCCCGCTGCGCAGCGAGTACAACGACTACTGCCGCTGGGCCGCCGCGAAGCTGACCAGCGTGCGCTTCGGCCACCACGTCACCCGGGTCGAGTACGACCGGGCCGACGACCGGTACGTCGTGCACGCCACGGTGGCCGGCGAGCCGGTCACCCACCGGGCCCGGCACCTGGTGCTCGGCACCGGTACCCCGCCGCACCTGCCCGACGCCTGCCGTGACCTGGGCGGCGACGCCCTGCACAACTCGCGGTACCTGCAGAGCCGCCAGGCGCTGCGCGCCAAGCGGAGCATCACCGTCGTCGGCAGCGGGCAGAGCGCGGCGGAGATCTACCACGACCTGCTGGGCGACATCGACGCGTACGGCTACCAGCTGAACTGGGTCACCCGCTCGCCGCGGTTCTTCCCCCTCGAATACACCAAGCTCACCCTGGAGATGACCTCGCCGGACTACGTGGACTACTTCCACGCCCTGCCCGAGGCGACCCGCTACCGGCTGGAATCCGCGCAGAAGAACCTGTTCAAGGGGATCAACGCCGACCTGATCAACGACATCTACGACCTGCTCTACGCCCGGAGCATCAGCGGGCCGGTGCGGACCCGGCTGATCACGAACACCGCGCTGACCACCGTCGCCTACGACGAGCCGAGCGGCACGTACACGCTGGGGCTGCGCAACGTCGAGCAGGGACGCGACTTCACCCTGGACACCGAGGGGCTGGTGCTGGCCACCGGCTACCACTACCGGGTGCCGGAGTTCCTGGCGCCGGTGCGCGACCGGATCCGTTGGGACTCCCACGGCCGCTACGAGGTGGCCCGCAACTACAGCATCGACCACACCGGCCGGGGGATCTTCCTGCAGAACGCCGGCACCCACGCGCACAGCATCACCTCACCGGACCTGGGCATGGGCCCGTACCGCAACGCGTGGATTATCCGGGAGCTGCTCGGGCGCGAGCACTACCCGATCGAGAAGAGCATCACCTTCCAGGAGTTCGGCGTGCCGGCGGGAGCCGCGTCGTGACCGAGGTGATCCACCGCCGGGTCGACGACCGGCTCGGCGACCTCGCGCTGCGTACCCTCGACCCGGACGCCGACGCCGCGCTGCTGCACCGCTGGGTGACCCACCCGAAGGCGGCGTTCTGGATGATGCAGGACGCCGACGTGACCCGGGTCGCCGAGGAGTACCGGCGGATCGCCGCCCACCCGCACCACGACGCCTTCGTCGGGCTGTGGCGGGGCCGCCCGGCGTTTCTCGCCGAGCGGTACGACCCGGCGCACGTCGAGCTGGCCGGGCTCTACGACGCGCGCCCCGGGGACGTGGGCATGCACTTCCTCTGCGCCCCCACCGACACCCCCGTGCACGGCTTCACCCGGGCGGTCATCACCACCGTCGTGGCGTGGCTCTTCGCCGACCCGGCGACCCGCCGCGTCGTGGTCGAGCCGGACGTGCGCAACACCGCCGTGCACCGGCTCAACGCCGCGGTCGGATTCACCGTCGTCCGCACCGTCGCCAAGCCCGAGAAGGACGCCCTGCTCAGCGTCTGCACCCGGGAGAAGTTCCACGCCGCCATCCGAGGAGACGTACCCGCGTGAACCCGATCGCACCGGTCGACCACCTGACCCCGGAGAACTGGGCCCGCGCCAACCGGCTGCTGGTCCGCAAGGCCCTCGCCGAGTTCGCCCACGAGCGGCTGCTCACCCCCGAGCCGATCACCGCCGAGGAGTCGGGTGCGCGCCGCTACCTGGTACGCAGCGACGACGGCGCG
Source organism: Micromonospora phytophila (assembly GCF_023656545.1). Lineage (GTDB taxonomy): Bacteria > Actinomycetota > Actinomycetes > Mycobacteriales > Micromonosporaceae > Micromonospora > Micromonospora phytophila. The sequence goes on along the minus strand of NZ_JAMOKF010000194.1, from coordinate 3,090 downwards.
GTCAGCTACCGGTTCACCGCCCGGTTGCTGGCCCTGGACCACTGGCAGATCGACGCCGACAGCATCACCCGCCACCGCGGCGACACCGAGCTGCCGCCGGACGCCCTCGACCTCTGCATCGAGCTGCGCGACGCGCTCGGCCTCACCGACCGGATCCTCCCGGTCTACCTGGAGGAGATCAGCTCCACCCTCGCCAGCACCGCGTACAAGCTGGCCAAGCCGGCGGTGAGCGCCGCCGAGCTGGCCCGCGCCGACTTCCAGACCATCGAGACCGAGATGACCGAGGGCCACCCCGGCTTCGTCGCCAACAACGGGCGCATCGGCTTCGGCAGCCACGAATACCTCCGGTACGCCCCGGAGGCCGCGCACCCGGTACGCCTGGTCTGGTTGGCCGCCCACCGCGACCACACCACGTTCACCTGCGCCGCCGACCTCGACTACGACACTCTCACCCGCAACGAGCTCGGCGACGACACCCTCGCCGCCTTCGCGCAGACCCTCGCCGGGCTCGGCCTGGACCCCGCCGACTACCTGCTCATCCCGGTGCACCCGTGGCAGTGGTGGAACAAGCTGTCGGTCACCTTCGCCGCCGAGGTGGCGCAGCGCCGCCTGGTCTGCCTCGGCGAGGGGCCCGACGAGCACCTCGCCCAGCAGTCCATCCGCACCTTCTTCAACGTCACCGACCCCACCCGGCACTACGTCAAGACCGCGCTGTCCGTGCTGAACATGGGCTTCATGCGGGGGCTGTCCGCCGCGTACATGGAGGCCACGCCGGCCATCAACGACTGGCTCGCCGACCTCGTCGCCGGCGACGAGGTCCTCAAGCGGACCGGGCTGTCGATCATCCGGGAACGGGCCGCGATCGGCTACCGGCACCGGCAGTACGAGGCGGCGACCGACCGGTACTCCCCGTACCGCAAGATGCTGGCCGCGCTCTGGCGGGAGAGCCCCGTCCCCGGCCTGGAACCGGGCCGGCGGCTGGCCACCATGGCCTCGCTGCTGCACACCGACCGCGACGGCCGGTCGTTCGCGGCCGCGCTGATCGCGCAGTCGGCGCTGCCGCCCGCGGCCTGGCTGCGCCGCTACCTCGACGCCTACCTCACCCCGCTGCTGCACAGCTTCTACGCCCACGACCTGGCCTTCATGCCGCACGGCGAGAACGTCATCCTCGTCCTCGACGGCGGGACGGTCGAGCGGGCGATCTTCAAGGACATCGCCGAGGAGATCGTGGTGATGGACCCCGACGCGGACCTGCCCGAGCGGGTCCGGCGGATCCGGGCCGACGTCCCGGAGGATATGAAGCTGCTGTCGATCTTCACTGACGTCTTCGACTGCTTCCTGCGCTACCTCAGCGCCATCCTGGTCACCGAGGGCGTCCTCGACGAGGAGACGTTCTGGCGGACGGTCGCCGAGTGCGCGGCCGACTACGCCGACAGCGTGCCGCACCTGGCCGACCGGTTGCGCCGCCACGACCTGTTCGCCCCGGAGTTCGCGCTCTCCTGCCTCAACCGCCTCCAGTTGCGCAACAACCAGCAGATGGTCGACCTCGCCGACCCGTCGGCGGCGCTGCAACTCGTCGGCACCCTGGCCAACCCCATCGCCCGCTTCGCCCCGACCCGGTGACCACCGGCGCGACGACGGCCGGGCCCGGCGCCACCGCGGACGCCGCAGCCGGCACCGCCCCGGCCGCCCGGCTGCCCACCCGGTGGCTGATCCTCGCCGTGCTCTGCCTCGCCCAGGTCACCGTGGTGCTCGACAACACCGTGCTCACCGTGGCCGTGCCGGTGCTCACCACCGAACTGGGCGCCACCACCGCCGACGTCCAATGGATGATCAACGCGTACGCGCTGGTCCAGTCCGGTCTGCTGCTCACCGCGGGCAGCGCCGCCGACCGGTACGGCCGCCGCCGGATGCTCCTCGCCGGTCTCGTCCTGTTCGGACTCGGGTCGCTGGCCGCCGGGCTGGCCCAGTCCACCGGTGCGCTGATCGCGGCCCGGGCCGGCATGGGGGTCGGCGGCGCGCTGCTGGTCACCGCCACCCTCGCCGTCGCGATGCAGATCTTCGACGCCGCCGAGCGGCCCCGGGCCATCGGCGTCTGGGCCGCGGCCAGCGCGCTCGGGTTCGCCGCCGGGCCCCCGGTCGGCGGGATCATCCTGGCCCACCTGCCGTGGGGAGCGATCTTCCTGGTCAACGTCCCGATCGTGCTGGTCTGCCTGGTGGCCGGGCGGGCGCTGGTGCCGGAGTCCCGCGATCCGGCCGGTGGCGGCCTCGACCTGGGCGGGGTGGTGCTCTCCACGACCGGCCTGACCGGGGTCGTCTACGCGATCATCTCGGGCCCGGACCGGGGCTGGAGTTCCGGCCCCGTGCTCGTCGCCGCCGGCGGGGGAGTGCTCCTGCTCGCCGCCTTCGTCGGCTGGGAACGGTGGGTCGCCGATCCCATGCTGGACATGCGACTGTTCCGGGACCGCCGCTTCGTCGGCGCGGTGTGCGGGGTCGTCCTGATCACCTTCGGCGCCACCGGCGCGCTGTTCCTGCTGACCCAGCACCTGCAGTTCGTCCGCGGATACCCGGCCTGGGAGGCCGGCCTGCGGATGATGCCGTTCGCGCTCTGCATCGTCGCGCTCAACCTCGGCGGGGTCGCCGCGCGGATGATCCGTCGGATCGGGTCGTCCTCGGCCATCGCCCTGGGGATGGCGCTGCTGGCCGGCGGTCTCGCCGTCGTCACCCACGCCCCGGGCGACGGCTACGGCGTGCTGCTGGCCGGGCTGCTCGTGATGGGCACCGGCTGCGCCCTGGCCAACCCGGCCATCGTCGAGGCCGTGATGAGCGCGATCCCGCCGGAGAAGGCCGGCGCCGGAGCCGGCGTGGACGGCACGATGACGGAGGTCGGCAGCAGCCTCGGCATCGCCGTGCTGGGCGCGGTCCTGAACGCCCGTTTCGCCGCGCTGCTGCCCGCCGCCCTGGCCGGCGCCGGGTCGTTTCCCGCGGCCCTGGCCGCCGCGCGCACGCAGGCGGATAGCGCGCTCGTCTCCGACGCCTTCCGCTCGGCCCTGGAGACCGGTCAGACGGTCGGCGCCGCCGCCGTCCTCG
>NZ_JAMOKF010000193.1 GCF_023656545.1 Micromonospora phytophila | reverse complement strand
GGTACTGCACTCGGGAGGGTGTGGGAGAGTAGGACGCCGCCGGACAACCATTCCATTCAGGGCCACCCTTCGGGGTGGCCCTGAATGCGTTTACAGCCCAATTCCGACGGGCTGCAACCGCACCACTCCCCGGGCTTGAACGCACCACTTCCCCGGGCTTTGAAGCGCCCCACATCTGGGGGCTTGAACCGGGCGACACGGACCCGGAGGGGGCGCACGCCGGCGCGGCGACCCGCGAAAGACGTCCACAGCCCTGCGCCACGCCCGTGCCGCTACGGCCCTGCGTCACGGCTCTGCGTCACGATCATGCCACCGGGCTAGGAGCGCTGCGCGGTGGGCGTACACCCGCGGGGCCCACGCCCGCCCCATTCCGCGGCTCGCCTACTTTGGGGCCGCCCGGAGGGCGAACACCTGGGTTTGTCCCGGAACGGGGCGGTCGGCTTTCGGGTTGGGCGTACGGCTGGGGGACTGGCCGGGCGGGGGACGGTCAGTTGCGGGTCTGGATCCCGTCGCGGAGTTTGCGGAACAGTTCGCCGGCGTCGTCTACGGAGCGGCCGGGGAACATGGCCATCACGACGCTTCCGTGGTCGGCCCAGCCGCAGACGGCGAAGTCGCCGCCGTCGCCGCTCGTCGTGCCGCACTTCATCACGCCGCCCAGACGCCCCGCGGGCACCTCGCGCAGGCCGGTGACCTTGCCGGTCTCGTCGGTCAGCAGACCGAACAGGCTGTCCAGGTCCCGTTCCGGCTGCCAGAGCAGGGTCGCACCACCGAAGACGAGCACAGACCGTCGCTCGTCGGCCGGGTCCCGATAGACGGTGCCGAAGCTCCGGTCCAGCTCGATGTCGGCGGCGAACCCGCTGCGCAGGTAGTCGGCAGTGCTGCGGGCCCGATCACTGTCGTCCCGGGACAGCCCCGCCACCTGCGCCGGCGTGCTCAGTTCGGTGTCCTTCTGCTGCGCCACCCGCCAGCCGAAGGTGCCCAACACCGCTGTCCCGGCGAGCCCGACGAGCGCCGCCGTGGCCCATGCCAACCGCAGGCGCCGCGACCGGGCGGCCCGCCGGTCGGGGGCCTCCCCCGGGTCCCGGTTGCTCAGCTGGATGGGCTCCTCGGTCAGATCGATCGGCTCCGAGCCGTCGACGACCGGGCGCTCGGTGAGATGTGCGTCGGACATAGCCGACACCGTACGCGAACCACAGGTGGCGCACGTCAGGTCCGCGGAAGCCCTCCGTAGACTTTCAGGGTGACCGAGAGACTGGATGCCCGACGCCCCGACGCCCCGACCCTGCCCGGCCAGTACCAGCCGGGTGAGGTAGAGCAGCGACGGTACGAGCAGTGGGTAGCCGGCGGCCACTTCCGGGCGTCGGCGCAGAGCGACAAGCCCCCCTTCGCCATCGTCATCCCGCCGCCGAACGTCACCGGCTCGCTGCACATGGGCCACGCGTTCGAGCACACGCTGATGGACGCCCTGACCCGGCGCAAGCGCATGCAGGGCTACGAGGCGCTCTGGCTGCCGGGCATGGACCACGCCGGCATCGCCACCCAGAACCTGGTCGAGCGGCAGCTCGCCGCCGAGGGGCTGTCCCGCCACGACCTGGGCCGCGAGAAGTTCGTCGAGCGGGTCTGGCAGTGGAAGGCCGAGTCCGGCGGTGCGATCCTGGGCCAGATGCGCCGCCTCGGCGACGGCGTCGACTGGGACCGCGAGCGCTTCACCATGGACGAGGGGCTCTCCCGGGCCGTGCAGACCATGTTCAAGAAGCTCTTCGACGACGGGCTCATTTACCGGGCCAACCGGATCATCAACTGGTGCCCGCGCTGCTTGACGGCGCTGTCGGACATCGAGGTGGAGCACACCGACGACGACGGTGAGCTGATCTCGATCCGCTACAGCGACGAGGTGGTGGTGGCCACCACCCGGGCCGAGACGATGCTCGGCGACACCGCGGTGGCCGTCCACCCCGACGACGAGCGTTACCGGCACCTGATCGGCACCGAGGTGGCCGTGCCGCTGACCGACCGGCGGATCCCGATCGTCGCCGACGAGCACGTCGACCCGGCCTTCGGCACCGGCATGGTCAAGGTGACCCCGGCGCACGACCCGAACGACTTCGAGATCGGCCAGCGGCACGACCTGCCGGCGCTGACGATCATGGACGAGCGGGGCATCATCACCGCGCACGGGCCCTTCCAGGGCCTGGACCGCTACGAGGCCCGCCCGGCGATCGTCGCCGCACTGCGCGAGCAGGGCCTGATCGTGGCCGAGAAGCGGCCGTACGTGCACGCGGTGGGGCACTGCTCGCGGTGCAAGACCACCGTCGAGCCCCGGCTGTCGCTGCAGTGGTTCGTCAACACCGCGCCGCTGGCCAAGGCGGCCGGTGACGCCGTCCGCGACGGCCGGGTCCGGGTCGAGCCGGCCGAGCTGGCCAAGCGCTACTTCGCCTGGGTCGACAACATGCACGACTGGTGCATCTCCCGCCAGCTCTGGTGGGGCCACCGGATCCCGGTCTGGTACGGGCCCGACGGCGAGATCGTCTGCGTCGGCCCGGACGAGCAGCCGCCGAGCGGCGAGGGCTGGCGGCAGGACGAGGACGTCCTGGACACCTGGTTCTCCAGCGGGCTGTGGCCGTTCTCCACCCTCGGCTGGCCGGAGCAGACCCCCGACCTGGCCAAGTTCTACCCGACCAGCGTGCTGGTGACCGGCTACGACATCCTCTTCTTCTGGGTCGCCCGGATGATGATGTTCGGCCTCTACGCGATGGACGGCCGGCAGCCCTTCGACGTGGTCGCGCTGCACGGCATGGTCCGCGACGAGCACGGCAAGAAGATGTCCAAGTCGTTCGGCAACGTCGTCGACCCGCTGGACTGGATCGACCGGTTCGGCGCCGACGCCACCCGGTTCACCCTCGCCCGTGGCGCCAACCCCGGGCAGGACGTGCCGGTCAGCGAGGAGTGGTGCCAGGGCTCCCGCAACTTCTGCAACAAGCTCTGGAACGCCACCCGCTTCGCCCTGATGAACGGCGCGCACACCGAGGGGCCGCTCCCGGCCGCCGGCGAACTGTCGACGGTCGACCGGTGGATCCTCTCGCGGCTGCAGCACGTCGCCGCCGAGGTGGACGAGCAGTTCGAGGGGTACGAGTTCGCGAAGGTCTGCGACCTGCTCTACCACTTCGCCTGGGACGACGTCTGCGACTGGTACGTCGAGCTGACCAAGCCGGTGCTCGCCGAGGGTGGCCCGGCCGCCGAGGCCACCCGCCGGGTGCTCGGTCACGTCCTGGACCAGCTGCTGCGGCTGCTGCACCCAGTCATCCCGTTCGTCACCGAGGAGCTCTGGATCGCGCTCACCGGCGGCGCGACGGTGATGCACGCGACCTGGCCGGCCGCCGACCCGGCGCTGATCGACGACCCCGCCGAGGCCGAGGTGGGCACCGTGCAGCGGGTGGTCACCGAGATCCGCCGGTTCCGCTCCGACCAGGGGCTGCGTCCGACGCAGCGGGTCGTCGCCCGGCTCGACGGGCTCTCCGCCGCCGGAATCTCGGCGCACGAGCCGCTGATCCGGTCGCTGGTCCGGCTCGACCCGGCCGGGGACGACTTCCAGGCCAGCGCGACGCTCGCCATGCCCGGCGCGGTCAACGTCGCGTTGGACACCCGGGGCTCGATCGACGTGGCCGCCGAGCGGGCCCGGCTCACCAAGGACCGGGCCGCGGCCGAGAAGGAAGCCGCCCAGGCCCGGGCCAAGCTCGACAACCCGGCCTTCGTCGGCAAGGCGCCGGAGCCGGTGGTCGCCAAGATCCGGGACCGGCTCGCCGTCGCCGAGGCCGACCTCGTCCGGATCGACGCCGCTCTGGAGGCGCTTCCCTCGTGACCGACCGCACCGATTTCGCCGCCGTCGAAGCCGAACTCGCCAAGCGCGGGTTCACCCGCATGGCCTTCGAGCTGGAGAAGATCGAATCCCTGCTCGACCTGCTCGGCAGCCCGCAGCGGGCGTACCCGTCCATCCACCTCACCGGCACCAACGGCAAGACCTCGACCGCCCGCATGATCGACTCGCTGCTGCGGGCGTTCGGGTTGCACACCGGCCGCTACACCAGCCCGCATCTGGAGACCGTCCGGGAGCGGATCAGCCTGGACGGTGAGCCGGTGAGCGAGGAGCGGTTCGCTGCCACGTACCGGGAGTTGACCCCGCTGGCTCAGCTCGTCGACGACCGCTCGGCGGAGCCGCTGACGTACTTCGACATGACGACCGCGCTCGCCTTCGCCACCTTCGCCGACGCCCCGGTGGACGTTGCGGTGGTCGAGGTGGGTCTCGGCGGCGCCGAGGACGCCACCAACGTCATCCAGGCCGGCGTCTGCGTGATGACCCCGATCGGGCTGGACCACACCGAGTGGCTCGGCGACACGATCCAGGACATCGCGCTCGCCAAGGCGGGCATCATCCACTCCGGCGCGACGGTCATCTCCGCCGCGCAGGAGGAGGAGGCGGCCCGGCCGATCCTGGAGCGCTGCGCCGAGGTTGGGGCCACCGTCGCCCGGGAAGGCTCCGAATTCGGGGTCATGCGCCGGGCGGTGGCCGTCGGCGGGCAGGTGCTCACCCTCCAGGGCCTCGGCGGTGTCTACGAGGAGATCTTCGTACCGCTGCACGGCGCCCACCAGGCGCAGAACGCGGCGGTCGCGCTCGCCGCGGTGGAGGCGTTCCTCGGCGCGGGGGCGAAGCGGCAGCTGGACGTGGAGGCGGTCCGCGAGGGCTTCGCCACCACCACCTCGCCCGGCCGGCTGGAGAAGGTCCGGACCGCGCCGACGATCCTGCTCGACGGTGCGCACAACCCGCAGGGGATGGCCGCGACGGTCACCGCGCTGCAGGAGGAGTTCGCGTTCAGCAAGCTGGTGGCGGTGGTCGGCGTGCTCGCCGACAAGGACGCCGCCAGCCTGCTGGAACTGCTCGAACCGGTGGTCGACCTGGTGGTGCTCACCCGGAACAGCTCCCCCCGGGCGATGCCCACCGCGGAACTCGCCGCGCTGGCCGCCGAGGTCTTCGGCGAGGAGCGGGTCGAGGTGGCCGAGGAGGTGCCGGACGCGATCGAGGTGGCGGTGGCGCTGGCCGAGGAGGACGTACCGGGGGAGCTGAGCGGGGTCGGGGTGCTCATCACCGGGTCGGTGGTGACCGTGGCCGACGCCCGCCGGCTGCTGAAGCGATGACCGGGCCGGAGCGGGACCGGGTGGACGGCGAGCGCCCGCCCGCGCCGGGGGAGCCGCACACGGGCCAGGCTCCGGGGGAGCGGCCCGCGGCCGACGCCCCCGCCGCGCGCCCCGGACCGGTCGGCGGTGTGGCGGGAGAGCCTGCGGGTGGGGCGTCCGGTGGGCTGCCCGAGGGCGGCACGGCGGGGCAACCTGCGGGTGGGGCGTCCGGTGGGCTGCCGGGGGACGGCGTGGCGGGAGAGCCTGTGGGTGGAGCGTCCGACGGGCAGCCAGTGGGCGGCGCGGCGGGACAGCTGCGGCGGTCCGGGCTGCGGAACCCGGAGCGGGCGGTGCGCGGGCTGGGCGCCGGCACGCTGAGCCTGGAGGCGCTGGTGCTGCTGCTGGCGATCCAGCCGATCCGGGTGGTCGGCGGGGACCTGGGGGGCGCCGCGATCGGGGCGGTGGTGGCCCTGGCCGTGGCGGCGGTGGTGCTGGCCGGCGCGATGCGCCGGCCCTGGGCCTGGCACGCCGGAACCGTCCTGCAGGGACTGTTGATGCTGGCCGGCCTGCTGCACTGGTCCCTGCTGGTGCTGGGCGTCATCTTCGCCCTGGTCTGGGCCTACGCCCTGCACGTCCGCCGCGTCATCCTGAGCTGAAAGGCCGCGCCCGCCGCCCGCCGGCGCGGGCGGAGGACGGCACAACTTCACGGAAAGAGTGGTCTCCCTGCCTGGGATGGCCACTCTTTCCGTGAAAGCGGGCTCTCCGACGTGGCGGTGCCCGTGCGCGGTGCGCTGTGCGGCGTGCCCGCTGCGGCGCGCGCTGCGTGGTGCGTGGGGGTCAGGCGTCGGCGCGTTCGCGCCACTGGGTGAGGGCGATGCCGTGGCCGTCCGGGTCGCGGAAGGCGGCCGCCCACACCTCCAGCTTCGTGCCCCGGTTGACCACGCGAGGGGCGTACGTGAACCGGACGCCGGACCCGCGCAGCCGCTCGTACGCGGCCTGGATGTCGTCGACCTCGAGGTTGACGTGCACCAGCCGCCGGCTGATCGGCGCCGCCTCGGTCACCTCGCGCAGCACGAGCCGGGTGGCCCCGGAGGCGAGCACCGCGTTGCCGGCGCCCCGGTCGACCTCGGTGAAGCCGAGGTCCCGGTAGAAGCCGAGCGAGCGGGACAGGTCCGTGACCAGCAGGGTCAACCCGACCCCGGCGATCGGGGCACCGGCGTCGTCGGCGGCCTCCGGGTCGGCGTCGGCCGCCGGTTCGGGGCCGAAGATCGCCTCGTCCAGGTCCTCCGGACTGACCCCTCCCGCCCGCGTGCCGGCGGGGGCGGGGTCGTCCAGTGGCAGGTCGAGCAGGTCGAAGGGCTCCACCGACGCGGGCGGGTCGAGACGCTCCCCGGCCCGTGCGTCGATGCGGTCCTGGGCCGCCGCCGCCGGGTCGAACCGGTCCTGGGTGGGCACGTCGAACCGGTCCCGGCTTGGCGCCGGCGGGTCGAACCGCTGGCCGGCCGGGGGCGGGGCGTCGAACCGGTCCTCCCGCGGTGCCGGGGCGTCGAATCGCTCCTCGGCCGGGGCCGGCGGGTCGAACCGTTCCTCGGCGGGCGGGCGCGGGGTGGGGGTGGCGCGGCGCGGCAGGGTGCCGGTCGTGGGCTGCTCGACGACGGTGCCCTCCAGCACGACCGGCCCACCGGGGCGGTGGTGCACCACGACCGGCTCCCGCTCCTCGGGCCGCCCGACCGGCTCCCCGCCCAGCGGATCGCCCAGCGGATCGCCCAGGGGATCACCGAGCGGATCGCGGGGCGGATCGCGGAAGTCGTCGCGGAAGTCGTCGTCGGGCGCCCGGTCGGCCCACGGCGGGGCCTCCTGCTGGAGCAGCACGTCGTCCAGCGGCTCCGCGCCGGCGTACTCGGGAGGCAGGTCGGCGGCGACCGTGGCGGTTGTCTCGGCGTGGGTGAGCACCTCGTCCCAGAGCACCCGGACGTGCCGCTGGTCGTCCAGCGCCACCCGGATCGGCAGGGTCTGGCCCAGCGACGGCCACTTGGCGACCGGCACGCGTGGTTCGATGATCTTCTTGGACCGGGGCGGCAGCCCGGGGGCGTCGATCACCAGTTGCAGCTCGCAACGGCCGAAGGCGTACTGGGTGGGGGGCTCGGAGGCGCTGTGCACGTGCCCGACACCGACGACCCAGGTGCGCCCGCCGCCGCGTACGGTGGCCAACGCGATGGCCAGCACCAGCAGGGCGACCCCGAGCGCCACGATCGCCCAGCTGGTCATGCCGAGGCCGAAGAGGATCACGAAGGTGGCCACGGTGCCGAGCACCGCGGCGATCAGCTTGCGTACCGGCGCGATGGTGCGGTTCCCGCCATTCGCCACAGTGGACCTCCCGGGGGTCAAGGGCCAGGCTAGGCCGGATCGGCCACCGGGGGAAAGACCGGCCGCCGCGCCGGCGCCGGGACCGGGTCGCTAGGCTGACCGTACCCAGCCGCACCGTCTTCCGCGCACAGGAGGAACCCAGCGTGTCCAGCAGCAGCCCGGATGAGCGCACCCTCGTTCTGATCAAGCCCGACGCGGTCCGCCGCGGGCTGGTCGGCGAGGTCATCTCCCGCTTCGAGCGCAAGGGGCTGCGGATCGACGCGATGGTGTCCCGGACGATGGATGCCGCGCTGGCCGACGAGCACTACGCCGAGCACGTGGACAAGGCCTTCTACCCGCCGCTGAAGGACTTCATGACCGGGGGTGCGCTGGTCGCGCTGGTGCTCTCCGGTGACCAGGTCATCGACGTGGTGCGTGGACTGGTGGGCTCGACCGACGGGCGCAAGGCGGCGGCCGGCACCATCCGCGGTGACCTCTCGCTGTCCAACCGGGAGAACCTCGTGCACGCCTCCGACTCGCCGGACAGCGCCAAGCGCGAGATCGCTCTCTGGTTTCCCGAGCTGGGCTGACCCGCACGACGCGCCGACGGGCCCGGCCGGTGCGCGTCGCGCGCACCGGCCGCCCGCGCCGCGTCGGCGCGCGTCACGCGTCCGGCGGGAGTTCGGTCCGGCAGGTCACGGCGATCCGGTTCCACACGTTGATCGTCGCGATTGCCATGACCAGGTCGGCCAGTTCCTTCTCCGACCAGACCGCCGCGGCCGCGTCCCAGACGTCGTCGGGCACCCCGTGCTCGCCGAGCCGGGTGACCGCTTCGGTGAGCGCCAGCGCGGTCCGCTCCCGCTCGTCGAAGAACGGCGCCTCCCGCCAGGCGGCGACGGCGAAGAGCCGGCGGCTCGACTCCCCGGCGGCGAGCGCGTCCCGGCTGTGCATGTCGACGCAGAACGCGCAGCCGTTCATCATCGACGCGCGGAGCTTCACCAGTTCCAGCACGGTGTGCTCCACGTTGGCCCGGACGTACTTCTCCAGGCCCAGCACGGCGTGGTAGGCCTCCGGCGCCACCTCGGCCGCGTTGATCCGCTGCATGACAACCTCCCTGGTCGGTATTGCGACACCGACAAGACGGCGCGGCGGGGGCGGAGCGTGACCACATCGCCGTGTGATGCCGGTCATGGGTCGCTGGGCGGCGGGTGCCGACCGTGCTGCCCCGGGCGCTCGGCTCCGAAGAGGTCGGTGCCGGCGACCGGGTGACGGTCGCCGTCCGCCGGGTATGAGGTGCTGAGGGACGATGGAGGTCCGGTGTCCCGTCGGGCCGCCACCCTCGGGCCCGCCCCACCCGGACACGACCGCTCACCTGCCGGATGGCCCGCCACCGGGTAGGGAGCGGGTGAGCCCGTCCGCTACCGTGACACCGCCTGTTCGCACACGATTCGCCGGAGGACCAGTGCCGCTGCTCTACACCATCGGCAAGCTCACCGTGGCGCCCGCGCTGCGGTTGGCGTTCCGCCCGACCGTGGAGGGGTTGGAGCACGTCCCGGAGACCGGTGGCGCGATCTTCGCCGGTAACCATCTCTCGGTGGCCGACGAGCTCTTCCTCGGCACGGTGGTGCCCCGGCACCTCGCCTTCTGGGCCAAGTCCGAGTACTTCACCGGCACCGGCGCGAAGGGGGCGTTCTCCAGGTTCGTGCTCACCGGCCTCGGCGCGATCCCGGTCGAGCGGGCCGGCGGGCGGGCGGCGCTGTCCGCGTTCGACGCGGCCATCCCGGCGCTCAAGGGCGGCGACCTCGTGGTCGTCTACCCGGAGGGGACCCGCTCCCCGGACGGGCGGCTCTACCGGGGACGGACCGGCGCGGCCCGGCTGGCGGTGTCCGCCGGCGTGCCGATCATCCCGGTCGGCATGATCGGCACGGACCAGGCCCAGCCGATCGGCGCCCGAGTGCCGCGACCCGGCCGGGCGAAGATCACCGTCCGGTTCGGCAAGCCCCTGGACTTCACCGGCCGGCCGGACGACCGCACCTCGCTGCGCGCCATGACCGACGAGCTGATGGCCGAGATCCAGAAGCTCACCGGCCAGGAGTACGTCCCCCGCTACGCGCCCCCGCGCGCCCACCCGCCGATCGCCGGCGAGCCCGGCGCCGTCTGAGCCGTCAGTGGGGCGGCGTCGCCGCGCCGCTTCTGCTGGGCGATGACCTCGTCGACGTCGCGGAGATCGCGCCCGTGGACGCGGCGACGCGGGCGCCCGAAGGGGACGCGGGCGCCCGAAGGGTCAGCTCACTTCGCCGGGGTGGTGACGATCTGCTCCCGCAGGGTGCCGAGCAGGACGGCGCTGTCGTCCAGTGAGAGCCGGGTGAAGACCGCGGTGGCGATGCTGCCGTGGTCGACCGAGGTGCAGACCACCACGTCGGAGCCGTCGGAGCGGCCCACCGCGCAGCGCTCGTGCCGGCCGCGTACGCCGGTGTCGACCACCTGCGCCTCGCCGAGCTGGTACTGCTCGGTGAGCCGGGTGATCTCGTTCTTCGCGTCGCTCTCCGGGGCGAACCGGAAGCCGGTGCCGCCGAAGACCGTCACCCGCTTGCCGGTACCCGTCGTGTAGACGCCGGCGAAGGTGTCCTCGGCCAGCCAGTGCGCCTTGCGTACCTCGGCCTCCAGTTCCCGGGCGGTCTGCTCGCTGCGGCTGTCCTCGCGCAGCCGCAGGTCCGACACCTCGGCCGGCAGCGTGGCACTCGCCGGGTACTGCTCGGCCATCGGCGCGCCGTAGTACGCCGGGCAGCCGCAGCAGCAGACCAGCGTGAGCAGCAGCACCCACGGCCAGCGCCGCCGCTTGCGGACGGCCACCGGGACGTACCCCTTGGGGCCCTGGAAGCCGGGCGGCGGCGCGGCCGGCGGGGTCTTCGCCCGGCGCTGCTTCGCCGGTGGGGGAGCCGTCGGGCGCGTCGGGACGGGCGCGTGCGGGACCGGCGGCTGCGGGGGCGCCGCGGGGTAGCCGGGGGCCGGGGGCCGGGAGACCGGCGGCGGCGAGACCGGGTACGCGACCGGCGGCGGGGCGGGGTAAGCCACCGGCGGAGCCGGGTGCGACGCGACCGGTGGCGCGGGCGGCCCGGAGTACGGCCGGGTCGGTGGTGGGGCGGGGTAGGGCAGCGTCGGCGG
>NZ_JAMOKF010000192.1 GCF_023656545.1 Micromonospora phytophila | reverse complement strand
CTGCGCCGGGCGACGGCGGAGCGCTCGCTGCCGGTGGACCGCATCGACGACACCGCTGATGCGGTGGACCGATTCGAGAAGCGGGGCGTACGCCTGGAAGGCGCGCGGCCGGCCGCCGCGCACGCCGCCGAGCAGGAGACCCAGGCGGGGCAGCGCCACGACGAGGCGGTCGCCCGGCTCACCGCCGCGCAGGACGCCGCGCGGACGGCCTTCTCCCGGCACCGGGAGAAGGCCGAGGCGCACCGCACGCTGCGGGCCAGCGTCGGCGCCGACGCGGAACGGGTGCTGGCCGAGGTGGCCCGGACCTCCGACGAGATCACCGAGGCGGAGAATGCCGTCGAGCAGGCCCGCAACCAGCTCGGCGCCGCCCGGGAACAGCGGGCCGCCGCGCTGACCCGGGTGGAGTTGGGCGAGCAGGTCGTGGCCGCCGCCGTGGCTGAGGCGCAGCACGACGCTCAGCGGCTGCGCCCGTACGCCCAGCCGGACCTGCTGGGCCTGCTGCGCTGCCCCACCGACCTGCGCTGGCCGGTCGGGGCGCCCGGCGACCAATCCGGCTCTGAACTGCATCCGCAGGTGGCAGCCCTGCACGAGGCGATCCTCGCCGCCACCCGGGAGTTGAGCCCCACCGAGACGTCGCTCAAGCAGAGCGCCACCCGGCTGACCACCGCGCTGACCGAGCTGCAGGCACAACTGCCGGCCGCCGGCCTCGACCACCGACCCGAGTGGGACACCGACGACGGGGTGATCGTGGTCCGGGTCGCCGACGAACAGGGCCTGACACCGGTCGCCCACTTCGCCGACCGGATCGCCCGCGAGCGCCGCGACCAGGAGCAACTGCTGACCGACTCCGAGCAGCGGGTGCTGGAGGACGCCCTGCTCGGGCAACTTGCCCGGCAGATCCATCATCGGACCATCGAGGCCCGCGACCTGGTGGCGGCGATGGACAGCCAGATGCGGGCCCGCCGGATGTCCTCCGGGCTCACCGTCGGCGTCGGCTGGAGGCTCGCCGATGACCTCGACGCCGAACAACGCGACGTCTGCAAGCTGCTCGAACGCGATCCGGCCCGGCTCGGGCCGGCCCAGCTCACCGCCATGCGCCGATACTTCGCCGCCCGGATCAAGACGGCGCGGGCGGCAGCGCCCGAGCAGCCGTACCGGGAACTGCTCGGCAACGTGATCGATTACCGGCAGTGGCGAACGTTCGCGTTCACCCTGCACCGACCCGGTGGCGGCACGGAGGCACTGACCCGAGCACGGCACAGCCAGCTCTCCGGCGGCGAGCAGTCGGTCTCCTTGCACCTGCCGCTCTTCGCCGCCGCCAACGCCCTGTTCGGCTCGGCACGGCCGGACGCACCCCGGCTGCTCGGCCTCGACGAGGCGTTCGCCGGCGTGGACGACACCGGCCGAGGTGAACTGATGGCCCTGGCGAAACAGTTCGACCTGGACCTGTTCATGACCGGCTACGACCTCTGGGCCACCCACCCGGCGGTCAGCGGCGCCGCCCACTACGACCTGTCCCACTCCGCCGTGGAACACGCCGTATCCACCGTGCTGCTGGTCTGGGACGGCTCGACCAACGTCGCCGACTTCGACGGAACGCTGGCTCGCGCGCTCGGCTCCCCGGAGACCCGCCGCGCCCCGGACGGTCGCGGAGAACCCGAGCGGGCCGGCGTCCTGCTCGACCTCGCGGACGAATGACCGGCGGGCGCGACGACCGGCCGTCGGAGCGGACCGGTCGAGAGACGTTGTCCGCGCAGCCGGGGCGGGACCGGCCGGGCGGGCACGGCAGTCCGGCAGAACTGGTCGAGCAGCCTGGCTGGCGGCGGTTGCTGAAGGCTGCACGACGCAGCCTGGAACGCACCGGCGGGCGGCTCGACGCCACCGTGACGCTGGCCGCCCCCACCGACGACGAACGTCTCGTGATCATCGGCATAACCGGTACCCACCGCTCCGCCTCAGCGGCCCGCCTCAGCGTCCGACTCACCGAGGTGGACGAGCACCTGCGGGCGGCACACGGAGTCGGCCTGGCCGACGTGCTCACCGCGACGGCCCCGCTACGCAACCGGCCGGCCGAGCTGAAACGCGAGGCGGTGGCCCGCGACGCCGTCCTCGCCGTAGCTCACAACGGCCGGCACGCCAGCACCGCCTGGTACGCCGAATGGCTCGACGGCCTGCGCCGCGACGGCACCCTGACCCGCGTCGTCCGAACCGGACTGCCGTTCGAGGACGTGGTTGGCGTACTGGACGCGCTGCCCGCGGCCGACGAACCGATGCCGGTCTTCGCCGACCGGGTGCTGGACGACACGAAGGCCCTCACCGAGGGGCCGCTGCGTGGACTCGTCCTACGTGCCGTCGCCGCGTGGCACCAGACGGCGCTACCGGTCCACGGCGAGCAGGAACGGGCCTTGTGGGAATCGGTCGGGCTGGTCCCGGACGACCTCGCCAGCCAGGTGCTGGTGCTCAACGTGCCGGCCACCGGCGGTCTGGTCGGGCGGTGGATGACCGAGGCCGCCCAGGCGGGCGTGCCGATGCGGGTCACCCTGCACCAACTGCGCCTGGCACCGCTGACCGTGACCTGCGACGAGGTGTACGTCTGCGAGAACCCCGCCGTGTTACGCGCGGCCAACGCCGCGCTCGGGGCCCAGGCTCCGCCGCTGATCTGCACCGAAGGAGTGCCCTCGGTCGCCGTCCACACGCTGCTACGCGCCGCTTGTGGGGCAGTGATTCGGTGGCGCAACGACTTCGACTGGACCGGCATACGACTGACGGCGGCGGCTCTCCAGCGGTACCCGAGTGCGGTTCCATGGCGAATGACAGCCGCCGACTACCTGCCTGCGGCGGGCACCGGCACGGCCCTGCTCGGTACGCCCGCCGGGACCCCGTGGGACGAGTCGCTAGGCGAGTCGATGCGGCGGACCGGCCGAGCGGTAATGGAGGAACGCCTGCTCGACCGGCTTATCGCCGACCTGCGCACGGCCGAAGCCAGGTGACGGTCCGGCGATGGCGACGGCGTTCCGTCGTCGGTTCAGGATTCCGTACCGGACAGAGGGGATCTACCGCTGCGCCAGGAGCCGGAGGCCATCGCTGACGACGACTCCGACTGACCGGCGGCCCCATGCCTCGCACTCCGCCGCCCCGTACTTCCGCTAGGCGGCGGTCTGTTCCACCCGCCGGCTTGCGGGTTTCCTGGCCGACGCTGCCCGGTCGGCCCACCTCTGGAGGTAGGGATCGCGACGACCACCTACCGACTTCCCTTTCACCATCCCGTCCCCACACCCGGTCCCAACGAGCCGGTGATTGACGAACCGCGCTCGGTCACCCCCGCGGGACCGGTGGGCCGTGGGCGTTGGAGGCGTTCGGCGAACACCATGTCTTGTCGACAGCTTGTTGACCCATTTGACAAGGCAATCGATTCGGGCACTGAGCTACGCAACCGGTTGCATCGATGGGCGGCCTTGATTACCGCTGCGGACCGGAACGTGTGTCGCGGCAGGCGGGCGCTCAGGCATCGCTCAGTCGGGACAGGATCTCGGCCACCGGGCCGGGCCGGGCCTCCCGGTGTGCCGTACCCGACCACAGGTTGATCCCGTCCGGGTCGCCGCGTTCGGCAGCCGCCGCGCGGATCGGCGCGGTCAGGTGGTGCACCGCGGGATACCCGACCGGCGCACTCGCCGAGTAGACGTCCGTGAACCTGTTCCCCAGCGCCCGCGCCGGCTGGCCGGTGAATGCCCGGGTCACCACGGTCTCGGTGAACCGCCCGGAGAGCATCGCCTGCCGTTGCGCCGGCCGCGTACCGGCCTCGTCGGCGAGCAGGAACACCGTGCCCGCCTGCACCGCGACCGCGCCTGCCGCCAGCAGTCGTCGTACGTCCGCCGCGGTTCCGGTGCCGCCCGCCCCGATGACCGGCAGATCCACGGCGGCGAGGACGTCGCGTACCAGTTCTGGTGCGGTAGAGGTGCCGTCGTAGTCGGCGGGTGAGGTGGTGGCCGAGTGGCCACCGGCCGATCCGGCCTGCGCGATGAGCGCGTCCGGTCCGGCGGCAGCCGCCCGCCGCGCCTCCTCGACGTTGGTCACCGTGACCAGCACCGTGCATCCCGCGCGGCGCAAGGCCTGGACAGCCGACGCCTCGGGCACTCCGAAGGCGAAGCTGACCAGCGGCACGGCTGCGGCGGCGGCGATCTCGACCTTGGCGGTGAAGTGGTCGTCGTCGTCGAGCCGCAGCTGCGGCAGGGCGACCCCGTACCGCTGCGCCTCCGGCTCCAGTGCCCGGCGATACTCCCGCAGCGGTGCCAGGTCGGCCGGGGGTGGCGACGGCACGAAGATGTTCAACCCGAAGGGCAGCCGGCTCGCCCGCAGGTCCGCGACCTCCCGCGCCACCGTGTCCGGTGTCTTGTAGCCGGCCGCCAGGAATCCCACCGCGCCGGCGGCCCCGGCCGCCGCCACCAGTTCAGGCGTCGACGGCCCGCCGGCCATCGGCGCGACCACGATCGGACGTGGAACACCCAGCACCATGGCCCCTATTGTGAAGCACCGCCGGCACCTACCCGGTGCAACCCGAAACCGAGGAGAAAGTGATCATGGCCGGCACGTTGGCCGATATCCTGGACGCGGCAGCACGCGGGCAATTCCCGCCGCCGGACGGCGGGACCACCGTGGTACCGCAGCCAAGCCACCGCGACGCCGGAGTGATCGCATTCACCGCGCACTCTGTGGTGTTCACGGACGAAGACCCCCAGTGGGTACGCCGCACCCTGGCCACTGTCGACTGCGACGGCCTGGCGGCCACGATGAATCCGCGTTTCCTGGGTGCGCTGCTCGACCGCACCGGGCGGTCCACCGACACGATCGACCTCCTGACGGTCGCGAGCCCCCTGTCCGGTGCACCCCCGCTGAAGCTACGCGAGCTTGTGGACGCCGATCATCCCCGCGAAGTCCGGGCACGTAAGCGCCGTGACGACGTCCGCGTCTGGGCGGCCGACGGCGGGGTGATCCTTCTTGGCCGGGGCGTAGCAGGCCGCTGGGAAACGGCGATCGAGGTCGACGAGGGACGTCGCCACCGGGGCCTGGGGCGGGCGCTGGCGACGGCCGCCCGGCATCTGGTGCCCGACGGGCAGCCGGTCTGGTCACAGCAGGCGGCTGGCAACGCGCGCAGTGTCCGTGCCTTCCAGGCGGCCGGGTTCCGACCGGTGGGCGCCGAAGCGCTGCTCCTCGGTACGTAGGCATTCCACGAACGGTCGGATCAGCCGAGTACGGGCGAACACCCTGGCACCGCCGTGACGAGGAGCGGTCAGCGATCTGGCGCCCCGAGTGTGACGGTGAGGCCTTCTTCGGCCGCCAGCACAGCACCGTCGAACTCCACCTGTGCGGCGGCCACTGCGGCTGCCCGGTCATTGCCTGGCCAAAAGTGGGTGAGCATCACTCGACGGGCGCCCGCCCGGCGAGCCCAGTAACCGGCCTCTGTGGAGGTCAGGAGATTACGTGTGGGTCGGTTGGTCTCGCCATCGCGGTCGGTGGCCTCGACGATGAACAGGTCGGCGTCGCGGCCGAGTTCGGCCAACGCGGGAGTCGGGCCGGTGTCCCCGGAGTAAGCCAGGGTTATCCCGTCAGCCTGTATACGGATGCCTGCGGTGGGCACGTAGTGCGGGAGCGGCAGTCCGGTCAGGTCGAACGGCCCCACCCGGTAGTTGCCCGGCAGCGGATGCATGTCGAAGACCGCGTGTAGGTCAACGTCCGGCTCCAGGCCGCTGATCCGGTCCAGTACGCCCGGCGGGCAGTACAACGGCAGCCGTGGTCCACCGGAGTCACCGTAGAACCGCATCCGGAACAGCCCGTGCAGATCGATGCAGTGATCGGGGTGCTCATGGGTGATGACGACAGCGTCCACTGCACCATCTGGCCAGTGCCCGAGCAGGCGCGGCAGCGTGGCGTAGCCAAGATCAAGCACCAACCGGTAGCCGTCCCAGTCCACGGCGAAACCGCTACAGGCACTGCCTGGCTCGGGAAAGGCACCAGAACTGCCAAGCACGGTGACCTGCCGCATCCGCAAAGGATCCCAGACTGCCAGCCACCTGTCCGGTGAGAAATTGTCGATACCTGTGGACGGGTGCCGACGCTGCCTCAGCGCATGCGCGCCGTCTCGTGTAAATGATCGAAGATGATCTGGTCGACTGGGGAGACCCGGTGGCGGTCGGCATGGGTGAACCAGACCATCTCCTCGATCTCGCTGCTGGGCTGCAGGACGCCTTGGTAGTCGGCGGTGTAGCAGGTCATGCGGACCATCGTCCCGTCCGGGTGACCATGGGCCTGGGCGTGGAAGGTTCCGACGTGCTCGGCGGTGTCAGGAGCGATGGTCACGCTGAGTTCTTCCTCAATCTCGCGGACGAGGGTGTCGATGTCGCCTTCGCCTGGTTCTCGCTTGCCGCCTGGGATGTAGTAGACATCCTTGCCGCGTGATCGCGAGCTGAGGATCGCGCCGTTTTCAAGGCGGATCCAGGCGATCTTGTCGATGATGGTCATGCTTGTTGCTCCCTGGGCTTGTCGGTGTGAGCTATTCGGCCAGGCCGGGTGGGCGCAGTCACGCAGCAGGTCAGCGCAGGAACCGGTCGGCTCCCGGCCGCTAGGCGCGGAGGCGGCGGACGAGTTTGCGCAGGCCGGCCTGCCAGCCGTCCGGGTCCTCGGCGCGGCGGCGGGCGTAGTCCGCGACCTCGGGGTGCGGGAGGATGAGGAACCGCTCCTCGGCGAGACCGGCGACCACCGCGTCGGCGACCTCGTCCGGGGTGAGCACCGCGCCGGAGGCGGCGATGACCTGGGCGCCCAGGTGGCCGGCGGCCAGCCCGTCGGCGAGCATCGGCGTGTCCACTCCCTGCGGGCAGAGCGCGCTGACCCGGACGCCCTGGTCGCGGTAGGTGATCGACAGCCACTCGGCGAAGCCCACGGCGGCGTGCTTCGTGGCGGTGTACGGGGCGTCCCCGACCGCGGTCAGCACGCCCGCCGCGGAACAGGTCATCAGCAGGTGGCCGCCGCCGCGGGCCAGCATCGCCGGGAGCACCGCGCGGGCGGCGTAGACGTGGGAGAGCACGTTCACCCGCCAGGCGCGGTCCCAGCCGGCGTCGTCGACCTCCACTCCCCCGCCGGTGGCCACGCCCGCGTTGGCACAGAACAGGTCGATCCGGCCGTACCGCCGTTCGGTGTCGGCGACCAGCGCGCGGACCTGCTCCTCGTCGGTGACGTCCAGCCCGACGGCGTGCGCGACCGGGCCGACGTCGGCGGCGACGGCGCGGGCCGCGTCGGCGGCCAGCTCGGCGTGGCGGTCCAGGGCGGTGGGCGTACCGAAGAGTTCGGTGACCACCCCCGGGCGGGCCAGGGCCTCGCGGACCGCCTGCGGCCCCTCGGCCAGGAAACGGCCGGCGGCCTCGCGGTCCCGGCGGCGCTGCAGCCGGCGGGCGGCGACCACCCGGGGTGTACGCGGCGTGAAGGGCATGGTTTCCGGTCCTCCGGCACGACCGAGGCGCCTCCCGTGCGTCGGTGACGACGCGGGAGGCGCCTCGCTCAGATGCGCCGGGATCAGGCGGCCTGGGCCGCCGCGCCGCCGGTGCCCTCGGCCGCGACCGCGGCCCGGGCCAGCTCGACGATCGCCGCGAAGGAGGCGGCGTCGTTGACGGCCATGTCGGCCAGGATCTTGCGGTCGACCTCGATGCCGGCCAGGCGCAGGCCCTGGATCAGGCGGTTGTAGGTCATCCCGTTGGCGCGGGCACCCGCGTTGATCCGCTGGATCCACAGCTGCCGGAAGTCGCCCTTACGGTCGCGACGGTCCCGGTAGGCGTACTGCATCGAGTGCAGCACCTGCTCCTTGGCCTTGCGGTACAGCCGGGAGCGCTGTCCGCGGTAGCCGCTGGCGGTCTCCAGCAGGGTACGGCGCTTCTTCTGGGCGTTCACAGCCCGCTTGACGCGTGCCATCTCAACTCCTTCTTACGTCAGGGTGGCGCGCGTCAGCGGCCGAGCAGCTTCTTGATGCGCTTGGTGTCGGCCTTGGCCAGCACGACCGTGCCGGTCAGCCGGCGGGTCCGGGTGGAGGCCTTCTTCTCCAGGTTGTGCCGGAGGCCGGCCTGCTGGGCAACGATCTTGCCCTTGCCGGTCACCTTGACCCGCTTGCCCATACCCGTGTGGCTCTTCATCTTCGGCATGTGGAACGTCTCTCCCCTGTTACTCGCCGGTGTTGTCGGCGACTGCGCCGGTCTCGCCGGCTGCTGCGGTCTCGCCGGTCGCCGCGGCCTCACCGGCTGCCGGGGCGGACTCCTCCGCCCGGTCCCGGGGTCCACCACGGGACGCCGTCGCGGCGACCGCGGAGGCCTTGACGGCCCGGTGCGGGGCGAGAACCATGATCATGTTTCGACCGTCCTGCTTCGGAGCGGCCTCGACGTACCCCAGGTCCGTGATCTCCGATTCGAGCCGACGCAGGAGCCGGTAACCCAGCTCCGGGCGGCTCTGCTCGCGACCGCGGAACATGATCGTCACCTTGACCTTGTCGCCGGCCTTGAGGAACCGCACCACGTGACCCTTCTTGGTCTCGTAGTCGTGCGGGTCGATCTTCGGCCGGAGCTTCATCTCCTTGATGACGGTCTGCTGCTGGTTACGCCGCGCTTCGCGCGCCTTCAGTGCGCTCTCGTACTTGAACTTGCCGAAGTCCATGAGCTTGCACACCGGCGGGCGCGCCATCGGCGCAACCTCGACCAGGTCCAGATCGACGTCCGCGGCCAGCTGAAGGGCGCGCTCCAGCGGGACGATGCCCACCTGCTCACCCTCGGGGCCGACCAGTCGGACCTCACGTGCCCGGATCTGCTCGTTCACGCGTGGTTCGACGCTGATGGGGCCTCCTCGAGTCGAGTTCTCCTACATGGCCGACCCTGCGGCTCCCGGGTGGGAGCCGACCCGGAAAGCAGAAGGCCCCGGCGCATGCCAGGGCCCGCTCGACCGGTCGGCACGATCACATGATCGCGCATCCGGCGCCGGGACGTGCCCGGAACCGGGGACCGGACCCGGCCACCGTCTGGCGACTACGGGTGGGAGCAGGCGCTCCTCTTTCATGGCTGCCTGCTCGCACGCGGAGACAGCCTGGTCGACTCGACCACACTACACCCGCGCCGGGTCACCGCCCAAACCGGGCACCCCGATCCCGGGCCGTGGCGCGGTCAGCGGCCGGTCGCACCCTCGGCGAGGCGGGCCTGGTGTGCCTGGTGCAGCCGGCGCAGGGCGCGGACGCCCTCCACCGCCAGCTCCTTGTCGGCGGCCTGCAGGGCGACCATCGGCAGCAGGTCGTCGTCGTGCAGCTCCAGGCTGGCCCAGGGCGCGCCCCGGTCGAAGCGGACCGCCCGGACGACCTCCCAGGGCAGCTCGTACGAGCCGACGACGTTGCGCACCCGCACGCCGCGCGCGTCCGCTTCCACCCGCGGCCGGGTGAAGAGCAGGAAGCCGAGCGCGCCGAAGACACCGAGACCGACCATGGCGATCTGGTCGCCGCGCTGGAAGCTGCCGTAGCCGTCGCCGGTCGGGCCGCTCAACGAGGTCGCCACCAGGCTGAACACCACGAGCAGCGCGGCCGCCGAGGCCCAGCAGACCACCCGGATGCGGCGGGGGCGGAGGCGGATCGACTCGGTTTCGCTCACCCCACCAGTCTGCCATCCGCCGCGGGCCGCCCCTCGACCGCCACACGGAGCGGTCGTGTCGCCGCCGGTCACCGGCCGCGGCCGCCCGGGGCGGCACCACCATGATCAGTTGATGGGAACCCGTCGCCGGAAGGCCCGGTACGACGGTGGAGCATCAACTGATCATGGGCTGACCGTCGCCCGCTCCGGCTCCCCCGCCGCTCCTCGCTTGGAATCGGGGGGTGCCGCCCGCCGGCCGGCGCCCCGGCCGGCGATCAGCGCCGCCAGGAGGGTGAGCAGCGCGCCGGCGAGCACCGGCAGCCGTACGCCCGGTCCGCCCGGCAGCAGCGCGTCGAGCAGCAGCGCGCCGCCCAGCTGCCCGGCGACCAGGGCCAGTCCGGTGCGCAGCACGCCCACCACCCGCACCCCGATGACCAGGCTCGCCACGATGCCGACGCCGAGCAGCCCGCCGGCGTACAGGTACCAGGCGTCCGGCCAGGTCGGGGCCGGCCCGGTGAAGGCGCCGGCCAGCGCCGCCACGAGCAGCACGACGGGCGTACCCGTGGCGAAGTTGACCACGACCCCGGCGGAGGCCGAGCCGGCGGCGGAGACCCGGGCGTTCAGCGCGGACTGGAGCGCGACGCCCAGCCCGCCGGCCACGGCGAGCAGGACCAGGCCGAGCGCGAGGTCCCCGACCGGCTGGCCGAGCTGGGCCAGCGCCACCGCCGCCACGCCGAGCAGCGCCCCGACCACCCGGGGACCGGTGAGCGCCAACCGGCCCACCGGGGCGAGCCCGGCCCGGTCGACGGCCAGCCCGCCCACGCTGCCGCCGGCGACCTGGGCGATGGTGAAGACCGCCACGCCCAGCACCGGTACGACGTACGCGCCGAGCAGCACGACGGCCGCCCCACCCAGCCCGCCCAGGTACGCCCACCAGGGCAGCCGGGCCCCGCGCAGCGCGACCAGGCCGGCCCGTACCGAGGGCAGCGCCAGCACCGCGAGGCAGACCAGCAGCGTCCCGCCGAGGTTGTTGACCACCGCGCCCAGGGTCGCGTCACCGGCC
>NZ_JAMOKF010000191.1 GCF_023656545.1 Micromonospora phytophila | reverse complement strand
AGGTCCACCAGGGCCTGCGGGTTGCCGCCGGCGACCGTGGCGAGCGCCGCGGCCACCGGCGGGCAGGGCTGCTCGGGCGCCCGGTCGGCCAGGACGGCACAGCTGTCGCGCTCGTCGAGGGGACGGAGCCGGTAGGTGGGTATCCCGCCGGCCGTGGCGCTCGTCGTCCCGGTGAGGAGGATGACGATCGGCAGCTGACGCAGGCGCCGGGCCACGAAGGCCAGGGCCTCGGCGGTCTGCTGGTCGCCCAGGTCGACGTCGTCCATGGTGCAGAGCAGCGGGCGCTCCCGGGCGGCGAGGGCGAGCAGGTCGAGCACGGCCATCGAGAGTGCCAGTCGGCGGTCGGCGGGACAGCCCGCTCCGGTCAGGGCGCGTCGCAGCAGGCGCGGTTGCCGGCCGGGCAGCGCCTCGGCCCGGTCGAGCACCGGATCGAGGAGTCGTTGCAGCCCCGCGTAGGGCAGTGCGGCCTCCTCCGCGAGGCCCGTGCCGGCGAGCAGGGTGAAGCCTTCGGCGTGCCGGTGCGCGTAGGTGGTCAGCGCGGTGCGGCCGGAGCCGGGCTCGCCCTGGAACAGCAGCGCCCGCCCGCCGCCCGCCGCGCCGTCGAGCAGCTGCCGGATCGCCCGGCACTCGTCATCGCGCCCCCGCAACTCGGTTATTTGCACTGACGATGCAGTGACCATATTTTGAGTGTCACCCATCGGTAACAAGTTGGAAAGAGGGCAGGTGACCTGGTGGACCGGATGACCTCGTTCGACGGGGTGGAGATCGCCTACCGCGAGTGGGGCCGCCGCGGCGGATCACCGCCGGTGGTGCTGCACCACGGCTTCGCCGTCGACGCGCACACCAACTTCGTCGCCCCCGGCGTGGTCGCCGCGCTGGTCGAGGCGCAGCGGTGGGTGGTCACGGTCGACGCTCGCGGCCACGGCGCGTCGCAGAAGCCCCGCGACCCCGGGCGGTACGGCGAGGCGACGATGGCCCGGGACCTGGGCCTACTGCTGGATCTCCTGGACGTCGACGCGGTCGACCTGGTCGGGTACTCGATGGGGGCGGTCGTCGCGGCGATCCTGGCCAGCCAGGACCACCGGGTGCGGCGGCTCGTGCTCAGCGGCGTCGGCGCCGCCATGGTGGAATTGGGCGGGCTCGACACCCGGGCGATGCCGCCGGCGGAGGTGGCCGCGGTGCTGCTCGCCGAGCACTCCGGCACCATCGCCGCGTCCCCCGCCCTCGCCTTCCGGCTGCTGGCCGACGCGGTGGGCGCCGACCGGCACGCCCTGGCCGCCCAGGTCACCGCGGTGCACACCGACCCGATCCCGCTGGGGCGCATCACCGCGCCGACGCTCGTGCTGCACGGCGTCGCCGACCACCTCGCGGCCCGCCCGCAGGTGCTGGCCGGCGCGATCCCCGGCGCGGTGCGCAGACCACTGCCCGGTGACCACCTGGGCGTCGTCCGGGATCCCGGTTTCGCGCCGGCGATCGTCGACTTCCTCGCCGGCTGACCCCTCAGCGCGCCGCCGGGTCGGCCAACAGGGCGGCGACCGTACGGGCCATCACGGCCCGCGCCTGGTCCACGCCCAGCCCCAGGCCGTCGCGCAGCATCGACCAGGCCGGCCACATGCTGGCCGCCACCAGGGCGTTCACCAGCTGCTCCCGGCCCGGACCGGCCTGGTCCAGCTCGGCCGCGAAGAGCTGCTCGACCTCGTTGCGGACCCGGGCGATGTGCTTGAGGCGGTTGCGGTGCAACTGCGCGGAGACCGGCTCACGCATCTGCGCGGCCCGGGCCGACGCGGCGATGAGCTGGAGCAGCCTGGCCCGCTGCCGGCAGAACGCGTCGACCCGCTTGGCCAGCGGCAGCGCCGGCGAGATCGGCCGGTAGGCGGCGTCCTGCTGCCGCAGCAGCTCCTCGCCGCTCGCCTCGAACAGCGTCTCCATGTCCTTGAAGTTGGTCCAGAGCGTACGCAGCGAGATGCCGGCCCGCTCGGCGATGCGCTCACCGGTCGGCCGGAGGTCACCCTCGGAGATGAGCGCGAGGTGGGCCTCCACGATCGCGGCTCGGGTGCGTTCGGCCCGGGCGGTCCGCCCGTCGACCCGGCCCGGTGCCTCAGCTCTGCCCATCCACGCCGCCCCCTCGCCGCCGCCACGTCCCCCGCGAGCGCACCGCCGAGTCTAGACGCGCGCCGGTCGCCCGGACCGGGGCTGGTGCCGGCGCGGTTCCCGGCGGGCCAGCCCCCGTCGGCGCCGGGGCGGTCGGCGAGCCGGGCGCGGGCGCAGAGCTGGGCCAGCGGGGTGTCCCGACTGAGCAGCTCGGCGGCCCGCCCGTGGAGCTAATTCTGCATTTGCGGTGCAAATATTAGGAGGTGGACGTGATGATGTCAACGGCGGTGACGATGGCCATGGCGCATCCCCGTTGAGGCCGTCGACGTGTAACCGCACTGCCGATGCATATATACCTCGTGCTCCGGGAGGGCGTTGTCATGCCAGAAGTCGTCATCGTCGCCGCCGCCCGGTCGCCGATCTGACGCGCTAACAAGGGTTCCCTGCGCGAGCTGCGCGCCGACGACCTGGCCGCCTCGATCGTGCGGGCCGGGCGCGGTCGCCGCGGCAGACCGCGGCGACCGCGTCCGGCCGGTGAGCAGGTGGCGCGGGAACGGGCGATCAGGAGGCCGTCGGCACACCGTTGGCCGGCGGTGTCGCCGGCGCGGCGGTGTACTCCTGCACCGGCCCGTCCCCCTCGTCGGTCTCGTACGTCGGACCGAAGTAGCTCTGCACTCCCCCGCTCACCCGGGTCAACCGCTGCCCGCCGTAGCCGGAGTGGTCGGTGGCCGAGAAGCGCAGTGGGGCCAGCCCGGGGCCCTGGTAGCCGCCCTTGACGACGGCGTCGAGCACCGATTCCCGGGTCAGGTCCTTGCCCGCGGCGAGGAGCACCTGCACGAAGAGATAGCCGACCGCCATGCCGTAGACGGTGTTGCCGTCGAAGGGGGCGTCCCCGTTGTGCTCCTTGTTGACCTTGGTGAAGAGCTGGATCCACGGGTTCGCGGTGTCGTTCTGCATCGGCAGGTAGTTGGCGCCGATCATCCCGTCCAGCAGCGGGGCGGCGGCGCCGAGCTGCTTGGCCAGGGTCGGATGGTCGGCGCCGACGTTGGAGACCAGCCACTGCGGCTTGAAGCCCAACCGGGCGGCGGTGCCGACGGCGAGCGCGGTGAAGCCGGGCACCGTGGCGAGGATGACGACCTGGCAGCCGGCGGCATTGAACGCACCGATCTGGGGGGCCACGTTGGTGTTGCTGGTGACGTAGGTCTGCCGGGCGACGACCGCCCCGGCACCGAGCACCCTCTCCACGCCGACGAGACTGTCCCGGCCGAAGTCGTCGTCCTGGCCGAGGAAGCAGACCTTCCGGCCGGGCAGGCTGGTCTTCACGTGGTTGGCGAGGATCTTGCCCTCCACGGTGTAGTCGGTGTTGAAGCCGAAGGTGCCCGGGTACTTGTCGGGCTGGTCCCAGCTCCGGCTGCCGGAGGCCACGAAGAGGTCGGGCACGCGGTTGGACTTGAGGAAGTCGAGCACGCCGCTGTGGGTCGGCGTACCGAGGCCGTTGAGGATGGCGAAGACCTTGTCCTGCAGGACCAGTTGGCGGACCACCTGCTGGGTGTTCGCCGGGTTGTACCCGTCGTCCATGATCTTGTAGGTGAGCTTCCGACCGTGCACGCCGCCGTTGGCGTTGACGTAGTCGAAGTACGCCTTGGTGGCCGGTGCGATCTTCGAGTAGCCGGCCGACGCGGGCCCGGTGAGCGGCATGTGGGTGCCGACCACGATCTGCGTGTCGGTGACGCCGGGCACCGGTGCACGGCTGCCGCCGCCGGACCCGTCGTCGCCGCAGGCGGCGGAGGTGGTGAGCAGGGTGATGGAGGTGGCGATCGCGAGACCGCATCGTGCGACGCGTTTCATGTGGGACACCGACCTTTCCTCGGTCCGGTACTGGTTGAACGGGTGGTGGGTGGGTGATCCGGCGGCCGGCGCGGCCCGGCTGCCACGGCCGGATCGGGCCGGCTCAGGACCGCCGGGCCGGTGACCGGGCGAGCAGGGCCCGGCCGAGCCGGGACAGCAGACCCTGCACCCCGCCGGGCGCGGCGATCATGACGACGACCAGCGTGCTCCCGAAGATCGCCAACGGCAGGTTGCCCTCCATCCGTTGGGCCACCGCGGGCGAGAGCGTGAGCAGGTCGGTCAGGGTGTGCGTCAGGTCGGGCAGGGCGACCAGCAGGACGGCCCCCCACGCCGCGCCGGCCAGGCTGCCGAGCCCGCCGATGACGACGGCCATGAGCAGGAAGAGCGAGAGCGTCAGCGAGAACGCCCCGGGTGACACGCTCTGCGCGAGCACCGCGAGCAGGGCGCCGCCGAGCCCGGCGGTGGCGGCGCTGACCACGAAGGCGAGGACCTGGGTACGCGCGACGTGGATGCCGGCGAGGCGGGCGGCGACCTCGTCGTCGCGTACCGCCCGGAACGTTCGGCCGAACCGGCTGCGGACCAGGTTGCCCAGCAGCAGCAGGGCGAGCAGGGTGGCCGAGCCGGTGACCCAGAGCTGCCAGCGCTCGTAGGGGAAGTACGGGCCGAGCGCCGCCGGGGGCGGCTCGACGGGGACCGAGAGCCCCTGCTCCCCGTTGAAGACGTCGTCGAAGGTGACCGCGAGCGCCGGTACGACGACCGCGACGGCCAGCGTGACACCGGCGAGGTACGGGCCACGCAACCGGGCCGCGGCCACGCCGACCACGGCGCCGACTCCGATGGTGGTCAGGACCGCCGCGCTCAGCGAGACCGGGAGCGTCCACCCCCCGGTGACGCCCCGGTCGGCGAAGGCGTTCTGGCAGAGAGCGACGGTGTAGGCGCCGGTGGCCATCAGCGCGCCGTGCCCCAGCGAGAGCTGCCCGTTGAGTCCGGTGAGGACGGTGAGCCCGGCGGTCGCGCAGAGGTAGGCGGCCACGGTGGCGAGCTGGAAGTTGCGAAACGGCTCCAGGCCGTAGCTGAGCGCCACCAGCAGCAGCGCGGCGGCGAGCGCGACGGCGAGGTGCCGCAGCAGGGTCGAGCCGCGGCGCCCCTGCCACGGACGGCTGCCGGCGTGGCTCGCCCGGGTCGTCGGCGGGGTCGCCGCGCGGGTGGCGCTCACACCCGCCTCGCCACGGCCGGGGCGAAGAGGCCGGCGGGACGGACCAGCAGCACCGCCAGCAGCAGGAGCAGCACCGCGAGGGCGGTGAGGTCGCTGCCGGCGTAACCGCTGACGTAGGAGAGCAGGAGACCGACCAGGAGACCACCGACGACGGCGCCGGGTGGGCTGTCCAACCCGCCGACGACGGCCCCGGTGAACGCCGCGACGAAGACCAGATCCATCGCGTGCGGGTGCAGGCCGAGTTCGGTGGGGATGACCAGCATGCCGGCGAGCGCACCGACGCCGGAGGCGAGCGCCCAGCCGAGGGTGAGCATGCCGCTGACGTTGACCCCGAGCAGGCGGGAGACCTCGGGGGCGAACGCCGCGGCGCGCATCCGCAGGCCGACCGGGGTGCGGGTGAAGGTCCAGGCCAGCGCGACGACCACCACCCCGACCGCCGCGAAGGCGAACAGGTCGTACGGGGAGAGGACGGCGAGCCCGCCGACGGTGAGCGCGGCCCGGGAGAGCGGCGCCTCGGCGGGCAGGAACTCGTTGCCGTAGACCATGCCGAGGACGGCCTGGATCAGCAGCACCAGGCCGAGCGCGACGATCACCGGGTTGAGCGGGGACGAGTGGTCGACGAACCGCATGACGGCCAGGTCGACGACCGCGCCGAGGAGCAGCCCGGCCACGAGCGCGGCCAGGAAGCCCAGCCAGTAGGAGCCGGTGGCCGCGGCGACGCTGTAGGCGAAGTACGCGGTGGCGACGGCCATCGCTCCCTGGGCGAAGTTGACGATGCGGGCGGCCCGCCAGATGAGCACCAGGGCCAGCGCGAACGCGGCGTAGACCGCACCCCTCGACAGACCGTCGAGGGTGAGGAAGACGAAGCGGTCCAACAGTCCTCCTTCCGGGGGACGAGGTGGTCAGAAACCGAGGTAGGCGTGGCGCAGGTCGTCGTCGTCGCGCAGCTCGGCGGCCGGGGTGGCGGTGACGACCCGCCCGAGGGCCATCACCACGCCCTGGTCGGCCACGGAGAGCGCGCTGCGCACGTTCTGTTCGACCAGCAGCACGGTCAGCCCGGTGCTGTCGCGCAGCTGACGCAGCAGGGCCATGATCTGGGCGACCACCCGCGGTGCCAGTCCGAGCGACGGTTCGTCGAGCAGCAGCAGGCGGGGCCGGCCGACCAGCGCCCGCCCGAGGGCGAGCATCTGCCGCTCGCCGCCGGAGAGCTGGTGCCCGAGGTGTCGCCGGCGCCGGGCCAGTGGCGTGAAGAGCTGGTAGACCTCGTCGAGGGCCCGGGCGGCGTCGGCCCGGTCGCGTCGCCACAGCCCGCCGAGGCGCAGGTTCTCGTCCACCGTGAGTTCCCCGACCACCCCGCGCCCTTCCGGCACGTGTGCCATGCCGCGTCGGACGAGCTGCTCCACCGGGATGCCGCGCAGGTCCTCGCCGGCCAGGGCGATCCGGCCGGCGGTGGGGCGGAGCATGCCGGAGAGCGTGCGCAGCAGGGTGGTCTTGCCGGCGCCGTTGGCCCCCACGACCGCCGCGATGGTGCCGCGCGGGACGGAGAGGTCGACCGCGTGCAGCACGGGCGCCGCTCCGTAGCCGGCCTCCAGCCCGCGTACCAGCAGCAGGTCGTCGCTGCTCATGCCGTGGCCTCGTCGACGGCGGAGCCGAGGTAGGCGTCGGTGACCGCCGGGTCGTCGCGGACCTCGTCGGGTGTGCCGGCGGCGATCACCCGACCGAAGTCGAGCACCACGATCTCGTCGCAGACCGACATGACCAGGTCCATGTGGTGCTCCACCAGCAGCACCGCGCAGGGGTCGGCCGCGCGCTGGGGTAGCTGCCGGATCAGCTCCGCCAGGTCGGCGATGTCCTCCGCGCCCAGGCCCCCGGCGGGCTCGTCGAGCAGCAGCAGCCGGGGTCGGGCGGCGAGCGCGCGAGCCAGGGCGACTCGCTGGCGTACGGCGAAGGGCAGCGTGCCCGGTGCGGCGTCGGCGTGTCCGGCGATCCCCAGGCCGTCGAGGATGTCGAGGGCGTGCTGGCGCAGGCGGCGCTCGTCGCGGTCGCTGCCGGGCAGGCCGAGAAGGGCCGCCAGGAAGCCGGCCCGCGCGGTGTGCGTGGCGCCGGTCATCACGTTCTCCAGCGCCGTGAGCCCGGCGAAGAGCCCGGTGCCCTGCAGGGTCCGGGCGATGCCGAGCCGGGTCAGCTGGTGTGGTCGCGGTCGCAGTGGGCGGCCGTCGAGGGTCAGCGAGCCCGACTCCGGCACGAGGAAGCCGCAGATGACGTTGAACAGGGTGGTCTTGCCGGCGCCGTTGGGGCCGATCACGCCCACCACGCTGCCGGCGGGCACCCGCAGCGAGACGTCGTCGAGGGCGGTGAGGCCGCCGAAGCGCACCCCGATGTGGTGCAGTGCGAGCCCTTGCTCCATCACGCATCCCTCGACTCGGGCGGGATATTTACACTGGCAGTGTACGATTATGGCTCGCCCCGTCAATACCTTCGACACCTCGTTGTTGCCAAGGTCCACACGTCGACCACCCAGCGGCCACCTTTGTGGGCCGCACGGGTGGTCAGGTCGGCGAGGTCGCAGCCGGCAGCCTGGCCGTGGCCGCCTCGCCGGGAGTTAATTTGCACTGAGGATGCGATATAGTTCCGCCGCCTCCGGCGCGGAAGCCCGCATCGGCGTGGCCGGGACCGACCACGCCGCCGACGACAGACCGGGTCGGGGCGACCACACCTGGTGGCCGCCCCGACGGGGGGTCAGTAGCTGGGGCAGGTGTTGCGGTACTCCTCGATGGAGAAGCCGCTCGGGCCCGGGCAGAGGAACGGCTCGTAGCGGGTGTCGTCGTCGACGAACCGCTTCAGCCAGGCCACCATCTGCTTGGCCGTGGGCGTGTTGACGCTCTGCGGGAAGAAGTGACTCGCCGAGTTCAACTCCAGGTACGCCTTCTCGGACGTGGCCGGGATGCTGTTGTAGAACGGCTCCGAGTGCGACGAGACCGGCGCGATGCTGTCGCTCTCACCGCCGATGATCAGAGTCGGCACCCGGACGTCCGACCAGGTCTTGTCCGAGTTCCAGGGCGCGAGCGGCACGGCGGCCTGGAGCGACGGCCGGGCCACGGCGGCTTCAAGGCTGCCGCCGCCACCCATCGAGTGACCGGAAACGGCGAGCCGGGTACCGTCGATCCGGGTCCGGACGGAGCTCCGTTCGACCAGGTAGTCCAGCGCGGCGAGCAGCTGCCGGCCGCGGCTGTCCGGCTGGTCGTAGCGGCTGTTGGTCTCGATGCCGATCACCACGAATCCGTGCGAGGCGATGCGCGGCCCCAGCCAGCTGATGCTGGACCAGGCGGCGGTGTAGCCGGGCGAGATGGCGACGGCGCCGAAGGTGCCCTCGCTGGTGCTGGTCGGGTAGTAGATGACCCCGCCGCCGAAGCCGGTCACGCTGAACGAGGAGACGCTCTGCTGGGCGATGGCGAAGGGGCCGCGGCTGGCCTCCAGGATCGCGCTGGTCGGGGCCGGGCCACGCTCGTACGGGCTCGCTGCGGCCTGCGCGCCGGTTGAGGCGACCAGGACACCTCCGGCGGCCAGGACGGCCGTCATGGCCAGCCCGGCCAGGGCTCGTGCGGCGGAACGGGGGCGGGTGGTGGTGGGTGATAGCACGTCGGGCACTCCCTGCCGAGTCGGATATATCGACGCCTGTCAGTTTCAGGCGTACTCGGCGAGCACCGCATCGGTGAAATCACCAGTCCGGAGGGGGCGGCAGCAGCCAACGGCGGAAGCCGGAGACGGCGCGGTGAGGTGTCACCACGGCACCCTTTTTCACCCGGAGGCGTTGACGAGAGCCCCTTTCGTTCACCCCAGCCCGCGGGCGGTGCGCCAGGCCCTCGTGACGGCGTCGGGTGTCGGCGCGTCCAGCACCGCGGCGAGGTGTCCGTCCGGACGGACCAGCGCGGCCCAGCCGGGCCGGGCGCGCAGGGCGGTGGTGGCGACTCCCTCGCGGTCGATCTCGTCCAGCCGGTAGATGGACAGCGGACCGCTGCCCGGATCGACCGGCACCGGCACGTCCACATTGTGGGTCAGCAGCACGAAGCCCCGGCCGAACAACTCGCGCAGCCGGCCGGCCCCGGGGGCGGTCACCGGACCGTCCGGGCAGAGCACCCCGGCGACCGGGGGGCGGGGCTGGGCGGCGCCACGCGGGAAGTCCGCCGGCGGGCTGCCGGTGCTCAGTGGCGAGTCGACGTACCAGAACGGTTCGGCGAGCTTGCCGGAGTCGACGGCGACCCGGGTGGCCGGGTCGGCGGCGGCGTCGAGGATCTCCCGGCGGCGCCGCCACTGGTCCTCGTCGCCGGGCACGAGGAAGCGCATGGTCTCCCCGGTGACCCGCAGGTTCTCCGCCGCGGCGGCGCGCCGCTCGGCGGTGTAGCTGTCGGCGAGGTGCGGCCCGGCCCAGCCGGCCCGCTCGTACGCGATCTTCCAGGCGGCGTTCTCCGCGTCCTGCACCCCGGAGTTGAGCCCGCGTGCCCCGAAGGGGCTCATCAGGTGTGCCGCGTCGCCGGCCAGGAGCACCCGGCCGACCCGGAAGGTGTCAGCGAGCCGCTGGTGGAACCGGTACACCGACAGCCACACGATCTCGTACGGGGTGTCCCCCGTGATCCGCCGGATCCGCTCGTCGAGCCGGCCGGAGGCACGGTCGGTCTCCGGGTCGTGGTCGTCGGGGACCTGCCAGTCGATGCGCCACACCGAATCCGGCTGCGGATGCACCAGCACCTGCCGGCCCGGGTTCCACTCCGGATCGAAATGGAACCGCCGCTCAGCGGGGAACGGCAGCTCCGCGCGGATGTCGGCGATGAGGAACCGGTCGCCGAACGAGCGGCCCGGAAAGCCCACGCCGAGCAGCCGCCGCACGGTGCTGCGCGACCCGTCGGCGCCGAGCAGGTGACTGCCCCGGACACACCGTCCACCGGCGGTCACCGTCACCCCGTGGGCGTCGGTGTCGACGGCGGTGACCTGGGCGTCGTACCGCAGCTCGACCAGGGGTTGCGCGGCGACGGCGGCGACCAGGTGGCGCTCGACGGCGGCCTGCCCGATGTTGATGAAGCCGGGGTACGCGCTGCGCCCCGGGTCGGGGAACGTCGTGGTGAAGAGTTCCCGGCCGCGGTGGTAGGTGCGCCCGACGTGCCAGGTGACCCCCTCGGCGAGCAGCGCGTCGGCCACCCCGACGCGGTGGTAGACGTCGAGGACGTCGCGCTGCACGCAGATCGACTTCGACCCCACCGGCTCGCGGGCCGGCGCCGCCTCGCACACCACCGTCGGTACGCCCCAGCGTGCCAGCAGCAGCGCCGCCACCAGCCCGACCGGCCCGCCACCGACGACCACCACCGGCTCGGTCATCGCTGGATCTCCTCTGTGGTGCGCTCGCGGCCCTCGCTGAGCTCGGTGCACCCGCTCACGACTGGAGCACCTCCCAGACCTCCCGGTCCCGCTCGGCGGTCCAGACGCGGGGCCAGTCGACGCCGTCCAGCTCGTCCCACAGCCGCTGCACGTTGAACGGCAGGCAGTGCTCGAAGATCGGCCACGACCCGTAGCGGGGGGCGAGGGCGGTGTGCGCGGCGTGGAACGCGTCGCGCAGCGTGCCGCCGGCGGCGTGCACCGCGCCGACCCGCCCGCGCAGCACGGTCAGGAAGCC
>NZ_JAMOKF010000190.1 GCF_023656545.1 Micromonospora phytophila | reverse complement strand
CACCTGGCGACGGCCCTCGGGGTGCCCTGGCTGCCCGCCGCCTTCGAAATGACCGTGCACTGGGCGCAGGGGTCGGTGGACCGGCCGCAGGCCGCCCTGGACCACGGCGCCGCCCTCACCGCCCGGCTGCTCGCCGGCAACGCCGACCTGCACGTACGCCAGGTGCACTGCCCGGCCAGCCGGGGCACCCTGGCCGGCGCGACGGTGTCGCTGGCGGCCCGCTGGCAGGGCCTGCCGGTCGCGTACACGCGTTTCCTGGCCGACCGCCTGGAGCCCGGCGCCCCCGTGCTGCTGCTGCGCGACGCGCGCACCTGGCCGGTGCTGGACTCCGCACCGGGCCACAGCTTCCAGCTCGGCTGCCCGGGCAGCGGGTTGGACCCGGTGGACTTCCATCCGGACAGCCACGCCCTGCGCCAGGTGCTCCGCTCCGTCGGCGGCGACGGCGCGCGCTGGGAACCGCCGGAGGTCTCCGCACCGGCCGACTCGGCGGAACACGGCGTCGAGTCCGGTTTCGAGACCGGCGTCCAGGAGTGGGCCGCGACGCACGGGCACGCCCTGCACCGGGTGCTCGTCCCGCAGCCGGCGGCGCTCAGCGCGGCGACCGCCGACCTGTACCGGCGCTGGCTGCGCGGGGCGGGCAAGACCGGCGACCGGTTGGTGGTGGAGTGCGGCCGGCTGCTCGACCCGTGGCAGGTGGTCCGGGCCGGCATGGTGCCCTACTGGTGCGAGAACGCCACCCGGCGCAGCGTGGAGGGCGCGGAGTGGTGGCTCGCCGGCAGTGAGCCGTTCAGCTCGGTGGACGTGATCCCCGAGCCGCCCGGCGTCCGGTCACCCGCGCTGGCCGGGCTGCCACAGTGGTTGGCGGTCGCCGGCTTCGGCCGCCGCCGCCGGGCGTTGGACCGCACCGCCGCGCGGGGCTACCCGGTCACCTCCGTGCCCACCCGTCGGGCCACGGAGGTGCTGCGGGCCCAGCCGTACGACCTGCCCACGCCGTCGCCGCTGACCATGGCCGATGCCCTGGCCACGCTGCGCGACAGCGGCTCCCACCAGGGCCTGCTCATCTGCTAGTTCGGCCCTGTCGAAACATCCTCGCGAACCCCGGGTCCCGTGATTGAGTACCTACGGAGCGGGAACACCGCTGGCTGCGACGGCCTGATCACGCCGCGCAGCGCGGCGTCACCCGCTGGCATCCCAGTCATGTAACCCACTTCCGGCCCGGTGCGTGGTGTCACCACGCGCACGACCGGTTTCCCAAATCCGGGCGGGGGACCTTCCTGAGGGAGGCGCGGATGTTCGGACAGACCACCACGACCACACCACCACCGACCGAACGGGGTCTGGAGGACCTCGACGCGGCCGCGCTGGCGTACGCGGCGCGTATCGAGGGCCTTCCGCCCGAGCGGCGGCAGGAGGCGCGGGACGACCTCGTCCGGTTCGCCCTGCCATTCGCCGGTCGGCTGGCCCGCCGGTACCGGGGGCGGGGGGAACCGCTGGAGGATCTGGAGCAGGTCGCCCGCCTGGGACTGGTCAACGCGGTGGACCGCTACGACCCCGAACGGGGCTCGTTCACCGCGTACGCGGCCATCACCATCGTAGGTGAGATCAAGCGGCACTTCCGCGACCGCACCTGGGGCGTGCACGTGCCCCGCCGGTTGCGCGACCTGATCCTCGAGGTCGGTCAGGCCACCTCGGCGCTGACCAGCGAGCTGTCCCGGGCCCCGACGGTCGCCGAGCTGTCGCGGCGGCTGGAGACCCCCGAGGAGGAGATCCTCGCCGCGCTGGAGTCCGCCGCCGGGTACAGCCCGGCCTCGCTCAACGCGCCGGTCGGCGGGGAGAGCTCCGCCGAGTTCGGCGACCTGGTCGGCGAGTCGGACAACGCGTTGGAATCCGTCGACGACCGGGTGACCGTCAGCGGGCTGCTGCACCGGCTGCCCTGGCGGGAGCGGCGGATCCTCGCCATGCGCTTCTACGGCAACCAGACGCAGGCGGAGATCGCGGCCCGTTTCGGCATCTCCCAGATGCACGTGTCCCGGCTGCTCTCCCGGGCGCTGACCTGGCTGCGTCAGGCGATGCTCGCCGACGCGCCACCACCCTGGCAGAACGGCGCCGCGGAGTCCGACTCGACGAAGACCCGGATCTCGGTGCGGCACAACGGCGACCGGGTGGTGGTCGAGGTCGGTGGGGAGGTCGACCGGGACGGGGCGGACCAGCTGCGCAAGGCGATGCTGGAGGCGATGACCGGGCAGCCCACCGAGGTGGTGGTCGACCTGGTCGGCGCGGGCGGCTTCGACGCCGGCGGCATCGCCGCGCTGATGGCCGGCCGGGAGGCCGCCGTGCGGACCGGGGTGCCGCTGCGACTGACCCGGATGCAGCCCGCGGTGCGCCGCTCGCTCACCGCCGCGGGCCTGGCCCAGGTCCGCGAGGGCTGACCGACGACGGCAAGGGCCGGCACCCGTTGCGGGTGCCGGCCCTTTCGCACGCGTACGCGCTCAGTACTCCGGCGTGTCGCCGTGCCCGCGCGGGTGCCGCCACGTGTCGTTCTCCTGCGGCTCGCGCTGGGCGCCGAGGCGGGTCTCCTCGGGCTCGTCGGTCTCGTCGAAGCTGGGCCGGCGGACGTCGGTCGGTTCCGGCACGTCGACCGGCCGTGCCCCCGACTGCGGCGCCGGCTCGTACGCGGTGGCCGCCCGTGCGCCGTGGGCGCCCTCGGCGGCGGGCGATTCCGGCAGGTGCTTCTCGCGGTGCAACTCCTCGTGGAACTCCTGCGGCGGCTTCGTGGTGCGCTGGGGCAGGTCGCGGCCCAGGTCGGCGACCAGGGGCCCATACTTGGCGTCGAAGGCGGGGCGCTCGGAGCGGATCCGGGGCATCCGGTCGAAGTTGCGCAGCGGGGGCGGGCAGGTCGTGGCCCACTCCAGGGAGTTGCCGAAACCCCAGGGGTCGTCGACGGTGACCATCGCCCCGTACCGCCAGGTCTTCCACGCGTTCCAGATGAAGAAAAGGGTGGAGAAGCCGAGGACGAACGCGGAGATGCTGGAGAAGGTGTTCAGCGCGGTGAACCCGTCGGTGGGCAGGTAGTCGGCGTACCGGCGGGGCATGCCCTCGCTCCCCAGCCAGTGGTGCACCAGGAACGTGCCGTGGAACCCGAGGAACATGGTCCAGAAGTGCGCCTTGCCGAGCCGGTCGTCGAGCAGCCGGCCGGTCATCTTCGGCCACCAGAAGTAGAAGCCGCCGAAGAGCGCGAAGACCACGGTGCCGAAGACGACGTAGTGGAAGTGGGCCACCACGAAGTAGGTGTCGTGGGTGTGGAAGTCCGCCGGCGGGCTGGCCAGCAGCACCCCGGTGAGCCCGCCCAGCAGGAAGGTGACCAGGAAGCCGATGGCGAACAGCATCGGCGTCTCGAAGGTGAGCTGTCCCTTCCACATGGTGCCGATCCAGTTGAAGAACTTCACCCCGGTGGGCACCGCGATCAGGTAGCTCACGATGCTGAAGAACGGCAGCAGCACCTGCCCGGTGGCGAACATGTGGTGCGCCCACACGGTCATCGACAGCACGGTGATCGCGATGGTGGCCAGCACGATCCCGGTGTAGCCGAAGATCGGCTTGCGGGCGAAGACCGGAATGACCTCGGTGACGATGCCGAAGAACGGCAGCGCGATGATGTAGACCTCGGGGTGGCCGAAGAACCAGAACAGGTGCTGCCAGAGCATCGGCCCACCGGTGGCCGGGTCGAAGACGTGGGCGTTGAGCAGCCGGTCGGCCGAGAGCGCCAGCAGCGCCGCGGCGAGCAGCGGGAAGACCAGGATCACCAGCACGCTGGTGAAGAGCATGTTCCAGGTGAAGATCGGCATCCGGAACATCGTCATGCCGGGCGCGCGCAGGGTCAGGATCGTGGTGATCAGGTTGACCGCGCCGAGGATGGTGCCGAGGCCGGAGATCACCAGGCCGACCACCCACATGTTCGCCCCGACGCCAGGGGAGTGCTCGGCGCTGCTCAGGGGCGTGTACGCGGTCCATCCGAAGTCGGCGGACCCGTTCGGGGTCAGGAACCCGCCCACCACCATCAGCCCACCGAACAGGTAGAGCCAGTAGGCGAGGGCGTTGAGCCGCGGGAACGACACGTCCGGCGCGCCGATCTGGATCGGCACGATGTAGTTGGCGAACCCGAACGCCGCCGGGGTGGCGAAGAGCAGCAGCATCACCGCGCCGTGCGAGGTGAAGAGCTGGTTGTACTGCTCGGAGGAGAGGATCTGCAGGCCGGGCCGGGCCAGCTCGGCGCGGATCAGCATGGCCTCGATCCCGGCCAGCACGAAGAAGCCGAACGAGGTGAGCAGGTAGAGCAGGCCGATCTGCTTGTGGTCGGTGGTGGCCAGGAACCGGAGCAGTTTGCCGCCCGGGATCGCTGGCCGCAGGGGGCCGGGGTAGCCACCGAAGCGGGCCGGCGCGAGGATCGCCGGACCGCGGTCGCGTGGTTCCGTGGTGACCCGTTCAGGCATGTGAGTCTCACCCCGTCATGACGACAGAAAGGACGGGCGTGGCTACCCGCCCCTCTGCCCATGTAACCAGGCGACAGCGGAAATTCAGGCGGGAGCGGTAATTTTGGTCAATTGGCGGCCAAGGTGGCCCAGACCACCTTGCCGTCGCCCGCCGGCATGCTGCCCCAGCGCTGGGTGAGCTCGCGCACGAGCATCAGCCCCCGCCCGCCCTCGGCCCGCGCGTCGGGGGAGCCGGCCACGGCGTGGGCCCGGCTGCCGTCCACCACCGCCAGGTGCAGGTACGGCCGGCGCAGGGTGAGCGTCACCTGCATCGGGGTGCCGGCGTGCCGGACCACGTTGCCGACCAGCTCGCTGAGCACCAGCGATGCCGGGCCCACCGCCTCCGGCAGGTTCCACCGGGCGCAGGCGTCGGTGACCAGCTCCCGGGCCCGCCGGCAGGCTCCCGCCACCGGTTCCAGCCGGGCCCGCAGCCGGGGTCCCGCCGCGGCGTTCGCCGCCCGGGTCGCCTCGGCGCAGTCGGGGCGCACGGGCACGACCCGGCAGGCGGTCGACTCCGCCAGCCAGGTCGCGACGTCAGGCGGTGGGGAGCAGAGCACCACGGGCACGGTGGGCCAGTCGGTGGCCTGCCGGGCGGTGGCGGCGAAGACGGAGAGCGCCAGGGGATCATGGACCGTGACGTCGGTCAGGTCCACCACCAGCGCGTCGGGCTCGGCCGCGAGACACCGTTCCAGGACGGTGTGCACCGCGCGCATCGTGCCCAGGTCGAGGCCCCCGCGAAGCCGTACGACGGTCACGGGCGACTCGTCGCAGACCTGGCAGGTGATCCGGCTCGGCATTCCGCGCCTCGATTCGCTTCCTCGGGAACCTGCGAACTACCCGGGCACGAGGCGGGTCAAACCGGACCAGTTGCGGCGCGACCGACGTCACGGCACCCTGCGCCGCGTCGCGTCAGCGCCGGGCGCGGCCCCGCGTGGTGAGCACGCCCAGCGCGATCATGCCCACGCCGAGGAAGAAGTGCAGCCAGTCGTCGGCGTCGTTCAGCGGGATGAAGTTCGCCCCGCTGTCATGCTCGACCACCACGCCGTAGAGCCAGAGCACCAGATAGATGGCGCCGCCGCCGACGAGGTACGCCCGGGCGCCGGAGACCGTGCGGGCCAGCGCCAGGCCGGCCACCCCGAAGAGCAGGTGGACGAGGTTGTGCAGCACCGAGACCTGGAACAGGCCGAGCAGATTGGCCTCGGACTGGTGCCCGGCGAACCGCAGCTCGCCGAAGTTGCTGGTGATCCCCGGCACGAAACCGAGCAGGCCGATCAGGAGGAAGAGCACCGCCACGGCGGCGGCGACCCGTCTGACCAGTGCCTTGCCATCGGCGGGGTTGTGCCGGGCGCGCGAATGGGCCATGGGTCCGGTCACCGCCGTCTCCTCACTGGTCGGCAGAACTGTTCGGTGAAGGGCGGTCCCCGCCTTCCCGCCACCCCGCCCCCAAAACCACCGGAAGAGGGGACGGGACGGCGCGGGGCCGGTCCGCGGGCGCGGACCGGCCCCGGCAGGGGTCGTGGGATCAGACGGGTTGCAGGCGTGGGGCGGCGGCGAGCTGGCGGACCTGCTCGTAGAGGCCCACGTACCTCTCGGCCATCACCGCCGGGGTGAACCGGACGGCGGCCTCCCGCCGGCACTCGTCGGGGTCGAGCAGGCTGGCGGCGAGCAGCAGGTCGCCCAGCTCCTCCTCGTCGGTGGTGAGCAGGCCGGTCCGGCCGTGCTCGATCAGCTCGGGCAGGCAGCCCCGCGCGGTGGCCACCACCGGCGTGCCCAGGGCCAGCGACTCGACCACGGCCGTGCCGCCGGGCTCCTCCCAGCGCAGCGGGAACAGCGAGGCGCGGGCGCCGGCCAGCAGATCGTCGCGCTCCTGCCCGGCCACGGTGCCGACCCAGCGGACCAGATCGCCGTCGACGTGCGGGGCCACCTCGTCGTAGAAGAACCGGACGTCGGGGTTCTGCCGCGCCTCGTCACCGGCCGCGGCCAGGTCCTCCGGCCGGTGGTACGGCCCGACGGGCCCGGCCAGCACCAGCGGCACGCCCACCCGCTGGGCGAGGCGGGCGCCCACGTCCTGGCCCTTGCCGGGGTTGATCCGGCCCAGAATGATCAGGTGGTCGCCCTTGTCCACCCGGGGACGCCGGTCCGCGTCCACCGCCAGGGGAGTGGACAGGTGCACGTGCCCCACGGCGTGCTCGCGCAGGGCGCGGGGGGCCCGGGCCAGCTGCGACGCGGAGACCCCGTTGACCCGGACCCGGTCGCCGCCGTCGATGTTGCCGTAGAGCTCCGGGTGCTTCGCCAGGTCCCAGTGCAGGGTGTGCAGCGCCGGCGGGGCGTCCGGGCCCATCGCCGCGAGGGTGGCCAGGCCGACCGCCTCCACGTGGTCGTGCACCAGGTCGATGTCGTCGCGGGAGTGCAGCATTCGCACCACCCCGTTGAGGTGTGCCTGGGAGATGCCGCAGACCTGGTTGTACGGCCGTTGCAGGGCGTGGAACTGCCCGTCGGGGAAGACCGAGAACTGCTCGTCCACCGGCAGGGTGCTGCTCTCGACCGAGGCGAGCACCACCCGCACGCCGAGGCGGCGCAGCTCCGGCACGAGCGTGGCGATCACGTTCTCGATCCCGCCGTAGCCGGGCGGCGGCACGGACAGCCACGGACCGGCGTTCATCAGGACGGTGAGGCTCATCGCGCTGGGTTCCCTTCCTCGGCGGGGCCCTCGATCGCCCGCGTTCCGTCACCAACCGGTCGCACCGGCCGGACCCTCACGCCGCAGCCACCCGGCGACGCGGCACCCGGTGCCGCAGCTCCGCCAGCGGCGGGCGCTCCTCGATGGAGACGTCGCTGACGACGATCTCCCGGTCCAGGTTCGGCAGCGCGTCCGAGCCGCCGCGCTGGAACTGGGTCAGCAGGCTGGCGGGCATCGCCCCCGGGCTCGCCCAACCCCGCCGTTGCAGCCGCGACCAGGCGGTGAGCAGGATCTGGGCCGACATCCGACCCAACGCGGCGGTGTCCTGGTGGCGGTGCTTGCGCTCGCCGAGGTCCACCTGGGCCAGGGCGTCCAACCCGACCAGCTCGAGCAGGTCGATCAGCATCGCCGTCTCCACGCCGTACCCGGAGACGAACGGCACCCGCTCCAGCACCTCCCGGCGGCCGGCGTACTCACCGGCGAGGGGTTGCACGAAGCCGGCCAGCTCGGGCCAGAACAGGTTGAGCATCGGCCGGGCCATCAGCTCGGTCACCCGACCGCCGCCATCGGGCTCCACGCTGCTCGCACCGACCAGCGGCCGGTGGTAGAAGCCCTTGACGAAGTCGACCGAGGGGTCGGTCAGCAGCGGGCCGATCAGCCCGGTCACGAAGTGGGGGCGGAACTCCCGCAGGTCGGCGTCGACGAACGCCACGACGTCCCCCTCGGCCGCGGCCAGCCCGGCCCAGAGGGCGTCGCCCTTGCCGGTCAGTCGGGGCAGCCCCCGGGTCATCGCGTCCTGGCTGACCACCTCCGCGCCGGCCGCCCGGGCGACCTGCGCGGTGCGGTCGGTGGACCGGGAGTCCACCACGATCAACTCGTCGACCAGGGCCACCCGGTCCATCAGGTGTTCCCGGATGGTCGACACGATCGCGCCGACCGTCGCCTCCTCGTTGCGCGCCGGCAGCACCACACTGACCCGGCTGTCACCCTTGGCGCGCACCAGCCGCCGCACGGGCCAGTCGGCCGCCGACGTGGTGCGGTAGGTGGCCCAAGCCTCCACCACGGGTGAGACCATCGTTTCCGTATTCCGCACAGGCACCCCCTGATCGTGGCGGAAAAACCGATATTGGTTTTCCCACTACCCGGCTCGCGCTAACCGGATCATCCCTAACAGCTTGATCACGAGAGGGACTTCGTGGCGTTCCCCCCGGATGAACGTTTGATTGCGCCCACCTGGGGGGAGTGCTGTCGCTGGAACGCGAAACCGTGGCGAGAGGGCTGTACATGCGCACGTGCCGGGTGGGACTGGTAGGGGCCGGCGGGGTGGCGCAACGCCACGCCCGGGTGTTGAACGGCTTCGAGGACGTGGAGTTGATCGGGGTGACCGACGTGGTGCCGGACGCGGCGGCGGAGCTGGCCGGCGCGCACGGGACGCGGACCTTCTCCGACGTCGACGAGCTGCTGGCCGCCGGGCCGGACGCGGTCTACGTCTGCGTGCCGCCGTTCGCGCACGGTCCGGCGGAGGAGGTGGTGATCGCCGCCGGTGTGCCGATGTTCGTGGAGAAGCCCGTCGCGGTCGATCTGGCCACCGCCGAGCGGATCGCCGGCCTGGTCGCCGAGCGGGGGCTGCTCACCGGCGTGGGGCACCACTGGCGCTACCTGCCGGTCGTGGAGCGGGCGCGGGAGCTGCTCGCCGACCGTCCGGTGCGGATGGTCAGCGGCGCCTGGTGGGACAAGGTGCCGCCGGTGGCCTGGTGGTCGAGGCGGGACCGTTCCGGCGGCCCGGTCGTCGAGCAGGCCGCCCACGTGCTGGACCTGGTCCGGGCGCTGGTCGGCGAGGCGACCGAGGTCACCGCGTACGGCAACGGCACGCCGCCGCCGGTCGACGG
Organism: Micromonospora phytophila; assembly: GCF_023656545.1. Taxonomy (GTDB): domain Bacteria; phylum Actinomycetota; class Actinomycetes; order Mycobacteriales; family Micromonosporaceae; genus Micromonospora; species Micromonospora phytophila. Next base: position 1,744 of record NZ_JAMOKF010000190.1, on the reverse strand, counting down.
GGCCGACATCGACTCGGTGACCACTGCGGCGCTGCGCTTCGCCGACGGCGCGGTCGGCACGTTGACCGCCGCCTGCGTGCTCGGCTGGAAGCACCGCGCCGGCCTGGAGATCCTCGCCGACGGCCTGGCCCTGTCGCTGACCGAGGACGGCCTGCTGGTCCGGGACGCCGACTCCGAACGGCGCTTCGAGGCCGACCCGGAGAGCGCCCGGGTGGCCGTCGACCGGGCCTTCGTCGATGCGGTCCGTGGCGTCGGCGACGACGTGCGCGTCCCGTATGCCGAGGCGCTGGGCACCCAGCGGCTCGCCCTCGCGGTGGCCGACTCCGCGCGCACCGGACGGACCGTACGCCTGGACACCCCGGCCACCGCGCCGGCGCTCACGGCGGGGGTGGCCGTCGATGCGTGACCAGGTCGTGGTGGTCGAGAGCCCGGGCCGGGTGGAGCTGGTCGAGCAGGACGCCGCCGAGCTGCGCGAGGGCACCTTCCGGGTGGAGACGCTCTACAGCGGCGTCTCCGCCGGCACCGAGCTGAGCTTCGTCAAGGGCACCAACCCCTACGTCAACGTCACCTGGAACGCCGACCTCGGCCTCTTCCAGCCGGGTGGGGCGAGCACGCCCTACCCGGTCACCCGGCTCGGCTACATGCAGGTCGGGCGGGTGGTGGAGAGCCGCACCCCGGCCGTCGAGGTCGGCGCGGTGGGTGCGATGACCTACGGCCACCGCACCGGTTGGGTCGCCGACCCGGTCGCCGAGCGGTTCGTGCCGCTGCCCGACGACATCGACCCGCTGCTCGGCGTCTACGTCGCGCACATGGGGCCGATCTGCGCCAACGGCGTGCTGCACGCCGCCGCCGACCTGCACGGCACCGACGTGCGCTCGCTCGCCGACGGGGTGCGCGGCCGGCGGATCGCGGTGGTCGGCAGCGGGGTGGTCGCCCTGCTCACCGCGCTCTTCGCCAAGCGGCACGGCGCGGCGTCGGTGGTCGTGCTGGATCCGACCCCGCAGCGCCGTCAGGTCGCCGAGGCGCTCGGCCTGGAGACCCTCGACCCGCAGGCCGACGACCCGGCGGTGGTGCTCAAGACCCGCTGGGCGCACAGCGCCGGCGACCGGGGGGCCGACGTGGTCTTCCAGTGCCGGGGGCAGGCCTGGGCCCTGCAACTGGCGCTGCGTCTGCTGCGCCCCCAGGGCACCGTCGTCGACCTGGCCTTCTACCAGGCCGGTGCGGACGCCGTCCGCTTCGGCGAGGAGTTCCACCACAACGGGCTGTCGCTGCGCTGCGCCCAGATCGGCCGCGTCCCGCGCGGACTGGCCCCCGCCTGGGACCGGGAGCGGCTCTCCGCGGAGACGATCGACCTGCTGCGCGCGTACGGGGACGTGATCCGCAAGCACCTGGTCTCGGCGGTGGTGCCCTTCGAGGAGGCCCCGGCGCTGCTGACCGACCTGGCCGAGCGTCGCCGCCAGGAGCTCCAGGTGGTGTTGACGGTCTGAGGTCACGGCCGGCCGGGTCGGGTGCCCCGGCCGGCTACCGTTTCCCCCATGACCACCGTCGAGGAGCGGCGGGTCGGCCTCGCCGCCCTGCTGCCGTACCTGCGCGCCCACCGCGGCACCCTGGCCGTGGTGGGCGCGCTGTCGCTGGCCGGGGCCGGGACGTCGCTGGCGCAGCCGCTGCTCACCCGGTCCGTGCTCGACGGGGTCTCCGCCGCCCGCCCGGTCGGCGCCCTGGTGGCGGTCCTCGTCGCCCTGGT
>NZ_JAMOKF010000189.1 GCF_023656545.1 Micromonospora phytophila | reverse complement strand
ACGGCCTGGTCGGCGCGGCGACCGGTCCCGGCAGCCCGCGCGGTCGCGCGGGGCGGTGGGCGGCCCGGTCAGCGGCGGCGGACCGCCTCCTCGACGAGGTCGAGGACCGGGCCGAGGTCGCCGGCGGGCCGGCCCATCGCCAGGTGCAGCCCCAGGCCGTCGTAGGCGAGTTCGAGGAACTGGGCCAGCACGTCGATTGGCACGTCCTCGCGGAGCACGCCGGCGTCCCGTTGGCGGGCCAACCGGTCGCGGGTCGCCTCCGCGATCGCGGCCGACCGCTCCGCCCACCGCTTGGCGAACGCCGGGTCGGTGCGCAGCCGCCGGGAGACCTCCAGCTGGCTGCCCAGCCATCCCGTGGTGTCCGGGGAGATCGAGCGCGCCAGCAGGTCCCGCATGACCTGGACCAGACCGTTGCGGGCCACCGTCTCCACCATGACCGCGGCGTCGTCCTCGGCCACGGCGAGGAAGAGCGAGTCCTTGTCGCGGAAGTGGTGGAAGATCGCGCCCCGCGACAGCTGGGTGGCCTCCTCGAGCCGGCGCACCGTGGCGCCCTCGTAGCCGTGCCGGGCGAAACACGCCCGCGCGGCGGCGAGGATCTCCTGCCGGCGCGCGTCGAGCTGGTCCTGACTTACTCTGGGCACGGCACGATCGTGTCAGGTCACCCCGCGTCACGCAAACCGTACGTACGGCTTGCGAGGCCGGCACGAGTGATCATCCATGGCCGGCGCTCCGGTTACGATCGGCCGGTGACGCCACCCCCCGCCGCCGCCGCGGTCCCCGCCGCACCGCTGACCGTCGCCGCCGTGCAGGCCCAGGCCGTTCCGGGAGAGGTGGCCGACAACGCGGCGACCGCCGCCCGGCTGGTCCGCCGGGCCGCCGAGCGGGGCGCCCGGGTGACCGTGCTGCCGGAGCTCTTCCTGCCCGCGTACCACCCGCCGACGCTGGCCGCCGATCCCGCCGGCACCGACGTCGTGGCCGACCCGGAGACCGCCGTCGACGACCCGCGGCTGGACCCGCTGCGCGCCGCCGCCCGCGACGGCGGCAGCGTCGTGGTCGTCGGCGCGGCGGTCCGGCGCCCGGACGGCCGGCGGACGATCTCCTCGCTGGTGGTCGACCGGGCGGGCGACGTCCGCGTCGGATACGACAAGCAGCAGCTCTGGGGCGGCGAGCGGGAGCTGTTCGACCCCGGTGACCGGGGCGCCACGCTGCTGCTCGACGACTGGCGGCTCGGGCTCGGCATCTGCTACGACGGCTGCTTTCCCGAGCACGGCCGCGCCGCCGCGGCCGACGGGGCGCACGGCTACCTCTGCCCGAGCGGCTACCTGGCCGGCTCCGAGCACCGCCGCGACCTGTACTACGCCGCCCGCGCCCTGGACAACACGATGTACGTGGTGTTCGCCAACGCCGTCGGGGGCGCCGACCCGTGGCGGTTCAACGGCGGCGCGGCGGTCTACGACCCGGAGGGCCGGCCGCTGGCGCGCGGCGCGGACACCGGCGAGGAGGTACTGGTCGTCGCCCTCGACCCGGTCGCCCTCGCGGCCACCAGGGCGGCCCACTCCATGCTGCTCGACCGCCTTCCCGACCAGGGGCTCACCCGTTCGTCGCTGCCGGCCTGACGGACGTCGGGAGACCGCTCGGCCCTGTCGGCGGGCCACCGCAGTCCCGTAAGGTGCCCGAGTGCCGCTGCTCCTGCTCGACCTGGACAACACCCTGCTCGACCGGGCCGGCCCGTTCCGCGCCTGGGGAGAGCGCTTCCTGGACAGCATCGGCGCCCCGGCCACGGACATCGACTGGCTGCTCTCCATCGACGCCGACGGGCTGACCGACCGGTGGGACATCGCCGACGCCATCCGCGACCGGTACGGCCTGCGGATCCCCTCCATCGACCTGGTCGAGGAGCTGCACGACGGTGTCGTGGCGAACACCCGGCTCGATCCGCTGGTCGCCTGCGCGCTGCGGATCGCCGACGACGCCGGCTGGGTGCCCGTGGTGGTCAGCAACGGCGCGGTACGCCAGCAGGACGCCATCATCCGGCGGACCGGGCTGGACCGCTTCGTGGCCGACTGGGTGATCTCCGAGGAGGCCGGGGTGAGCAAGCCCAACCCGAGGATCTTCGCGCTGGCCGCCCAGCGGGCGCGGATGCCGCTGCGCGGGGCCTGGGTGGTGGGCGACAGCCCGGAGGCGGACATCGGAGGCGCCACCGCGGTCGGCCTGCCCAGCGTCTGGCTGCACCGGGGGCGTACCTGGACGGACAGCCGCTTCGCGCCCACCCGCACGGTGGACGGCCTGATCGCCGCCGTCGCCACCGTGCTCGGCGCCTGAGCGCCCCGCGACAGCCCGTCCCGTCGATCTCCCGTCGCCGCCTTCGGACAGGGAGGGGCGGCGGGCTGCGGAAATTCGGTTGACCGGGGCGCGGTGGCGGCGTGAGCATGGTCGCGCATCGTGCACCCGGGCGTGGGCCCGGTCGAGGAGAGGGGGTCGGTCATGGCCGTCTTCGCAGGTCACTTCCACCTGCCTCCATCAGCCTCGAGCAAGGGATCACCACCGCAGTGCGCGATCACGACCTTCCGGCGCCCGAGCGCCGTACCCGCGGCAAGCGCCGCTTCGACGACGACGAACCGTTCCTGCTGAAGCGCGGCCGGGCCAGCGCGCCCGCCGCCGCCGACCTTGACGCCGAGCCGGGCCCGGAGCCGGACCAGGAGGAGCCCTGGTCCTCCTGGGACGACGCCGTGCACGGCCCGCAGCCCCACCCGGACTGGCTGGTCACCGAGCTGGCCGCGAAGGACACCGAGCTCGGCGTGCTCAAGACCGGCAAGGAGGCGGACGTCCACCTGCTCCGCCGGGCGGTGCCCGGCACCGACCGGTCCTGCCTGCTCGCGGTCAAGCGGTACCGGGACGCCCAGCACCGGCTGTTCCACCGCGACGCCGGCTACCTGGAGGGGCGCCGGGTCCGCCGGTCCCGGGAGAACCGCGCGATGGCCGGCCGAACCGCCTTCGGCCGGCAGATGATCGCCGGGCAGTGGGCGGCGGCCGAGTTCGACGCGCTGGCCCGGCTCTGGGAGATCGGCGCCCGGTACGGCACGATCACCGTCCCCTACCCGGTGCAGCTGCGCGGCACCGAGCTGATGCTGGAGTTCCTCGGCGACCCGGACGAGGGGCAGGCGGCGCCCCGGCTGGCCCAGTTGCGGCCGGAACCGGCGGAGCTGCGCGAGCTCTGGGCGCAGCTGGTCGACGCCCTGGTCGTGCTCGCCCGGACCGGCTTCGCGCACGGCGACCTGTCGCCGTACAACCTGCTGGTGCACGCCGGGCGGCTGGTCCTGATCGACCTGCCGCAGGTGGTCGACGTGGTGGCCAATCCGCAGGGGCCGGAGTTCCTGGCCCGCGACGTGCGGGTGGTCGCCACCTGGTTCGTGGCCCGCGGGCTGCCGGCGGCGGAGGCCGACCCCGCCGCGCTGACCGCGCTGCTGCTGCGGGAGGCGGGCCTGCGCTGAGGGCGGCGTCCCGGGTGGTCACGAGGGCCGCCCGGGACAGCGGTCACTGGAGGTAGCGCTCCACCTCCGGCTTGGGGCGCATCCCCTGGGCGTCCGGGTCGCCGTGGGTCTGCCGGGCGGCCCGCCGCCGGCGCAGCAGGTCCCAGCACTGGTCCAGGGACTCCTCCAGGGCGCGCAGCCGCTCGCGGGCGTCGTCGTCGGTGCCCGACTCGTTGGCCTGCGCGTCGGAGCGCAGCCGGTGCTCCTCGTCGACCAGCTCGGAGATCCGGTTCAGGATGGTCTTGTCGTCCATGACCCTGAGCCTGGCACAGGGGGCCCGGACGCGCCCGGATTCGCCTGCCGTGGCGCCGGCCCGCCCCCGTCGTCCCGGGCGTTCGGGTAGGTTGCCGAGCCATGATCCCGACCGTGCGGGTCTGCGGGCCACGAGACGCGGCGGCGGTGGCCGACCTGCTCCGGGGCACCGCCGCTGACCAGGTGGTCACGCCGGAGGTGATCCGGTGGCTGCTGACCGGCCGGCCGGCGGCGGAGCGCTTCGGGATACTGGTCGCCGACGCCGGTGACGAGCTGGTCGGCGTCGCCCGGACCGGCCTGCTGCACGAAAGCGCCGAACCGGGGCTCGGCTTCGTCAACCTCGCCGTGCGCCCGCGGCGGCGGGGCCGCGGCGTCGGGTCGGCCTTGCTCGGCGCCGCGCAGGAGCGACTCGTCGCGCTCGGCGTGCGTCGGGCGTACGCCCGGGTGGTCGACGAGGTCGCGGCGGTGTCCTTCGCCGAACGGCGCGGCTGGCGGCCCGGCCGGCGGTCGCTGTGGCTGCGCCTGGAGCTGGCCACGGCGGCGTTGCCGCTGTCCCCGGCGCCGCCGCCGGGCGTGCGGTTGTGCGCCGCCGCCGACCTGGCCGATCCGCGCCCGCTCTACGAGGCGGACCTGGCCGCCGCGGCGGACGAGCCGGGCGACGTCGGGATGGACGCGATCAGCTACGCCGACTGGCGGGCCGCGTACTGGGACCGTCCGGACCTGGACCGGGACCTCACGACGGTGGCCGTGGCGGACGGGTCGGTGGTGGCGTTCAGCGTCGCGCTGACGGATGGACGGGACCGCTACCAGTCCGGGATGACCGGCACCCGGCCCGGTTGGCGCGGCCGGGGCCTGGCCCGCCTGGTCAAGCACGCGTCGCTGCGGGCCGCGCGGGCGGCCGGCTACCGGCAGGCCCTCACCCTGAACGACGCCGGCAACGACGTGATGCTCGCCATCAACGAGTGGCTCGGCTACCGGACCGTGGCCGCCGAGCACCGCTACCTGCGGGATCTGCGGCGCTGAGGCTTCCCACCGACGTCCTTTATGGACGATACGAATGTCAGGCATGAAAATTTCTCTTGCCGCGACTAGAGAAAGTTGTCGCCGCAATGAGATGCTGCACCGGAAATTGACTCCACACAGTCGATCCGACACGCACCGTGCCTGAAAGGGGTCCAGCAGGTGGCAGCGCCCCACATCACGCCGGTCCACACCCGACGAGCGGGTTCCGTTCCGCTCCGCCACGTGGTACCCAACCTGCTCCGGGATCCAGCAAGCGCTCTGGTCGAGTTCGGCGAGCGATCGCAGGGCGAGGTGGTGAAGCTCAACCTCGGTTCCTTTCGCCCCTACCTGATCACCCGCCCGGAGCACCTGCAGCAGGTCCTGCGGGAGAAGTCAGCCAACTACGTCCGCGCCGGCGACGGCCTCCAGTGGCGCCCGCTGAAGCGGCTGTTCGGCGAGGGCATCCTCAGCGACGGCGAGTACTGGTCGAACAGCCGACACATCCTCCAGCCGCTCTTCACCGCCCGCCGCATCGACGGGCTGGTGGACCGGCTCGCCGAGGCGATCGAGGACGCCGTCGACGAGCTGGACGCGCCGGCCCGGTCCGGCCAGCCGGTGGACATGGGTGCCGAGCAGGCCCGGATCGTCTGCTCCGCGATCATGCGGGTCTTCTTCGCGGACAAGATCTCGGTGCCCGAGGCGATGCGGATCATGGAGGCGCAGGACGCCATCGCCTGGTCGGTGATGCCGCGCATCATGGTGCCGTGGGCCCCGCTGGCCGTGCCGATGCCCGGCGACCGGGCGTTCCGTCGGGCCGTCCGGCTCATCGACGAGCTGCTGCTGCCGATCGTCCGGTCGTCCCGGGAAACCGCCGAGTCCGACGGCGACGACATCATCGCCACCCTCTGGCGGGGGCGCACCGAGGACGGGGGCCGGCTCGACGAGCGCCAGGTCCGCAACGACACCGTCGCCATGGTGGCGACCACCACCGAGACCACGATCAGCGTGCTCACCTGGCTCTGGCCGCACATCGAGCAGGACCCGCAGATCGCCGAGCGGCTCTACGAGGAGATCGACCGGGTGGTCGGCGGCGCGCCGGTCCGCCGGGAGCACCTGCGCGAGCTGCGGTACACCCGGCAGGTGCTCGACGAGCTGCTGCGGCTCTACCCGATCGGCTGGCTCTTCCCGCGCCGCGCCGTGGAGGCCGACGTCATCGGCGGAGTGGGCATCGAGGCCGGCGCCACCCTCGTGGTCAGCCCGTTGATCACGCACCGGATGTCGACGTTCTGGGACCGGCCGGAGGTCTTCGACCCCGACCGGTTCGCCCCGGAGCAGGTCCGCAACCGGCACCGGTACGCCCACTTCCCGTTCGGCGGCGGGCCGCACCAGTGCATCGGCATGCACCTGTTCTACCTGGAGGCGATGCTGATCGTGGCCACGGTGCTGAGCCGGTTCCGGTTCCGCCTACAACGGCCGGCGATCCCCGGCATCAAGGTGGCCGCCGCGCTGCGGCCCCTCGACCGGGTCGAGGTGACCCTGCAGCCGGTCCGGGAAGTCTCCGCATGATCGTCGATCACGCATCGCCGCCGGTGCCCGGCGGGGATCAGATGACGCTCGCCGCCGAGCAGGGTCGGATCTGCGCACTCGCCGCGAAGGGTCAGCGCGACCTGGCCGAGCTGGCCGCCGCGTACCCCGAGCTCTTCCCGCCCCGGCCGTTCGACCCGGCGCTGTTCGCGAACGTGGCGATGGCGATCGCGTTCGGCGCCCCCTGGTGCGATGTCGCGCAGCTGCGGATCACCAACCGGGCGGTGCTCTGGGGTTTCGCAGTCGACTGGCTGGTCGACCACGAGGCGAAGTCCCGCGACGACATCGACCGGCTGACCGCGGCGTGCCTGGCCGTGGCGGACGGCGCCGACCCGGCCGACGACGACCCCCTCGGCCGCTTCCTGGCCGAGCTGCGGGACGAGCTGGCCGCCGTGCCGGCGTACGCGGCCCACGGTGGCGTGTGGCGCGACGAGCTGCGCAGGGTGCTCGACGCCATGGCGCGGGAATGGGACTGGAAGCAGGCCGCCGAAACGCGGCCGCCCACCCTCGACGAGTACCTGGCCAACGCCGCCAACCTGGCCTGCACGGTGGTCAACGTCGTGCACTGGATCCACTCCGACGACCCGGCCACGCTCGCCCACCTCGGCCCCCTCGTCACGGCCAGCGACGAGGTGCAGCGGATCCTCCGCCTCGTCAACGACCTCGGCACCTACGAACGCGACCTGCGCTGGGGAGACCTGAACGCCCTGCTGCTGGTGCCCGACCGCGCCCAGGTCGAGCGCCGGATCGCCGAGCTGGTGGCGCACGCCCGCGAGCTGCTCGACCCACTACGCGAGAGCTGCCCCGTGCAGGCCGACTACCTGGCCCGGCAGATCGGGTTCAGCAGCGGCTTCTACCGGTCGACCGACTTCTGGGGAGCGCTGTGACCGCGCCGCCTTTCACCGCCGCCGCCTGGACCGAGTCGGACGTGGCCGGCGCGGCACGGGAATTGCTCGCCGCGATGGTGCTGGAACCGGCGGGCCGGGTCACTCCTTCGGTGTACGAGACCGCTCGGGTCGTCGCCGACGCGCCCTGGCTGACCGGTCACGGCCAACGACTGGCGTACCTGCTGGGCAGCCAGCGGCGCGACGGAGGCTGGGGCGCGGCGGGCGGCTACGCCGTGGTGCCGACGGTGAGCGCGGTGGAGGCGTTGCTCGGCACGCTGCGGACGGGCGGCGGGGGCGGCGGGGGCGAACCGTCCCGGGCCGAGCTCGCCGGCGCGGCCGGGCGCGGGCTGGCCACGTTGTCCGGCTGGCTCGCCCAGGGACCGTCCCTGCCGGACACCCCGGCGGCCGACCTGATCGTGCCGGCTCTGGTCGAGCGGATCAACGACCACCTCGCCTGGTTCGCCCGGCGGCCCGACGCGGGGTTCGACGGCCCGCTGCGCGCCCTGCCCGCCGTGGACCGCCGGCGGCTCGACGCGCTGCACGGGCTGCTGGCCGCCGGGCATCCGGTGCCGCAGAAGCTGCTGCACGCCTTCGAGGTGCTCGGGCCGGTCGCCCGACGCCACGGCCAGGTCTCGCCGGTGGCCGGTGCCGTGGGCGCCTCACCGGCGGCCACCGCCGCCTGGGTGGGCGACCCGCAGACGCCCGGCGCGGACCCGGCCGCGCTGGCCTACCTGGAGGAGTCGGTGGGTCGGCCCGGGGGCGCGGTGCCCTGCTGCACGCCCATCACCGTCTTCGAGCGGTCCTGGACGCTGAGCAGCCTCGCCCGGGCGGGGGTGCCGGTCCGGGCGGCGCCGAAACTTCTCACCGAGTTGGCCGCCGCGCTCGGACCGGAGGGCACACCGACCGGACCGGGGCTGCCGGCCGACGCGGACACCACCTCGGTCACCCTCTACGCCCTGGCCCGCCTGGGCCACCCGGTGGATCCGGCGAGCCTGAGCCACTACGACCTGGGCAGCCACTTCTGCACCTGGCAGGGGGAGGACGGGCACTCGGTCACCACCAACGCCCACGTGCTGGAGGCGCTGGGCTGGCATGCCCGGCACACCGCGTCGGGCGCGAGCCGGTACGGCGCGCGGGCGGCTGCGCTCGCCGGATGGCTGCGCGACGAGCAGCGGTCCGACGGGCGCTGGGCCGACCGCTGGCACGCGTCGCCGTACTACGCCACCTCGTGCGCCGTGACCGCCCTGCACGGGTACGCGCCGGCCAGGGTCGCCGGAGCCGCCGTGGACCGTGCCGTCGACTGGGTTGTCTCCAGCCAGCAGGCGGACGGGTCGTGGGGGCGTTGGTCGGGGACGGTCGAGGAGACCGCGTACGCCCTTCAGGTGCTGCTCGGGGTGGACCGCCCGGCGCGGCCCGGCGTACGGGAGGCGGTGCGTCGGGGACTGCACCACCTCGCCGAGGCGGACGGCCGCCGCGACGATCCACCACTGTGGCACGACAAGGACCTCTACACCCCCGTGTTGATCGTGCGTGCCGCGATCACGGCGGTCCGGCAGCTCGCGCTGACCAGATCGGACCTGGTGGGCCCGGGTGCCCGGGCGGCCGACCGGCCGACGTCCGACAGTTCCATGATCAGGAGCGCTTGAGTGATGCTCCGGACGCTGCTAGCGTGCGCCGGGGTCGATGCGCGCGGCGTGCGTATCTGACTGATGGATCACACAGGCCATGCCAGGGACGGTGTAATGGGTTCCCGCAGTTCGAATCTGCGTAACAAGGTTGTTGCCCTGCTCGCCTCGCTGGTCGCGCTCTGGGGCTTCACAGCCTGGGTGACCGTCCGCGATGGAGTGAACCTGATCGGCGTCCAGGCGCTGGACACCAAGGTCTTCGACCCGACGGAGCCGCTGCTGCTGCAGTTGCAGCTGGAGCGCAGGACGTCGCTGACCTACCTGGGGCGGCCCGACGACGGGCAGCGTGCGGCGCTGGCTGAGGTGCGGCAGCGCACCGACCAACTGGCGGCGGACTTCAAGGAGTCCACCGACAGCTGGCAGGTCGCCACGCTGGGCAGCGACACCCTCGACCAGCGCATCGACGGGCTGGTCGACGGGCTGGAGGCGCTCGACGTCACCAGAGCCGCCGTGGACGACAAGAGCATCGACCGGGCCGAGGCCAACGGCACCTTCACCGGGCTGATCGAATCGATCTACCGGGTCTACGACGCCCTCGGCAATCTCGACGACGAGCAGGTCGCCGAGGACACCGCCGCGCTGATCGGCCTCAACCGGTCCCGGGAGATGCTGGCCCAGGAGGACGCACTGCTCGCCGGCGTGCTGGCCGCCGGCCGGATCACCCCCGCCGAGCAGGCGCAGTTCACCCGCATCGTCGGCGCCCGGCAGTTCACCGCCACCCAGGCGCTCGTCCGCCTCCCCGCCGCCGACCAGCGCCGCTACGACGAGATGTCCGCCGGCGCCACCTTCCGCCGGCTCACCGAGCTGGAGAACCGGCTCATGCTGGGCGACGGCGACGGCCGGCCGCCGCTCACCACGGCGGAGTGGAACGACACCACCGCGCCCGCGCTGATCCAGATCAGCGACGTCGTGCTGGCCGGTGGTGACGACGTGGTCGAGCGGGCCACCCCGGTCGCCATCGGCGTCATCGTCCGACTGGTGCTGGCCGCCGGTCTCGGCCTGCTCGCCGTCGTCGCCTCGATCGTCGTGTCGATCACCACCGCGCGGTCCCTGGTGCGTCAGTTGGAGCGGCTCCGCGACGCCGCCTTCCGACTCGCCAACGAGCGCCTGCCCGGCGTGGTGGAGCGGCTCGGTCACGGCGAGGAGGTCGACGTCGCCAAGGAGGCGCCGCCGCTGGAGTTCGGCAACGACGAGATCGGTCAGGTGGGCAAGGCGTTCAACGCCGTGCAGGAGACCGCCATCCGCACCGCCGTCGAGCAGGCCGACCTGCGGCGCAACGTCCGTGAGGTCTTCCTCAGCCTGGCCCGGCGTACCCAGGCGCTGGTGCACCGCCAGCTCACCCTGCTCGACGCGATGGAGCGGCGCGAGCACGACGCGGAGGAGCTGGAGGACCTGTTCCGGGTCGACCACCTGGCCACCCGGATGCGGCGCAACGCGGAGAACCTGATCGTGCTCTCCGGCTCCACGCCCGGCCGGGCCTGGCGGCGCAACGTGCCGATGGTCGACGTGGTCCGGGGCGCGGTCGCCGAGGTCGAGGACTACACCCGGGTCAACGTGCTGCCCCTCGGCCCGGTCTCGCTGACCGGCCGGGCGGTGGGCGACATCATCCACCTGCTCGCCGAGCTGATCGAGAACGGCTTGTCGTTCTCGCCGCCGCACACCACCGTCGAGGTGCGTGGGCAGATGGTGGCCAACGGCTTCGCCATCGAGATCGAGGACCGCGGTCTCGGCATGGGCGAGGAGGACCTCGCCGCCGCGAACCACCGGATCGTGGACCGGTCGGAGCTGAACCTGGCCAACGCCGCCCGGCTCGGGCTCTACGTGGTGAGCCGGCTGACCGAGCGGCACGGCGTGCGGGTGCAGCTGAAGGAGTCGCCGTACGGCGGCACCACCGCAGTCGTGCTGATCCCGGGCGAGCTGGTCACCGCCGACGACGCGGACCCGAACGTCTCCGGCGGCTTCCCGGCCGGTACGCCGGCCCTCGCCGGCCCGGTGGCCGCGACGCCGGG
>NZ_JAMOKF010000018.1 GCF_023656545.1 Micromonospora phytophila | reverse complement strand
GCCCGGCCTGGACGGGCACTCCAACGGCGCCGAGCAGATCGCGGTACGCGCCCGCGACGCCGGCTTCGAGGTGGTCTACCAGGGCATCCGGCTGACCGCCGGGCAGATCGTCGCCGCCGCGGTGGAGGAGGACGTCGACCTGGTCGGGCTCTCCGTGCTCTCCGGCTCGCACCTGGCGGCGGTGCCCGCGGTGCTGGACGGGCTGCGCGCCGCCGGTCGCGCCGACCTGCCCGTGGTGGTCGGCGGGATCATCCCGGCCGGCGACGCGGAGCAGCTGCGCGCCGCCGGGGTGGCCCGGGTCTTCACGCCCAGGGACTTCGCCCTGACGGGGATCATCGACGAGCTGGTCACCGTGGTCCGCGAGGCCAACGGCCTGCCGGCTTGAGGCGTGCCGCCGCCGCGGCGCGCCCGGCCGGCGGGGTCAGCGCACGACGTAGGTCATGCAGTCGGCCATGTCGTTGTCGGGGCCGACCCGGATCGACGGCGCGTGGCACTCCAACTGGGCGTTGTGCCGGCAGTCGGCGCGCTGGCAGGCGCCGACCTGGGCGGTCAGGCCGTCCACCCCGCCCCGGATCGTGGGCAGCTCGACGAAGGTGTGACAGTGCGCGTGGTCCATGCTGCCGATCGTGATGGCGAAGGCGTGGCAGTCGCTGGTCTCGTTGTACGAACACGCCGTGACCACGCACTCCTGTACGCGGGGCATCTCTATCGCTGCGGTCATGCCGACCTCCTCTAGAGTCTTGCCCCGATTTTAGGCTTTTGTGGTTTCACGTTCCCGTGGTTCCCCAGTTCCGCTTCCCCGGACGGGTGGCGTCACCGCCCGGTGGGCCCCAGCACCTCGGAGAGCGGAGCGGGCGTCAGCCCCCGTTCGGCCAGCCCCGCCAGGATGTGCGGCAGCGCCTCGTCGGTCATCGCGGCGTTCGCCTCCGTCACGTGCAGGACGATCACCGAGCCGGGGCGTACGCCCGCCAGCACCGCGCGCACGATCGGCCGCCACGAGGTCGCGAACGGGTCCCCGCTGATCACGTCGCCGTCCACCACCGTCAGTCCCAGCGGCGCCAGCGCGGTGAGCGCCGTCCGGTCGTGGCAGAGCCCGGGGAAGCGGAAGTACCGGGTCTGCCGCCCGCCGTACGCGGACACCACGTCGAACGTCCGGGCCACGTCGGCGGTCATCTCCCGCTCGGGGATCCGGGGCAGGCCGTAGCAGTCCGGCGTGAAGGCCAGGTGGCCGTAGGTGTGGTTGGCCAGCTCGAAGCGCGGGTTGGTGGCGAGCCGCCGGGTCACCGTCGGATATTGCTCGACCCACTTGCCGGTGAGGAAGAAGGTGGCCGGCACCCGCTCCCGTTCCAGCAGCTCGATGATCTTCAGGTTCGCGTACGACCGCACCGCGCCGCTGCGCAACTGGTACCGCATCGCGTCGGTCATGTCCGCGTCGAAGGTGAGCGCCACCTTGTTCCCCGTACGCGGGCCGTGGTCGACCACGGATGGCCGGGTGCCGGGCGGGGTCGCGCCCGGGACGGCGGCCGAGGTGCCGTTCCGCGTCGCCGGGGATCCCGTCGTCGCGGGGGCCGGCGTCCCGGGGGTGGCGGCGGGCGGCGGGGGAGTCCCGGTCCCCGGTGGAGCGGGCGGCGTTCCCGGCATCCAGACGACGCGGGCGTTCGCCGGCGAGCGGAGCGGGACCGGGCCGGCGAGCAGGGCAACCGCGCCGACGACGGCGGCGAGGGTCGCGGCGAGCGGAACGCGGGCGATCTTCACGGACACCGCAAGATGATCGCAGTGCGGCCCCGCTCTGTGGGGGCCGGGCGGATTCATGATCAGTTGATGGAGAACCGTTGCCAAGGGGTGTCCGGGAACCGTTTTCCATCAACCGATCACGAGACGGCGAAGTGCGAGACGGCGGGGTGCGTGGCGTGGCGAAGCCGCTGGCCGGCATCCGGGGTGGGGTGCCGGCCAGCGGCGTTCGCGCGCGAGGAGCGGTGCGGCGCGGACGGTCAGACGCGGAAGCCGGCGGCCCGCGCGGCCTGGCGTTCCCGGCGGCGGTCGGAGCGGCGGCGCAGGAACCAGAAGAGGAAGGCGACCAGCCCGAGCAGGAACGCCAGCACCAGCACCGGCAGGAGGATCGCCACCACCGACATGACCACGCTGGTCGCGTCCTCGGCGGTGCTCGCCACCGGTGCGCCGACCCCGGCCGTGGTGGCGTTGATGACCGGTCGGGCGGCGGACTTCAGCAGGTGCACGCCGAAGGCGATGAGCACCCCGGTCACCACCGGGACCCACTGGTGGGAGGAGAAGAAGCTCCCCGGGTCGGTCACCGTGACCGTCTCCGACGACGAGCCGGCGCCGAAGGCCAGCCCGCCCGCGGTGGGGCGGACCACGGTCTGCACCACATCGTTGACGTGGTCGACCACCGGGACCTTGTCGGCGACGACCTCGACGGCGAGCAGCACCGCCAGGATGCCGATCACCCAGCCGTTGCCGAGCCACTGCCAGCCGGCGGGAAGGTCGATCAGGCTGGTGTAGCGGGCCAGCAGCCCCATGGTGAGCAGGGGAATGTAGGCGTTCAGCCCCGCGGAGGCGGCGAGACCGGTACCGGTGAGAACTTCGAGCACGGTTTCAGCATCCCACCGGCGCGCCAGTGCCGCTCGGTGGCGACGGCCGGGGTCTCCGCTACCCTCGTCGGGTGCGGTTGGTCATTGCGAAGTGCTCGGTGGACTATGTCGGACGGCTCTCGGCCCACCTGCCGCCGGCCACCCGGTTGTTGATGGTGAAGGCGGACGGGTCGGTGTCGATCCATGCCGACGACCGGGCGTACAAGCCGCTCAACTGGATGAGCCCGCCGTGCCGGCTGGAGGAGGCCCCCGGGGTCTGGCGGGTGGTCAACAAGGCCGGCGAGGAGCTGCGGATCACCCTGGAGGAGATCTTCCAGGACACCTCCTACGAGCTGGGGATCGACCCGGGCCTGCGCAAGGACGGCGTCGAGGCGCACCTGCAGGAGCTGCTCGCGGCCAACCCGGAGACGCTCGGCACCGGCTTCACCCTGGTCCGCCGCGAGTACATGACGGCGATCGGCCCGGTCGACCTGCTCTGCCGGGACGCCAGCTCCGGCGCCGTCGCCGTCGAGGTGAAGCGGCGCGGGGACATCGACGGAGTGGAGCAGCTCACCCGCTACCTGGAACTGATGAACCGCGACCCGCTGCTCGCCCCGGTCGCCGGCGTCTTCGCCGCTCAGGAGATCAAGCCGCAGGCCCGGGTGCTCGCCACCGACCGGGGCATCCGCTGCGTCGTGGTCGACTACGACAAGCTGCGCGGCATCGAACGCGACGAGCTGACCCTCTTCTGACGCCCCCGCGCCGCCGGACGGTGCCTCAGCCGTCGGCGCGGATCGCGATCAGCGACTTGGGCAGGCCGGCCAGCCGTTCGACCAGGATGCGCGAGTCGGGAAAGTAGTGCCGCATCTGCGAGCGGTCCAGCAGTTCCGTCCAGAGCACCTGGTGGATGGCCGCCTCGTGGCTGCGGGTGGGCTTGTGCCCCAGGGGCCAGCGACGGGCCAGCGCGGTGCGCAGCCGTACCGGGAGGAACTGCATCCCCGGGGCGATCCAGTGCGGCTCGATCGGGAAGTAGCGGTAGGGGGTCTGCACCCAGTGCCGGTCGGCGAAAGAGCGCACGGTGTCGGCGAAGCGCAACCGCCGTTCGTGCCCGCCGACGTGTTCCAGCACGGAGTTGGAGAAGACCAGGTCGTAGCGGCGGCCGGCGATCCGGGCCGGCAGGTCGCAGGCGTCGCCCCGGTCGGCCTCCGCCCAATCCGGGATCTCCGCGGGCGGTTGCTCCAGATTGACCACGTGTACGCGGGCGGGTCGCACGGCGGCCCTGGTCCAGGTGCCCAGCCGGCCGCCCAGGTCGATGACGTGCATCCGCGGCAGGTCGGGAAAGGTCTGCGCCAGCCAGTCGGCGCGACGGCGTCGCTGCCGTGCGCTCCACGACCGCTCGCTGTCGACGAGGTGGAAGCGCAATCGATGGGGGCCCATTTAACGCAATGTACCGCTCCCACCACGATGGGCATATGTGGGGGAGGTCGTGATCAGTTATCCGACAGTCACCTCCCGTACATCACCTTGATGGCCCTCACAAGCCGGGCGATGTCCGCCGGCGTCCGCTCGAAGGTCGTCGAGGGCAGCAGCGAGCGGGCCCGCCGCCGGGTGATCGCCTTGGGCCGGCCGAACTCGCGCAGCCCGTCCTCGCCGTGGATGCGGCCGAAGCCCGAGTCGCCCACGCCGCCGAACGGCAGCGTGGACATCCCGGCGAAGGTCAGGGCCGAGTTGACCGACGCCATCCCCGAGCGCAGCCGCCGGGCGATCGCCACCGCGCGCCGCCGGCCGAAGACCGAACCCCCCAGGCCGTACGACAGGGCGTTGGCCCGCGC
The DNA here is from genome assembly GCF_023656545.1 of Micromonospora phytophila. Taxonomy (GTDB): domain Bacteria; phylum Actinomycetota; class Actinomycetes; order Mycobacteriales; family Micromonosporaceae; genus Micromonospora; species Micromonospora phytophila. The sequence goes on along the minus strand of NZ_JAMOKF010000018.1, from coordinate 35,166 downwards.
GACGGCCTCGTCGGCGTCGCGGACCCGGTTGATGGTAAGGGTCGGCCCGAAGGTCTCCTCGCGGACGGCCGCAGAGTCCTCGGGGACGTCCACCAGCACGGTCGGCCGCACGTACGGCGGCTGCACGGCGTCCGTGCCGCCGAGCACCGCCCGGCCGCCCCGGGCCAGCGCGTCGTCGATGTGCCGGCGGATCACGTCGAGCTGGCTCGGCATGGTGATCGGGCCGATGTCGGCGTCGTCCGCGCCGACGGTCAGCCGGCCGGCCCGCTCGACCACCTTGCCGACGAAGGCGTCGAAGACCGGCTCGACCGCGTAGACCCGCTCGATGCCGATGCAGGTCTGGCCGGCGTTGGTCAGCGCGCCCCAGACGCACGCCTCGGCGGCGGCGTCCAGATCGGCGTCGCTGTCGACGATCATCGCGTCCTTGCCGCCGGCCTCCAGCAGCACCGGCGTCAGTGACTCGGCGCAGGCCGCCATCACCTTCTTGGCGGTCGCGGTGGAGCCGGTGAAGGCGAGCTTGTCCACCCCGGAGCGGCAGAGCGCGGCGCCGACGTCGCCGAGCCCGTGCACGGCGGTGAACACCGGCTGCTCGGGCACCACCTCGGCGAACGTGTCGACCAGCCACTGACCGACGGCCGGGGTGTACTCGCTGGGCTTCAGCACCACCGTGTTCCCCGCCGCCAGCGCGTACGCGGCGGAGCCGATCGGGGTGAAGACCGGGTAGTTCCACGGGCCGATCACGCCGACCACCCCGTACGGCTGGTATTCGAGGTGGGCGGAGAACTCGGCCAGGACGAGCCGCGACCGGACCCGTCGCGGGCCCAGCACCCGGCGGGCGTTGCGGGCGGCCCAGTCGACGTGCTCGACGGCGGTGACGATCTCCACGACGGCGTCGGCCACCGGCTTGCCGCCCTCGAGGTGCACCAGCTCGGCGAGCTGCTCGATGCGTTGGGCGAGCAGGGCGCGCCAGCGCAGCAGCCGCGCCCGACGCCCGGTGAAGCCGAGCCCGGCCCACCACTGGCTCGCGGCGCGGGCCCGGTCGACCGCCAGCGCGACGTCGGCCGCGGTGGCGAGCGGCAGGCGCCCGGCCTCCGCTCCGGTCGCCGGGCTCGTCGACACCAGTCGACCGTCCTCGATGACCGGGGTACCCGGGACATGCACAGCCGTCATGGCGGAAGTCTAGACCCGAGGATTACTCACCGGTAGGGCCGTGAGCGCCGGTGACGGCGCCGCCGTCCGCCGGACGCGGGAGCCGTCGGTCGGCCGAACGGCTCGGGTGCCGGCCGACGGTGAACGCGCGGGGGACGGGCGCCGTGCAACCGGGCGAAGGGCCGGACCGGTGTCCGGCGCCGACCGGCCGGACCCGGTGGCGTGACGGTCTCCCGCGGTCGGAGGTTGAACATGTCGAACGGAAGGTGGCCGGCCGGGGGCGCGGAGATGACCACTCGGCGGTGGAGCCGACTACCGTCTGGTGGCAGGCTGGCGCACGGGGTGACCGTGCGGGTGGAGGGCGACTGTCCATGGAGGAACATCCGGAACTGATGCCGTTGCTGACGGTGTCCGGCGGGCCGATGCGGGGGCAGAGCTTCCGGCTCGGCTCGACGCGGCAGGTGATCGGCCGGGCACCGACCGCCGACATCGTGGTCCACGACGCGCACCTCAGCCGGCGGCACGCCGAGGTGTGGCTGACCGGTGAGGGGGTGTCGCTGGCCGATCTGGACTCCACCAACGGCACCTGGCGCAACGACCGGCGGATCACCGGCGTCGAGCAGCTCGCCGACGGCGACGTGATCCGGTTGGGTCGCACGGAGCTGCGCTTCTTCGACCCGGGTGTGGCACGTACCGACCCGGTGGGGCTGAGCTTCGGCCCGCCCCGGCGCGACCACCGGCCGACCCTGCCGCTGCCGCTGGCGACGCCGGCCATCGCGCCGTCCGCCCCGGGCGGCCCGGCTATGCCGATGCCCGCCGCGATCTCGGGCGGCCCGGCCGTGTCGATGCCCGCCGCGATCTCCGGCGGCCACTGAACCAAGCCGATTGGTCGGCGGCGCGCGGTCGGTCGGCCGACACCGGCTGGTCGCCGAGCATGGCGGGCGGGCACATGGACGCCGTCGGTGACCGCGTGGCAGCATGCCGCGGATGGAGACCGGGCAGCGGATCGTGTCGGCGAACGGGATCACCCAGGCGGTACGGGTGGCCGGGCCGCCGAACGGCGTACCGGTGCTGCTGATCCACGGCAACTGCTCGTCGGCCGCCTTCTGGGAGCCGCTGGTCCGGCGGCTGCCGGCCACGCTCCGGGTGGTCGCGCCCGACCTGCGCGGCTACGGGGACACCGAGACCGCCCCGGTGGACGCGACCCGGGGGCTGCGGGACTTCGCCGACGACGTCGCCGCGCTCCTCGACGACCGGTCCCTCTTCGCCGCCGACGCCTGTCCGGTGGTGGTCGGGCACTCACTGGGCGGGGGAGTGGCGATGCGGCTGCTGGTCGACCGCCCCGAGCGGGTGGGCGGGCTGCTGCTCTCCGCGCCGGTCTCGCCGTACGGCTTCGGCGGCACCCGGGACCTGGCCGGGACGCCGACCACTGCGGACTTCGCCGGGACCGGCGGCGGCACCGCCAGCGCGGACTTCGCGCGGCGGCTGGCCGCCGGTGACCGGGGCGCGGAGGGCCCGACCAGCCCGCGCAGCGTGCTGCGGACCGCCTACGTGGCCGATCCGGCCTCGCTCGGCGCCGACGAGGAACTGCTGCTGGACAGCGTCCTCTCCACGGCCACCGGCGACGACAACTACCCGGGCACCGCGGTGCCCTCGGCGAACTGGCCCGGCACCGCGCCGGGGGAGCGCGGGGTGCTCAACGCGCTCGCCCCGACGTACTGCCGGGTCGCCGACGACCTGGTCGCCGTCGCCGGGAAGCCCCCGGTCACCTGGATCCACGGCGACGCCGACGTGATCGTCTCGGACACCTCGCTGTTCGACCTGGCGTACCTAGGGTCGCTGGGCGTGGTGCCCGGCTGGCCGGGGGAGGCGGACTGCCCGCCGCAGCCGATGGTCGGGCAGACCCGGGCGGTGCTCGACCGGTACGCGGCGGCCGGCGGTGCGTACCGCGAGGTGCTCCTGCCCGGCTGCGGGCACAGCCCGCACCTGGAGCGCCCGGCCGAGTTCGTCGCGGAACTGCTCGCGCTGACCACCGCCCGGCCGGCCTGACCGCCGCCCGCCGCCGCCCACCTCGGGCACGGTGCCCCGCCCCGACAGACCGGCCTGACCGCCGCCCCGCCGGGGTCCGCCGCCCCGCCTCGACCGCCTGTGCCGGGCTCCGCGACCGCCGTCCTGAGGGCGGCGGTGAGGGTCGTGAAATATCCCACGGCGTCTCGACAACCCAGCGTCACGTGGCAGACTCGCGCGCAGAACCTTAGTGGCCGTTCAAGCGGCCGTGCGGAGCATTGGGGAGGCCGGTCGTGGCGCGCGAGTTCACCAGCGTGGGCGTTGTGGGTCTGGGCACCATGGGTGCCGGCATCGTCGAGGTCTTCGCACGCAACGGCATCGATGTCGTCGCCGTCGAGATCTCCGACGCCGCGCTGGAGCGCGGCCGGCGCACCCTGACCGGCTCGACCGACCGGGCGGTCGCCAAGGGCAAGCTCGCCGCCGCCGATCGGGACGCGCTGATGGAGCGGGTGCACTTCGCGGTCGGGCTGGACGCGCTGCACTCGGTGGACCTGGTGATCGAGGCGGTCCCCGAGCACCTCGACCTGAAGCAGCGGATCTTCGGCGAGCTGGACCGGGTCTGCAAGCCCGAGGCCATCCTCGCCACCAACACCTCGTCGCTGAGCGTCACCGAGATCTCGGTCGCCACCACCCGGCCCAACCAGGTCATCGGCATCCACTTCTTCAACCCGGCCCCGGTGATGAAGCTGGTCGAGGTGGTCCGCACGGTGGTCACCTCCGCCGAGGTGGTCGCCGACGTGGAGGCGCTCTGCAAGCGGCTCGGCAAGGTCGACGTCACCATCAGCGACCGGGCCGGCTTCATCGCCAACGCGCTGCTCTTCGGCTACCTCAACCACGCCGTCAGCATGTTCGAGTCGCACTACGCCACCCGCGAGGACATCGACGCCGCTATGAAGCTCGGCTGCGGCCTGCCGATGGGCCCGCTGGCCCTGATGGATCTGATCGGCCTGGACACCGCGTACGAGATCCTGGACACCATGTACCGGCGCGGCGGCCGGGACCGCCGGCACGCCCCGGTGCCGCTGATCAAGCAGATGGTCACCGCGGGTCTGCTCGGCCGCAAGTCCGGCCGGGGCTTCTACACCTACGAGCGGCCGGGCTCCCCGGTCGTCGTACCCGACGAGCAGACGCCCGTGGCGGCGGAGTCGGCGCTCGCCGACGGCGCCCGCGCCATCACGAAGGTCGGCGTGGTCGGCTCCGGGACGATGGCCACCGGCATCATCGAGGTCTTCGCCAAGGCCGGCTACGAGGTCGTCTCGGTGACCCGGGGCGCGGAGAAGTCCGCCAAGGTCTTCGAGGCGGTCAAGACCTCGCTCAACAAGGGCGTGGTGCGGGGCAAGCTCAGCGAGGACGACCGGGACGCCGCGCTGGGACGGATCAACTGGTCGGCCACCCTGGAACACCTCGCCGACGTCGACCTGGTGGTCGAGGCCGTGATCGAGGAGTTGAGCGTCAAGAAGGCCCTCTTCGCCAGCCTCGACGAGATCTGCAAGCCGGGCGTCGTGCTCGCCACCACCACCTCGTCGCTGCCGGTGATCGACGTGGCGATGGCCACCCAGCGGCCGGCCGACGTGGTCGGGCTGCATTTCTTCAACCCGGCGCCGATCATGCCGCTGGTCGAGGTCGTGCAGACCATCCGCACCTCGGTGGAGACCACCGCCACCGCCCGCGCGGTCTGCGCGGTGCTCGGCAAGACCGGCGTGGTCTGCGGCGACCGGTCCGGTTTCATCGTCAACGCGCTGCTCTTCCCGTACCTGAACGACGCGGTCAAGATGCTGGAGGCGAGCTACTCCACCGCCGACGACATCGACTACGCGATGAAGCTCGGCTGCGGCTACCCGATGGGCCCGTTCGAGCTGCTCGACGTGGTCGGGCTGGACGTCTCGCTGGCCATTCAGCGCGAGCTCTACCTGGAGCTGCGCGAGCCGGGCTTCGCCCCGGCGCCGCTGCTGGAGCACCTGGTCACCGCCGGCTACCTGGGCCGCAAGACCCGCCGCGGGTTCCGCGACCACTCCAACCGCTGACCCGGTCGACGCCGGACGCCGCCCGCGGCGTCCGGCGGACGTGACCTTCGAGGAGTACGCGGCCCGCCCGGGCCCGGTCGGTCTCCCGGCCGGCCCGTACGCTTGGTGACTGTGAGCCCCCGTCGCAACCGCCCCCGCCGGGACGAGAACGCCAATCTGGATTCGGACCGGGTCCGCCAGGGCGTCGCCTCGGTGCAGCAGTGGCGCGACGGCGAGTGGCAGGTACGCGGGATCGGCGGCGGGGCGTCGGTCAAGACGTACCGCTGCCCCGGTTGTGACCAGGAGATCCGGCCCGGGGTGGCGCACCTGGTGGCCTGGCCGGCCGACGGCCTGGGTGACCTGACCGACCGCCGGCACTGGCACAGCGGGTGCTGGCGGGCGCGGGACCGGCGCGGGCCCGCCGTCCAGCGGGGGCGTGGCGCCCCCCGCCACGGCTGAGCGACCTGGATCACCCCGTTCGCGCCCCGACGGGCGGCGCGTCGCGCAGCGCGGGAGACTGGACGGGTGAGCACTCCGATCCGCGCGTCCTCCATCCTGCCCGGGCACCGCGAGGACATCGAGCTGCACACCGCGGACGGTCTGCGGCTGGTCGGCGAGCTGGCCCGCCCGGCGGACCGGGAGCCGGTGGCGACCCTGGTGTGCCTGCACCCGCTGCCGACGCACGGCGGGATGATGGACAGCCACGTGTTCCGCAAGGCGGCCTGGCGGCTGCCGGCCCTGGCCGACGTGGCGGTGCTCCGGTTCAACACCCGGGGGACGAGCAGCATGCGCGGCACCAGCGAGGGCGCCTTCGACAACGCCGTCGGCGAGCGCTTCGACGTCGCCGCCGCCATCGAGTACGCCGAGTTCCACGAGCTGCCGAATGTCTGGCTGTTGGGCTGGTCGTTCGGCACCGACCTGATCCTGAAGTACGGCTGCGACCCGGCGGTCGCCGGGGCGATCCTGCTCTCCCCGCCGCTGCGGTTCTCCGGCGCGGAGGACCTCGCCCAGTGGGCCGGATCCGGCAGGCCGCTGACCGCCCTGGTGCCGGAGTTCGACGACTATCTGCGACCGGACGAGGCCCGGGAACGCTTCGCGGCGGTGCCGCAGGCCGAGGTGGTCGGGGTGCCGGGGGCGAAGCACCTCTGGGTCGGCGACGCCGAGACGGTGCTGGACGAGGTGGTCCGCCGGGTCAACCCGGCCGCCGACGTGCCGCTGCCAACCACCTGGGACGGCCCGATCTCCACCGGCGACGTCAGCGCGTACGCCGACCGGACGGTGGCCTCCTTCGCCGACCGCCCCGTGCCCGGCCCGCCCGCCGGTCAGGCCGGCTGACCCGCTTGACTGCTGCCGCCGGCGCCGACGGCGGCTGCCGGCGGGCCCCCGGGTCGGCGGGCCACCGGCCCGACCCGCCTCCACCGGCGGGCGGCCCCGGTCAGCGTGATTCCTGCCGGGGCAGGAGCACCTCGCGCAGGATCAGTTGCAGGGCCGCCACGGTCGGGATCGCGACCAGCGCGCCCACCACTCCGACCAGGGCCACCCCGAGCAGCGCGGCGACCAGGGCGGCGACCTCGTTGACCGCCACCGAGCGGCGCATCACCTTCGGATAGATCAGGTAGTTCTCCACCTGCTGGTAGATCAGGAAGAAGACCGCGCAGGCGATGCCGGCCCGCACGTCGGTGGCGAAGCCGACCAAAGTGACGATCACCGCGCCGAGGGTCGCCCCGATCTGCGGGATCAGGTCGGTCACCGCGACCACCACGGCCAGCGCGAACGGGTACGGCAACCCGACGACCAGCGCGAAGACGAAGGTCACCGACCCGGCCAGCACCGCGATGCTCAGCGCGCCCACCATGTACGCCCCGACCTTGACCAGGATCTCGTCGCCGATCAGCCGCACCCGCTCCCGGCGGGAGCGGGGCACCAGCGCGTAGCCGAGATCGCGGAGCCGGTCGAAGTAGACGAGGAAGTAGATGGTCAGCACCAGCACGGTCAGTGCCCGGAAGACCGTGCCGAAGACCAGCTGGGCGCCGCCGAGCACCCCGCCGACGGCCTGGCCGACGGTGTCCGCGTTCGCCGCGCCCCGTAGGCGCTCCGTCAGGTCGTACCGCTCGACCAGGTCGTTGACGGCCTCGTTGCGGCGCAGCGACTCAAGGAAGGTGGGCAACTGCTCGACGAACTGCCCGGTCTGCGTCACGATCGGCGGCACCAGCGCGAAGAGCCCGCCGCAGAGCAGCAGCACCACGGTCAACGCGACGGTCGCCACCGCGAGCCCGGGCGGCAGGCCCCAGGCCCGCAACCGGTTCACCGCCGGATGCAGGCCGACGGCGAGGAAGAGCGCGATGACCACCAGGACCAGGATGCCGGCCGCGTTGCGCAGGCCCAGATAGACGACGTACGCCAGCAGCACGCCGAGCCCGCCGGTGAAGCCGACCAGGAAGCTGCTGCGCCGCAGCGGCCGCCCCGGTGTGCCGAACCGCCCCGGTCCCACGGCCGGCGGCGGGTGGTCGCCCGCCAGCGCCGACGCCGCCACCTCGGGCACCATCCCCGCCCGGCCCGAACTCGGTCGGCCCGCCCGATCGCCCGCGCCCGGCCGGCCACCGCCTGGGCTGTCACCACCCGGGCTGTCACCGCGCGGGTGGCCAGTCTCCGGGTCGCCGTCGCGCGGGTCGTGATCGCGCGGGTCGTGATTGCCGGGGTCGCCGTCGGATGGGTCGCCAGTTCCCGGTTCGTCCCGTGCCACCGGACCTCCTGCGGATCACGCTCCCACGCACTCGCGCCGGGAATTCCGACACCGGCCCGCCTGCGCGTGCCTGATCAGCAGGGTAACGGTCGCCGGGGTGGCGGGGCCGTCGGTCGCGCCAACCGTTCGCTGCCGGGCCCTTTGCTCTGCACCCCGATACGCGCCGGTGACTGCCCGTGTCCGGCGCGCATGAGGGTGCAGAGCAAAGCGCCCGGGCCTCGGGGCGCCGGACCAGCGCTGCCGAACGCTCGGGGATGGCCGCCGCACACTCCGATCCGGCCGATGTGGTGTTGCCGGGCGGACGGCCGGCCGTGGCCGTGCGCGGAGGCCCGGCTGCTGCTCAAGGTCGAGTTCGACGCGGACCCGGCCGGCCTGACCATCTACCTCGCGGGCCTCTACCACGAGGCGGCGCACGACCTCTACCAGCTCAATCCGCACGACGGGCCGACGCCCCGGGAGCTGTTCGAGCGGTTTGTGGGGTGGAGCCCGTTCCGCAGGCCGATCGTCGACGGCTGAACGGGCTCGGCGGGACGCACCGGCGTGGCGGGGTGGGTCACTCCTTCTCGACGGTGACCTTGCTCGGCTTGGCGCTGCGTTCGTCGGTGATGGGCTTGGTCGACCGCTTGCCGTTCTCGCCGGTGCTGATGATCTTCGTCGGGGTGGCGCCGCGTCCGCCCTCGCCCGGGACCGCGGCCACCGTCGGCTCGCCGTCCACCCCGGCGGCGGCGGTACCGCCGTCCACGGTGGTCACCGGCTCGGCGACGGGACGTGCCCTGGGCTGCCCGCCCTCCTCCGGCGCGGTGGTCTCCGATCCGCCGCCCGTGGTGGCCGGCTTCCCGTCCGGGCTGACCGGGGTGGCGTTCACCGTCGCCCGGCCCAGCGACGCCGTGGCCGGCTTCCCGTCGGCCGCCGTCGCCGGCCCGCCGTCGGTCGGCTTCGGACCACCGGCCGGCTTCCCGCCGTCGGCCGAGGCAGCGGCGACGGCGGAGCCGTCCGTCCCGGCGGGTCGACCCGGGCCGCCGATGAGCTCCAGCCGGAGCTGGGCAACCTGCCGCTGGAGCTCGTCGGACTCCTGCCGGGACTGCCAGGTCTCCTGCCGCAGGTCGGCGAGCTGCTGCTGGGCCTGGGCGATCTCCAGCATCACCTGGGCGAGCTGCTGTCGGCCGGAGGCGGCCTCCTGCTGGGTCGCGGCGAGGTGCTGCTGGGTGGTGGCCAGGTGCTGCTGCGTGGTGGCGGCGTACTCCTCGAACTGCCGACGGGAGGTGGCGACGTGCTCGTCGGCCTTGCGGCGCTTGTCGGCCGCCTCCGCCTCCGCCCGGCTGAGCAGCGTCGCGGCCTCCTCCTCGGCCTGCCGGCGCATGGTCAGCGCGTCCTGCTCGGCGGCCTGGCGGATCGCTGCGGCGCCCTGCTCGACCTCGTTCTTCCGGGTGGTGTACTCGGACTCCAGCTTCTTCCGCCGCGCCTCGAACCCGGACTCCAGCTCGTCGTGCCGGCTCTTGTGCTGCTTGTCCAGCTCGGCCCGCCGGGTCTTGTACTGCTTCTCCAGCTCGTCGCGGCGCTTCGTGAACTCCTGGTCGGCCGCCGCCCGGCGCTGGGTCAGCTCCCGGTCCGCGGCCTCGCGGCGGCTGTTGACCTCCTGCTCCACCCCGGCCCGCCAGGCGCCCAGCTCCTGCTGCGTCTGAGACCGGGCGTGCTGCACGTACGCCTCGGTCTCGCTGCGCATGCGCTGCACGTACGCCTCGGTTTCGGCGCGGTTGCGCTTGGCGGCCTCGGTCGCCTGCGTGGTGAGCCGCTCCGCGTCCTGCCGGGCCTTGTTGCGGGTGGCCCGGCCGGCCTCGGTGGCGTCGTCCATGATCTGCTTGGCGTCGCGCAGCGCCTTGGCGTGGGTGGCCCGGCCGGTCTCGGTCGCCTGGTCGACCAGGCGCTTGGCCTCCTGCTGGGCCTTGGCGTGCACCTCCTTGGCCGCCTCGCGGAGCTCGGTGGCCTCCTGTTGCGCCTTGGCGTGCACCTCCCTGGCCGCCTCGCGGAGCTTGGTCGCCTCCTGCTGGGCCCGGTTGTGGATCTCCTTGGCCGTGTCCCGCAGTTGGGTGGCCTCCTGCTGGGCCTTCGCCAGCGCCTCCTGGGCGGCCTTGCGCAGTCGCGCGGACTCGTCCTTGGCGGCCTTGACCGCGGCGTCCGCCTCGGCCTTGCGGGCGGCGGTGTGCCGCTCCTCCTCCGCGCGGCGGGCGGCCAGCGCGATCTCGAAGTCCTTGAGCGCCCTGGCGGCCTGCCCCCGGGCCTCCTCGATGATGTGCTCGGCGGCGGCCCGGCGGGCCTCGATCTCCTCGTTGGCGGAGGCCAGGATCGCCTCGGCCTGCTCCTCGGCGAGGCAGAGGATCTGCTCCACCCGCGGCCCGAGGTGCCGGAAGGACGCGCGGTCCACCACGCCGACCTGCTTGCGCACCTGGGCGAGATCGCGCTGGAGCACCTCGACCTGACCGGCCAGCTTGTGGATCTGCGTGTAGGCCTGTTCCCGTTCGGCCGCCAGCGTCGCGATCTCGTGCTCCGCACGAGCGACGTACCGGTCGACCTGTCGTTTCTCGTACCCCCGCAGAGCGGACTCGAAGCTGGGCTCCGTGGTCACGTCCCCGCCGAGAGCGAACAGTTCCTCGCCGTGCGACATGCCCCCATCCTCACACGCATCCGGCGCTGCTGGGGCGATACGGACGCCCCGGATGGGAGGTACTTCACTGCCGCCGGTCGCCGGGATTTCACCGGCTGGGAAACGCATACGGCGCGGGGCGGCACCGGTCACCCGGTGTCACCCCGCGCCGAGGATCATGCCCCGATCGGGCCGGTCAGCTGGTCGACTCCGCGGCCACCCGCTCGTCCGTGCCGTCGGCCTTCTTCGCCTCCGGCTTGGCCGCGGCGGCCGGTGCCGCGGCCGGCACGCCGGGCACGATGCCGGCGAGGCCGGAGAGCATCTGGCCGAGCTGGGAGGTGACGGCGTCCTTCTGCCGGGTGAGGTCCTCGACCTCGCGGCGGGCCGCCTGGGTGGTCAGCTCGGCCTCGGTGCGCGCCTCGGTGAGCAGGCGGTTCGCTTCGGCCTTCGCCTCGTTCAGGGTCTTCTCGGACAGCGCCTTGGCCTTGTCCACCGTGTCGTTGGCGGTGCGCTCCGACTCGACCCGGCGCGCCTCGGCGCGCTGCTCGATCTCCTTGGCCCGCTCCTGCGCGGCCCGCGCCCGCTGCTCGGCCTCGCCGACCAGCTTCTGGGTCTGCGAGACCTGCGCGGCGTGCCGCTCCGACTCCTCGCGCTCGGCCTTCTCCCGGCGCTCGGCGAGCTGGAGCTCCAGGGCCTGGAGGTCCTTGTCGCGCTTGTCCCGGGCGTCGGTGAGCAGCTTCGTCGCCTCGGCCCGCTTCTCCTCGGCCTCCCGGGCCGCCTTCGCCCGCTGCTGGGTGATTTCCCGCTCGGCGGTGGCCCGGAGGGTGGCGACCTCGCGCTCGACGGTGGACTTCAGCTCGGCGACCTCGTGCGCGGTGACGGTGCGCAGCTGCTTGGTTTCCCGCTCGGCGTCGGCGCGCAGCGTGTCGGCCTCGCGCCGGGCCTGGACGCGGACCTCGGCCGCCTCCCGCTCGGCGGCGGTGCGGACCGTGCCCGCCTCCCGCTCGGCGGTGGCCTTCATCGCGGCGGCCTCGGCGCGCGCCTTGTCGGTGATCTCGCGCGCCTCGAGGCGGGCGGCGGAGAGGATCCCCTCCGACTCGCGCTTGGCCTCGTTGCGGTGGTCGTTGGCCTGCTCCTCGGCCAGCCGGAGGATCTGCTCGACCCGGGTGCCCAGGCCGGAGAGCGTGGGCCGGCTGTTCTCCTCGAGCTGCTTGTTGGTCTCGGTGAGCTTCTGCTCCAGCGTGCTCATGCGCTGCTCGGCCTGGCGGAGCCGACGCTGGGCGTCGTTCATCCGCTGCTCGGCCTCGGCACGGGCCTGCTCGGACTGGGTCAGCGCGGCCGTCATCCGACCGATGAAGTCATCGACCTGGTGAGTGTTGTATCCGCGCAGGCCAACGGTGAAATCGGGCTGGGAGTTCGCGTTATCGAAGAACGCAAGAGGGGAGGACTGCTGCTGGGGCATTGGGACATACTCGCAGACGCCCCAGGGTGCTTCGCAAGAGCGGTGCCGAGCTTTCGTGTCCTCATTACATGGTCAACTCCGGCGCGCCAGGTGACCGGACCAATCGGCGATCTTGGCAGGTCCCAGGCAGGTCGGACGCCACGGAGAGTGACGCGGAAAAGGGCCGCGGGAGCACCCCGCGGCCCTTTGTTCCACCCTGGTCCGGATCACTCGAATGGGTGCCCGGCACACCGCGCGGAAAGGCAATCGCCGTTCACCGCAATGGCCATCGACGCATCACCCGTCGGGTCAGTGCCCCCGGAACCGGTTGATCGCTTCCTCGTGCCGGGAGCGCAGCTCACGGTCGCGCACGCCGAGCCCGTCGGACGGGGCGAGGCAACGGACACCGACCTTGCCCTGGTGCGCGTTGCGGTGCACCTCGTACGCGGCCTGGCCGGTCTGCTCCAGGTCGTAGGTCTTCGACACGGTCGGGTGGACCTTGCCCAGCGCCACCAGCCGGTTGGCCTCCCACGCCTCGCGGTAGTTCGCGAAGTGGCTACCGACGATCCGCTTCAGGTGCATCCAGAGGTAGCGGTTGTCGTACTGGTGCAGGAAGCCGCTGGTGGAGGCGCAGGTGACGATGGTGCCACCCTTCTTGGCCACGTAGACGCTGGCGCCGAAGGTCTCCCGGCCCGGGTGCTCGAAGACGATGTCCGGGTCCTCGCCACCGGTCAGCGCGCGGATGCGCTCGCCGAAGCGGCGCCACTCGTCCTGGTCCTGGGTCTGCTCGTCCTTCCAGAAGCGGAAGCCCTCGGCGGTGCGGTCGATGACCAGCTCGGCGCCCATCTTCCGGCACAGCTCCGCCTTCTCCGGCGAGGAGACCACGCAGACCGGGATCGCGCCGCCGTTGAGGGCCATCTGGGTGGCGTAGCCACCCAGGCCGCCGGAGGCGCCCCAGATCAGCACCACGTCGCCCTGCTTCATGTTGGCGCCGTGGTGCGAGACGAGCTGCCGGTACGCGGTCGAGTTGACCAGCCCGGGGCTCGCCGCCTCCTCCCAGCTCAGGTGCCGCGGCTTCGGCATCAGCTGGTTGGCCTTGACCACGCACAGCTCGGCGAGGCCGCCGAAGTTGGTCTCGAAGCCCCAGATCCGCTGCTCCGGGTCGAGCATCGTGTCGTCGTGCCCGGCCGCGTCCTCCAGCTCCACCGAGAGGCAGTGCGCGACCACCTCGTCGCCGGCCTTCCACTTCGTCACCCCGGGCCCGGTGCGCAGCACCACGCCCGCCGCGTCCGACCCCACCACGTGGTACGGCAGGTCGTGCCGTTTGGTCAGCTCGGAGAGCCGGCCGTAGCGCTGGAGGAACTTGAAGGTCGGCAGCGGCTCGAAGATGCTGGTCCACACGGTGTTGTAGTTGATCGCGCTGGCCATCACCGCGACCAGCGCCTCGCCGGGCCCGAGCTCCGGCGTCGGCACCTCCTGCACGTGCAGGGCCTTGCGCGGATCCTTGTCCCGGGTGGCCATCCCGTCGAACATCCGGGTTTCGTCGGCGCGTACCACGACGCCGCGGTAGGACTCCGGCACCGCCAGCCCGGCGAGCCCGGCCAGTTCCCGCTCCGGCTGGTCGGAGCCCTCCGCCGCCATGATCGCTTCAAGGATGTCCTGCACGTCGACCTCCCGTTCGTCCGCACCCGCGCACGGGCCTGGGTGCTGCCATCGTCGGCGCCGGTGCGCACCGTCCGCCATGTCGGCATCCGACACATCCGGCACCGGCCGCGCTCCTGTGGGCCCGGACGTTACTGAACGGTAGCTAAACCGGGAAGTCCTCTGTGAAAAACTGCATCGGCCGATGCGTGGAGATGTCCGTGGGAGCGACAAACCGCGCAGTGCCGGACGCACCCGCCGGTTGGGACGGGGTGGCGGCATGTCGCGGTCTCCGACGCCCCGGACCCCGCGACATGCCGCATCCTGCGGATCGGCCGCCCGACCAGGCCGGTCAGTGGCCGCCGGCGGCCGGCTCGACCAGCTCCACCAGGACGCCGCCGGCGTCCTTCGGGTGGACGAAGTTGATCCGGGAGTTCGCCGTGCCGCGCCTCGGGGTCTCGTAGAGCAGACGTACGCCCCGCTCGCGCAGCTTCGCGCAGGCCACGTCGATGTCGGTCACGGTGTACGCCACCTGCTGCACGCCCGGGCCGTTGCGGTCCAGGAACTTCGCGATGGTGGATTCCGGCGACAGCGGGGCGAGCAGCTGCACGCAGCCGCCCTCGGTGGTCGGGCCGACGGCCAGCATCGCCTCGCGGACGCCCTGCTCGATGTTGGTCTCGGTGTGCACGCAGCGCATCCCGAAGGTGCGCTGGTAGAAGTCGATCGCGGCGTCGAGGTCGGCGACCGCGACCCCGACATGGTCGATGCGGCGCAGGCCGATGTCTGTGACATAGTCGGCAGCGGGCTCGACGGGGGAGTTCTCAGCCATGGCGCTAGTCTGACCGAACAATCGTTAAGGCGTACAGGTCGGCACCCCCTCGGAGGCAGGCAATGGCTTCGGTGATCATCAGCGGCGCGCGGACCCCCATGGGGCGCCTGCTGGGCAACCTCAAGGACCTCCCCGCGACCAAGCTCGGCGGAGTGGCGATCAAGGCGGCGCTGGAGCGCGCCGGCGTCGCCCCCGAGCAGGTCCAGTACGTGATCATGGGTCAGGTGCTCCAGGCCGGCGCCGGGCAGATCCCGGCCCGCCAGGCGGCCGTCGAGGCGGGCATCCCGATGTCCGTGCCGGCGCTGACCATCAACAAGGTCTGCCTCTCCGGGCTGGACGCGATCGCCCTGGCCGACCAGCTGATCCGGGCCGGCGAGTTCGACATCGTCGTCGCCGGCGGCATGGAGTCGATGACCAACGCCCCGCACCTGCTGCTCGGCCAGCGCGGCGGCTACAAGTACGGCGACGTGGTGGTCAAGGACCACATGGCGCTGGACGGGCTCAGCGACGCCTGGGACTGCTGCTCGATGGGGGAGTCCACCGAGCGGCTCGGCACGAAGCACGGCATCACCCGGCAGGAGCAGGACGAGTTCGCCGCGGCCAGCCACCAGCGGGCCGCCGCCGCGCAGAAGAACGGCAACTTCGGCGACGAGATCACCCCCGTGGTCATCCCGCAGCGCAAGGGTGACCCGCTGGTGATCAGCGAGGACGAGGGCATCCGCCCCGACACCACCGCCGAGTCGCTGGCCAAGCTGCGTCCGGCGTTCACCAAGGACGGCACCATCACCGCCGGCAGCTCCTCGCCGATCTCCGACGGCGCCGCCGCGGTGGTCGTGATGAGCAAGGCCAAGGCCAAGGAGCTGGGGCTGACCTGGCTGGCCGAGATCGGCGCGCACGGCAACGTCGCCGGTCCGGACAACTCCCTGCACTCCCAGCCCTCCAACGCCATCCAGCACGCCCTGAAGAAGGGCGGCCTGAGCGTGCAGGACCTCGACCTGATCGAGATCAACGAGGCGTTCGCCCAGGTCGGCATCCAGTCCATGCGTGACCTGGGCGTCGGCCCGGACAAGGTCAACGTCAACGGCGGCGCGATCGCGCTCGGCCACCCGATCGGCATGTCCGGCGCCCGGCTGGTGCTCACCCTCGCGCTGGAGCTCAAGCGCCGGGGTGGCGGCACCGGCGCGGCCGCGCTCTGCGGCGGCGGCGGTCAGGGCGACGCGCTGATCATCCACGTCCCGAACGGCGCCGAGACCGAGTAGTGGGCGCGAGGAGTGAGCCGCTCCTGCGAGCCCCGCAGTAAGGAAGCACAGTGAGCGACGTCGTCGAGAACGTCCCGGCCACGGCCACCGCACCGGTGCGCCGCAGCCGGGACGTACCGATGCTGGTCGAGCGGGCCCGCGCGGGGGACCCCCGCGCGGTGGCCCGGCTGATCACCCTGGTCGAGTCCGGCGACGAGACGCTGCCGCGGATCGCGGCGGCGCTCGCGCCCTACGCCGGGCAGGCCCAGGTCGTGGGGCTGACCGGCTCGCCGGGGGTGGGCAAGTCGACCACCACCAACGAGCTGGTCCGGGCGCTGCGCGCCCGGGGCCACCGGGTCGGCGTGCTGGCGATCGACCCGTCCAGCCCGTTCACCGGTGGTGCGATCCTCGGCGACCGGGTCCGGATGCAGGACCACGCCACCGACCCCGGCGTCTACATCCGCTCCATGTCCAGCCGTGGCCACCTCGGCGGGCTCTCGGCGGCGACGCCGCAGGCCGTCCGGGTGCTGGAGGGCGCCGGCTGCGACGTGGTGCTGGTGGAGACCGTCGGCGTCGGGCAGGCCGAGGTGGAGGTCGCCTCGCTGGCCGACACCACGCTGGTGCTGCTCGCCCCCGGCATGGGCGACGCGATCCAGGCGGTCAAGGCCGGCATCCTGGAGATCGCCGACGTCTTCGTGGTCAACAAGGCCGACCGGGACGGCGCCGACGCCACCGTGCGCGACATCCAGGGCATGATCGCCCTCGGCGAGCGCGGCCCCGGGCAGTGGCGGCCGCAGGTGGTGCGGTCGGTCGCCTCGCGCGGTGAGGGGATCGACGACATCGCCGCCGCGATCGACAAGCACCGCGGCTGGCTGGTCGAGCACGGCGAGCTGCGCCGCCGGCAGGAGACGCGGGCCGCCGCCGAGATCGAGGCGATCGCGCTGGGCGTGCTCCGCGCCCGGATCGGCTCGCTGCGCGACGGTACGGAGCTGCCGACGCTCGCCGCCAAGGTGGCCGAGGGTGCCCTCGACCCGTACGCGGCGGCCGACGAGCTGCTCTCGCAGCTCGCCTCCTGACCCGTCCACTACGGACCGCCCCCGACGAGTACGCTCGCACCGCTCCACGGAAACCGTGGGGCGGTGCGACGGTCTGGGGAGAGCATGGGCGACGAGGCGACGCAGGAGCTGTCGGTGACGCCGGACGCGGTGGCGGGCGGGCGCACGCACGTCTCCGACGAGGTGGTGGAGAAGATCGCGGTGGTCGCCGCCCGGTCCGTGCCCGGGGTGGCCGAGCTCGGTGGCGACGTCGCGCGGTTCTTCAACGCGGTGCTCGACCGGGTCGGTCTGGACCAGGTCGGCGACGCCCGCCGGGGCTGCTCGGCCCACGTCACCGACGGGTCGGCCGTGGTCAACCTGGTGCTGGTGATCGAGGCCGGGCACCCGGTGCCGCAGGTGACCGACGGGGTCCGGGCCGCGGTGACGGCGGCGGTCGAGGCGTACGGGCTGCGGGCCGACGAGATCAACATCCGGGTGGACGACGTGGCCCTCGGCGACCCGGCGGCGACCTCGGTCTGAGGCGTACCGGCTGGTCAGGTTACCGGTGGGTACGAACATCCTTAGCGATCGTTCAGGCAACCGTTCTACACTCGGTCTTCAGTCGAGGACTCGAGGAGGAGCTCCGCGGATGAACGCCGACGAGATCGCCGCCGGACGGGCACGCTGGCAGGCCCGCTACGACGCCGCGCGCAAGCGGGACGCGGACTTCACCACACTCTCCGGGATGCCCGTCGACCCGGTCTACGGGCCCCCGGAAGGGACGGCGTACCCGGGCTTCGAGCGGATCGGCTGGCCGGGCGAGTACCCGTACACCCGGGGTTTGTACCCGACCGGCTACCGCGGGCGGACCTGGACGATCCGGCAGTTCGCCGGCTTCGGCAACGCCCAGCAGACCAACGAGCGCTACAAGATGATCCTCGGCGCCGGCGGCGGCGGGCTCTCGGTCGCGTTCGACATGCCCACCCTGATGGGGCGCGACTCGGACGACCCGCAGGCGCTCGGCGAGGTCGGGCACTGCGGCGTCGCGATCGACACCGCCACCGACATGGCGGCGCTCTTCGACGGCATCGACCTCGCCGGGGTCACCACCTCGATGACCATCTCCGGCCCGGCCGTGCCGGTCTTCTGCATGTACCTCGTCGCCGCCGAGCGGCAGGGCGCCGACCTGTCCAAGCTGGACGGCACGCTGCAGACGGACATCTTCAAGGAGTACATCGCGCAGAAGGAGTGGCTCTTCGACCCGGAGCCGCACCTGCGCCTCATCGGCGACCTGATGGAGTACTGCGCCCGCGAGATCCCGCGCTACAAGCCGCTCTCGGTCTCCGGCTACCACATCCGCGAGGCCGGTTCGACGGCCGCGCAGGAGCTGGCGTACACCCTCGCCGACGGGTTCGGCTACGTCGAACTGGGGCTCTCCCGCGGGCTGGACGTCAACGTCTTCGCCCCCGGGCTGAGCTTCTTCTTCGACTCCCACGTCGACTTCTTCGAGGAGATCGCCAAGTTCCGCGCCGCCCGCCGGATCTGGGCCCGCTGGCTGCGCGACGTCTACGGCGCCACCAGCGAGAAGGCTCTCTGGCTGCGGTTCCACACCCAGACCGCCGGGGTGTCGCTGACCGCGCAGCAGCCGGTCAACAACGTCGTGCGGACGGCGGTGGAGGCGCTCGCCGCCGTGCTCGGCGGCACCAACTCGCTGCACACCAACGCCCTCGACGAGACCCTGGCGCTGCCCACCGACGAGTCCGCCGAGATCGCCCTGCGTACCCAGCAGGTGCTGATGGAGGAGACCGGCGTGGTCAACGTCGCCGACCCGCTCGGCGGGTCCTGGTACGTCGAGGCGCTCACGGACAAGATCGAGGCCGAGGCGGAGGAGATCTTCGCCCGCATCCGGCAGCTCGGCGGCGAGGGCCCGCACCAGATCGGCCCGATGACCTCCGGCATCCTGCGCGGCATCGAGGACGGCTGGTTCACCGGCCACATCGCCGAGTCGGCCTTCGTCTACCAGCAGGCGCTGGAGAAGGGCGACAAGCGGATCGTCGGGGTCAACTGCCACACCGGCACGGTCGCCAAGGACCTGGAGATCCTGCGCATCTCGCACGAGGTGGAGCTGGAGCAGCGCCGGATGCTCGCCAAGCGGAAGGCCGCCCGGGACGAGACGGCGGTCACGGCGGCAATCGAGCGGATGGTCGCGGCCAGCCGCACCGACGAGAACATGATCCCGGCCATGCTCGACGCCGTGCGCGCCGAGGCCACCCTCGGCGAGATCTGCGACGCGCTGCGCGCCGAGTGGGGCGTCTACCGCGAACCCGCCCGCTTCTGACCACCCCCGTCCCCCTGCGCGATCGTGCCCGGCGGGTCCCGACGGCGCGGCACCCGCCGCGTCCGCCCGGGCCCGCCGCCGGCACGATCGCGGGGTGGGGCGGCGGCGGAAGCGTACGGGCGGTGGGCAGGGTGAGAGTTGCAACTGTCGCCGTCGCGGTTGATCTGAGTTCGGCGGAGCGCGTGCGAGACTAGGTAACCATGAGCGACCCACGGATCACCTCGTCGATCTTCACCCGCGGCGCGGTCGACCTCAGCGCGCTGCGCACCCCCGCACCGACCCCTGCCCGTCCCTCCGCCCCGGCCCAGGCCGGTCCCTCCGCCGGCCACCCCGGCGTACCCGCTGGTGGCGGGGTCACCGTCATCGACGTGACCGAGGCGACCTTCCAGTCCGAGGTCCTCGAACGTTCGCTGGCCACACCGGTGGTCGTGGACTTCTGGGCCGAATGGTGCGAGCCCTGCAAGCAGCTCTCCCCGGTGCTGGAGCGGCTGGCCGTCGAGGATGGCGGCGCGTGGGTGCTCGCCAAGGTCGACGTGGACGCCAACCCGCGGATCGCCCAGATGTTCCGGGTGCAGGGCATCCCGATGGTCTACGCGGTGGTCGGCGGCCAGCCGGTCGACGCCTTCTCCGGCGTGGTGCCCGAGGCGCAGCTGCGGCAGTGGATCCAGGCGGTGCTCAAGGCCGGCGGCGTGGCCGTGACCGAGCCGGAGGACCCCCGCCTCGACGAGGCCGACGACGCCCTGATGAGCGGCGACCTCGACGCGGCCGAGCAGGCGTACCGGAAGATCCTCGCCGACGCCCCCGCGGACGCCGCGGCGGAGGCGGGCCTGGCCCAGGTCGGGCTGGCCCGGCGGGTGGCCGGCGCCGACCCGGGCGCGGCGATCGCCGCCGCCCAGGCCGACCCCGACAACGTCGAGGCGCAGCTCCTGGCCGCCGACATCGAGGTGCTCAGCGGTCAGGCCGAGGCGGCGTACGCCCGCCTGGTGGGCCTGGTCCGCCGGACCGCCGGCGACGACCGGGAGAAGGTACGCCAGCACCTGGTCAGCCTCTTCACCGTCGCCGGGCCGGACGACCCCGCGGTCGCCTCGGCCCGCCGGGCACTGGCCAGCGCCCTGTTCTGAGCACGTAACACGCCAGCGCGGGCCGGCGATCCGGCCGGCCCGCCCGATCACCGAGGACGGGAGCTCATGATGCGCCGGATCGCCGTCCTCGACGCGCCGACCAACCTGGGCCTACGCCCGCCCACGCCCACGTCGGTCCCCGGCTGCGCCAAGGCCCCGGGCGCGCTGCGTGACCAGGGTCTGCTCGCCCGGCTGCGGGCCCGCGACGCCGGCTGCGTCACGCCGGCCCGCTACGACCCGGGCGACTGGCGGCCCGGCGACGGGGTCTGTCACGCACGGGAGATCGCCGACTACTCCGTGGCGCTCGCCGAGCGGATCGGCACGATCATCGACCGGGGGGAGTTCCCGGTGGTGCTCGGCGGCGACTGCTCGATCCTGCTCGGCTCGGCGCTGGCCATGCATCGCCTCGGCGAGGCGGTCGGCGGCCGGATCGGGCTGGTCTTCGTCGACGGTCACTCCGACTTCCGGCACCCCGGCAACGCCTCCTACGTGGGCGCGGCGGCCGGTGAGGACCTCGCCCTGGTCACCGGGCGCGGGCAGGCCGACCTGGCCGCCATCGAGGGTCGCCGCCCCTACTTCCGCGACGTCGACGTGGTGGTGCTCGGCATCCGGGCGCAGGACGAATACCGCCTCGACCTCCAGGCCGCCGGGATCACCACCCGCCCGGTGCCGGCCCTGCGCGCCGAGGGCGCCGCGCGGACCGCCCAGTGGGCGCACGACCAGCTCGCCGACTGCGCCGGCTACTGGGTGCACATCGACGTGGACGTGCTGGACCCGGCGGTGATGCCGGCCGTCGACGCGCCCGACCCGGGCGGGATCGCCTTCGCCGAGCTGGAGATCCTGCTCGCCGGCCTGGTCGACACCCCGCACTGCCTCGGCGTCGAGCTGACCGTCTTCGACCCCGACTACGACCCCGACGGCGAGTACGCAGCCGAGATCGTCAACACGGTGGTGGCCGGGCTACGCCCCGTCTCCGCGCCGGAGGCGGTGCCGCCCCGCCTGCTGCCGAGCCCGTCGGCCGCCCCCGTTCCCGCCACCACCCCCGGGCCTCGTCGGGGCAACGGACGCCCCGGCGTGATCACCCCCGGCACGATCATCCCCGGCGCGGTCGGCCCCGGCGCGGTCGGCCCCAGCGCGGTCGGCCCCGGCCTGCTGCGGCGGTCGTTGTCGATGGATTCCGAGTGGA
Source organism: Micromonospora phytophila (assembly GCF_023656545.1). Taxonomy (GTDB): domain Bacteria; phylum Actinomycetota; class Actinomycetes; order Mycobacteriales; family Micromonosporaceae; genus Micromonospora; species Micromonospora phytophila. The sequence goes on along the minus strand of NZ_JAMOKF010000018.1, from coordinate 13,735 downwards.
GCGGGGACAGCGCGCCCGAGCCAGGGGCGGGCATCCGGCCCGCGACGGACGCCGCCGTAGCGTCCTCCTCGCCTGACGGTGCAATGGCGTCCTCGGCTGACGGTGCAAGGGCGTCCTCGGCTGACGGCGCACTGGCGCCCTCGCCGGGCGACGACCTCGCATCCAGGGCGGACGGCGACGTTTTGCCCACGACGGACGACGGTATGCCCCAGGCGGCGGCCGGTGCCGGCTGATCGCACACCGCAAGCCTGTCACCCGGCACCGAGCCTGCTTCACCCGGCACCGAGCCTGCTTCACCCGGAACCGAGCCCGCTTCGCGCGGTGGTGAGCCGCTCCGCCCGGTCCAACCTGGCATTAACGCAGCGGATCGGAGCCCGGCGATAGTCGCGCCGTGTCGGCCCTTTGGAGCTGATGTCGTAAACGATTCGCCGGCTGGCCGGACTGCTGCTGACTGACTGGCTGGCTGACCTGCTTGCCTGCTTGCCTGCTTGCCTGCCGGGCCGGCCGGCCTGCTTGTTTGCCTGCCCGCCGGCCGGTTCGCCGGCCCTGCCCGCCGGCAGCCTGATAGCTGGCCTTTCCGCCTCCCGGCTACTTGCCTGCCGATGTTCTTGCCGGCGCACGCGCCATCCGCTCGCCGGCCCGCCCGCCAAAGTGGAGGGGCGCTGCGGGGGTCGCTGACCCCGTTGGTGATCACCGACGGCCTGGCCCGGCGGGACGTGCATCTCCGAACCCGACGCGTCGCGCACACTCGGCACCAGCCGGAGGAAGGGAACCACCACCCCCGCACACCACCGTCGGCTACCTGCCCGACCGCGCGCACCAGCCGCCCGAACCGTGACCTTCGGTGGATGTGCTGCCACCTGCGGCAACGCAGCCGCGCGAACCGTGACCTTCGCTTGGATGTGCTGCCATCCGCGCACGCCGTCGGCGATGTCGTAGACGATTCAGCTCCAAAGGGTTGCAACGGAGCGCGTATCTGGTGGGCTGAGTCGGGTCAGGGGTAGGGGGCGTTCGGTGAGGGGGATCGCCGGTCGTCGCCAATGCCGTCGGCGATGTCGGGGGCGATGTCGTTGGCATGTCGTGGGCGATTCAGCTCGAAGGGTTGCAGCGGAGCGCGTATCTGGTGGGCTGAGTCGGCTCAGGTGGGGAGGGCGCGGAGGAAGCGTTCGGCGGCGGGGACGGCGGTGGCGGTGCTGGCGCCGCCCTTCTCGACGAAGACCGCGAAGGCGATGTCGCCCTGCCAGCCGACGAACCAGGCGTGGGTGTTCTTCGGGTTGTTGTCGTACTCGGCGGTGCCGGTCTTGCCGTGCACCGGGTCGCCCGGCACGTCCTTCAGGGCGCTGCCGGTGCCGGCGGTGACCACCTCCCGCATCATCGCCTTCACCGCCGCGACCGACTCCGCCTTGAGCTGCGGGCCGGGTGCCGCCGGTTTGCCCGGGGCCGGGTCCAGCACCAGCTTCGGCTGTTCGAAGCGGCCGCGGGCGACGGCCGCGGTGGCCGAGGCCATGGCCAGCGGGCTGACCACCGTGGTGCCCTGCCCGATCGCGGCGGCGGCCTGCTCGGTGGCTCCGCCGTTGGCGGAGACCTTGCCGGTGAAGGCGTCCAGGCCGAGATCCCACTGCCCCTCCAAGCCGAGGGAGCGACCCGTGACGGCCAACCCGTCGGCGCCGAGCTTCGGCGCCAGCGCGGTGAACGCCGTGTTGCAGGACTTCGCGAAGTCCGTGCGAAACGGCACCGGGCCCAGCTCGAAGTCGTCGGAGTTCTTGAACGGCCGGCCGTCCACGATGCGGGTCTTCGGGCAGTCGACCGTGGCGTCCGGGGTGACCGCCCCCCGGTCGAGCAGCCCGAGCGCGCTGACCATCTTGAAGGTGGAGCCGGGCGGGACCTGGGCGGTGAAGGCCAGGTTCTCCCCGGCCGCGCCGGGACCGTTGGCGGCGGCGAGCACCGCGCCGTCACTGATTCGGACCGCGACCAGGGCCGCCCGTCGCTTCTCGCCGCGCAGCGCCGTGTCGGCGGCGTTCTGGGTGGCCACGTCCAGCGTGGTCTTCAGCGGCTGCCCCGGCTGCGGCTCGTGGCGGAACACCTCGGTGCCGGTGGGCACCAGCGTGCCGTCCGGGCCGGGACGTTCGGTGATCACGGTCAGCCCCGGCGTGCCGCGCAGCCGCTCGTCGTAGCGGCCCTGTAGGCCGCCGTGGCCGACCAGATCGCCGGCCGCGTAGCGGTCCGGGTGTTTGGCCAGGTCGTCGGCCTGAGCCGGGTCGACCGAGCCGAGCACCGCCCGGGCGAACTCCCGGGTCGGGGCGAGGTCGAGCTTCTCGCTGCGGAACTTCGTGCCGGGCAGGTCGTAGATGCGCGGTTTGATCTGCAGGTACGCGTCCTCGCGCAGCGTCACCACCTCCACCAACGCGCCCGGGTCGGCGTCGGCGAGGCGGTTGGGCAGGCCGGAGAGGTCCACCGGTGGGGTGATCGCCGGCCGGATCGCCTTGAACGCCGCGTCCAGCTTGCGGGTCACCCCCGGCAGGTCCGTCACCTGGTTGGGCTGCAACCCGACCCGGACCGCCGGGCGGGGCGCCACGATCGGCTGGCCGGCGGCGTCGAGCACGCCGGCCCGGGGGCCGGTGTCCCGGCGCAGCCCGAGCCGGTCACCGCGGGCGAGCTGCTCCTGCACCAGCCGCGGCTCCCAGATGACCCGCCACTCCTGGTCGCCGCCGCGGCTGAGCCGCACCTGCCGGTCGTACGCCCAGCGGGTGTCGCCCGGCAGGGTCCACTCGACCTTGACCACCGCCGTCGCGATGTCCGCGGTGATCTTCGGGTCGCCCTGCCGGGTCAGCGCGGGCGGGGTGGCCGCCAACTCCCCGGAGAGCTCCTTGATCTCGCGGGAGACGTCGGCCGCGGGCACCTTCGCGCCGGTCGGGTCGACGAAGCCGACCGCTTGGAGGTCGCCGGAGCGCCAGCCGGTCAGGAAGGCGTCGACGCTGCGCTCCGGCCCGTCGTCGTCGGAGCACGCGGTGAGCGCGCCAGCGACGAGCGCGGTGGCGGCGAGCAGCGCGAGCGGTCTGCGGAGCCGGTGACGACGGGGGTACGACAGGCGCATGGAGCGGATCCTCCGATCTCGGAACTGCCCTGCACGGTAGTACGGCGGGGGCGTCCGCATCGTCCCCCACTGGGGGCCGACGTGCGAAAAGACGGACCCGCGACTGTGTGATGAACAACCAGAGGCGGGGTACTCCGGGACCGGCCAACCTCGTACCCGCAACGGGTGAAAGGACGAAGTCCGGATCCGGACGTCCGCACTGCGGTCCGCCGACGAAGGGGCAGAACGGCAGGGCCTAGGCTGGGCGGCAGAGTGACCCACAACGCGGTGGGTCGAGGGGAGTGGCACCGATGGACCGGCGTCCGGCGATCAAACCGGGACCCGACCTCCGGCAGGCTGACACCGGCCGGGACGACAGCTTCGATTCGGCGACCGACGGGGACGGCCCCGGCCGACTCGACACAGGAGTGACCGGGATGACCGGTTCGAGTATCGACACGCTCTACGATCTGGGCCTGCCCGCCGACGCGCTGGCCGACGACGCGGAGGACGGCGAACTCGACGAACCCGTACCGAACGCGGAGCGCCTGGTGGCCCAGGCCGTCGCGCTCGCCGGCGACGACCACGACGCGGCGACCCTGGTCAGCCGCTTCTGGCGGTACGCGCCGGACGAGGAGCTGATCGGCTTCACCGCCGAGGAGATGCTCGACGCGGCCCGCGCCCACCGGGACCTGGCCCAGCAACGGGTGCCGGGGGAGTTGAAGCTCCGCATCCACGAGCCCGACGCCGACCAGCACCACACCGTCATCGAGATCGTCACCGACGACATGCCCTTCCTGGTGGACTCGGTGACCGCCCTGCTCAACTCCCACCACCTCGACGTGCACCTGCTGGTCCACCCGCTGGTGGTGGTCCGGCGTGAGCCGCTGGGCCGGCTGACCGAGGTCTCCGCCGACGTGGAGCCCGACGACGCCATCGCCGGTGACCTGATCGAGAGCTGGATGCGGGTCGAGATCGACCCGGTCCGCGACGCCCGCGAGCGGGAGAACCTGCGCCGGGAACTCCAGCGGGTCCTCACCGACGTGCGGGAGGCGGTGGAGGACTGGCCGAAGATGCGCCAGCGGTCCCTCGCCCTCGCCGACGAGCTCGCCTCGGCCCGGACGTCGGACAACCGGCCGCCGGTGCCGGAGAAGGACATCACCGACTCGGTGGAGCTGCTCCGCTGGCTGGCGCACGACCACTTCACGTTCCTCGGCTACCGCGAGTACCGCCTGGTCGACGTGCCCGCCGGCGACGGCCAGCCGGGCGGCAAGGCGTTGGAGGCGGTGCTCGGCACCGGGCTGGGCATCCTGCGTCAGGATTCCACCGAGCCCCGGGCGCTCTCCTCGATGCCGCCGGAGGCGCACGACAAGGTCACCGAGAAGCGCCTGCTGATCATCACGAAGGCGAACTCGCGGGCCACCGTGCACCGCTCCGCCTACCTCGACTACATCGGGTTCAAGATCTTCAACGAGGCGGGCGAGGTGGTCGGGGAGCGGCGCTTCCTGGGCCTGTTCTCCACCGCCGCGTACCGGACCAGCGTGCGCGAGCTGCCGGTGGTCCGCCGCAAGGTGGCCGAGGTGCTGGACCGCTCCGGGCTGAGCCAGCGCAGCCACTCCGGCAAGGACCTGCTCCAGATCCTGGAGACCTACCCGCGCGACGAGCTGTTCCAGATCAAGACCGACGACCTCTACCACGCGGTGATCGGCGTGCTGCGGATGGCCGGCCGCCGGCAGCTGCGGGTCTTCCTGCGCCGCGACGCGTACGGGCGGTTCATCTCCTGCCTGATCTACCTGCCCCGGGACCGGTTCACCACCCAGAACCGGCTGCGCATGCAGGACATCCTGCTCCGTGAGCTGAACGGCGTCGGGGTGGACTACACCACCCGGGTCACCGAGTCGATGCTGGCCCGGGTGCACTTCATCGTCCGCACCGACCCGACCAAGCCGCCGGGCGACATCGACGCCGACCTGCTCGCCGAGGAACTGGCCGACGCGACCCGGCTCTGGGACGACGACTACCGGCTGGTGCTGGAGCGCAAGCTCGGCGACGAGCAGGCCAAGCACCTGTTCAGCCGGTACGCTGACGCGTTCCCGGAGGGCTACAAGGACGGGCACACGCCGTACGAGGCGATGAAGGACCTGGCCAAGCTGGAACTGCTGGAGGAGCCCGGCCAGCTGGAGATGCACCTGTTCCGCAAGCAGCTGGCGCCCCGCGGCGGGTCCCGGGTGCCGGGCGCGGACCTGGCCGAGATGATGGACGTCCGGTTCAAGGTCTACCGCTACGGCGAGCCGATGATGCTGTCGGCGGTGCTGCCGGTGCTGCACTCGCTCGGCGTCCAGGTGGTCGACGAGCACCCGTACGAGGTGGACCGGATCGACGGCCGCGTCTACCTCTACGACTTCGGCCTCCGGCTGCCCGAGGGGCACCAGGAGCTGGCCGAGGTGCGCCCGCACGTGGAGAACGCCTTCGCGGCGGCGTGGCGGGGCGAGGCCGAGGTGGACGGCTTCAACGAGCTGGTGCTGCGCGGCGGTCTCACCTGGCGGCAGGTGTGCGTGCTGCGGGCGTACGCGAAGTACCTGCGGCAGGCCGGCACGGTCTTCTCCCAGGACTACATGGAGCAGACCTTCATCGCGTACCCGCGGATCGCCGCGCTGCTGGTCGAGCTCTTCGAGGTCCGGTTCGCGCCGGGCGAGGCCAGCCACGAGCAGCGGCAGCAACGCAGCGCCGAGCTGGCGGCCGACATCCGCGCCGCGCTGGACGATGTGGCCAGCCTCGACCAGGACCGGATCCTGCGGTCGTACCTGACGTTGATGCAGGCCACCCTGCGGACGAGCTTCTACCAGAAGCGCGCCGACGGCCGGCCGAAGGCGTACGTGGCGTTCAAGCTGGACCCGCAGGCCATTCCGGACCTGCCGGCGCCCCGGCCGAAGTTCGAGATCTTCGTGTACTCGCCGCGCTTCGAGGGCGTGCACCTGCGCTTCGGGCCGGTGGCCCGGGGCGGGTTGCGCTGGTCCGACCGGCGCGAGGACTTCCGTACCGAGGTGCTCGGCCTGGTCAAGGCGCAGATGGTGAAGAACGCCGTGATCGTGCCGGTCGGCGCCAAGGGCGGCTTCGTACTCAAGAAGAAGCCGGGGGACCGCGACGAGGCGGTCATCTGCTACAAGGAGTTCATCTCGGCGCTGCTCGACGTCACGGACAACATCGTCAGCGGTGAGATCGTGCCGCCGGAGGACGTGGTCCGGCACGACGGCGACGACCCCTACCTGGTGGTCGCGGCGGACAAGGGCACGGCGACCTTCTCCGACATCGCCAACGAGATCTCCACGGCGCACAACTTCTGGCTCGGCGACGCGTTCGCCTCCGGCGGTTCCGCCGGCTACGACCACAAGAAGATGGGCATCACCGCCCGGGGCGCCTGGGAGTCGGTCAAGCGGCACTTCCGCGAGTTGGGGTTGAACACCCAGGCCGAGGACTTCACGGTGGTCGGCGTCGGTGACATGTCCGGCGACGTGTTCGGCAACGGGATGCTGCTGTCGGAGCACATCCGGCTGGTGGCCGCGTTCGACCACCGGCACATCTTCCTCGACCCGGACCCGGACGCCGCCACCTCGTACGCCGAGCGGAAGCGGCTGTTCGACCTGTCCCGGTCGTCGTGGGAGGACTACAACACCGAGCTGATCTCGGCCGGCGGCGGGGTGCACCCGCGCACGGCCAAGTCGGTGCCGATCACGCCGCAGGTCCGCGCGGCGCTCGGCCTGGAGGACGGCGTCGAGCAGCTCTCGCCGCAGGAGCTGATGAAGGCGATCCTGACGGCGCCGGTCGACCTGTTCTGGAACGGCGGCATCGGCACCTACGTCAAGGCGTCCAGCCAGACCAACGCCGAGGTGGGCGACAAGTCCAACGACGCGATCCGGGTGGACGGCCGCAACCTGCGGTGCCGGGTGGTCGGTGAGGGCGGCAACCTGGGCTGCACCCAGCTCGGCCGGATCGAGTACGCGCTGACCGGCGGCCGGATCTACACCGACTTCATCGACAACGCGGCCGGGGTGGACTGCTCCGACCACGAGGTGAACATCAAGATCCTGCTGAACACGGCGGTCGCCGACGGCGAGCTGACCGTCCCGGACCGGGACGAGCTGCTCGCCGAGATGACCGACGAGGTCGCCGAGCTGGTGCTGCGGGACAACTACGACCAGGCCCGGGCCGTCAACAACGCCCAGGCGCAGGCCGCGTCCCTGCTTCCGGTGCACCGCCGGATGATCACCGACCTGGAGCGCTCCGGCGCGCTGGACCGGGCCCTGGAGGCGCTGCCGCCGGACGAGGAGCTCGCGGTGCGGGCCGAGTCCGGGCTGACCGCACCGGAGTTCGCGGTGCTGCTGGCGTACGTCAAGATCGTCCTGGAGCGGGAGATCCTCTCCGAGGGGCTGGCCGACGAGGAGTGGACGACCGAGGTCCTGGTCAACTACTTCCCGACGCCGATGCGCGAGCGGTTCGCCGACCGGATGGGCCGGCACCGGCTGCGCCGGGACATCGTGACCACGGTCCTGGTCAACGAGGCGATCAACCGGGGCGGCATCTCGTTCGTCTTCCGGGTGGTCGAGGAGACGGCCGCCAGCGCGGCGGACGTGATCCGGGCCTACGTGGTGGTCCGCGAGGTGTTCGGGCTGCGGGAGCTCTGGGACGCGGTGGAGGCCCTGGACAACAAGATCGCCCCGGAGCTGCAGACCAGCGTCTACCTGGACACCCGGCGGCTGCTGGACCGGGCGGTGCGGTGGCTGGTGACCAACCGCCGCTCGCCGATCGACGTGCCCGCGGAGATCGCCCGGCTGCGCAACGGGGTCGCCCAACTCCTGCCCGACCTGGAGGAGCGCTTCTACGGCAGCGAGCGCGAGGCCCTGGCCGCGCACATCGACTCGATGACCGAGAAGGGTCTGCCGCGTGACCTGGCCGCGCAGGCGACCCGCCTGATGTACAGCTTCGGCCTGCTCGACGTGGTGGAGACCTCGGCGCGCAGCGGGCGGAACGTCGCCGAGGTGGCCCCGGTCTACTTCGTGCTCTCCGACCTGTTCCGGGTGGACTCGCTGCTGTCGAAGATCTCCCTGCTGCCGCGGGAGGATCGCTGGCAGACGCTGGCCCGGATGGCGCTGCGCTACGACCTGTACGCCGCGCTGGCCGCGCTCACCGCGGAGGTCCTGGACTCCACCCCCGACTCGTTGCCGCCGCACGAGCGGGTGCAGGAGTGGGAGCAGTCGAACGCCACCTCGATCCACCGGGCCCGCCGGGCGATGGGGGAGTTCGACGAGTCGCGGGCGGACCTGGCCGCCCTGTCGGTGCTGCTGCGCCAGATCCGCACCCTGGTGCGGACCTCCGCCGCCGCCTGACGCGTACGCGCCGCGCGGTCGACCGGCGAAATCAGGTCGCGAGGGAGGCGAAGACGACCACATTGTTCGGGTAGCTGCCGGCCGCGGAGTCGAAGACCCCGCCGCAGGTGACCACCCGCAGGCCGGGCCGGTCGGAGGGGCCGTACACCTGCTCGGTCGGGAACGACGTCTTCGGGTGCGAGCTCACCGACTCCACGGTGAAGGTGACCTGCCGCCCGTCCGCGCGGGTGACGCCGATGGTGTCGCCGGGTCGCAGGGCGCCGAGGGAGAAGAAGACGGCCGGTCCGATCTTCGCCGAGTCGACGTGCCCGACGATGACGGCGTTGCCGACCTCGCCGGGGCTCGGCCCCGGCTCGTACCAGCCGGCGAGCTTGGCCTGCTCCAGCGGGGGGACCTGGACGGTGCCGTCGGGGTTGGTGCCCAGCGACATGATCGACGCGTCGACGCCGATCCGGGGGATGGTGATCGTGGTGGGGGTCGACCGGGCCAGCCCGGTCACGGCCGGGGTGCTCGGGTCGGCGACCGCCGGCCCGGTGGTGGTGGGTGCGGCCTGGGCCGCCAGGGGCTGCGGTGGGCGGGGAGCGGGCGTGGTCTTCAGCGAGGCGCCGACCATGCCGGCGCCCGTCATGGCGAGCAGGACGACGACGGCCGCGCCGGCGGCGCGCCACGGTTTCCCGTGACGGCCGCCGGCCCGTGTCGCCGTCACGTCAGACGAAGGACTCATCGGTCCGACGCCGACGCATCAGCACGATGCCGCCCAGGGCGGCCGCACCGATCAGGCTCGCCCCACCGGCGGCCAGGCCCCGGTCGGTGCCGGTGCTGGCGCCACCGTCACCACCGTCGACCCCGCCCCGCGGGAAGACGATCAGCTCGCCGTCGCCGCACGAGCCCTCGAGCTTGTAGCGACCCGGCTTGGCGTCCTTGTCGACCTTGGCCTCGCCGTAGTAGACGAAGTCCCGCTTGTGCTCCCAGCGGTCCTTGTCCTTGTCCTTGTCGCGGTCGTCACGGTCGTCACGGTCGTCCCGGCCCTTGTGGTCGCGGTCGTCACGGTCGTCCCGGCCGTCGCGGCCCTTGTGGTCGCGGTCGTCACGGTCGTCCCGGCCGTCGCGGCCCTTGTGGTCGCGGTCGTCACGGTCGTCCCGGCCGTCGCGGCCCTTGTGGTCGCGGTCGTCACGGTCGTCCCGGCCGTGCTCGTCGCGGCCCTCGCGGTCGTTCTCGTCGTAGCCCTTGTGGTCGCGGTCGCGGTCGTTCTCGTCGTAGCCCTTGTGGTCACGGCCACCCTCGCCGTCCTGGCCGTGCTCGTAGCCCTTCCAGTCGCGGTCGTCCTCGTCCTTGCCGTCCGCGGCGCCACCGCCCTGGCCCGCCGGCTGGCCACCGTTGTACGGCGGCTGCGGCTTGCCGTGGTCGTCCTTGTCCTTGCCGTGGTCGTCCTTGCCGTTGTGGTCCTTGCCCTTGTCGTCCTTGCCGTGGTCGTCCTTGTCCTTGCCCTTGTCGTCCTTGCCGTGCTCGCGGTCGTAGGAGTCCTCCTCCCCGCCACGCCAGTCGCCCCGGTCGCCGCCCCGGTCATCGGCCGGCTTGAGCTTGACCTTGCCGGTGACCTTCGACCAGACGTACGCGTGCTTCTGCGGTTCCTCGCAGACCTCCAGCAGCTTGACCTCGTCGCCGGCCTTGACGACGTGCGGCTTGGCGTAGACCTTGCCCTCGTCGTCGTGGTGGTGGCCGTCCGCGAACGCGATCCCCGGCGTGAACACGAGCAGCGAAGCGCCACCGAGGGCAGCGCCCGCAACGACCTTCCCGAGCATCTTGTTTGCCATGACCTGCGTCACTCCATCCCTGTTGTCCTGAGCCCGGCGACAACCGAGCTACGACCGACGTTAGACCGTTTCACGACCTATGAAGGGAAAGATTCGTGTTTTGACGTTTCCAGGAGATACGGGGTCTAGGGGTGCTACGCGGCTTTAGCGACGGATAGCGCTGATCTGGTGGCCGCCGAGGGGTTGTCGCCCGGAGGGGGCCCGACGGCCTGCGCCGTGCCGGTCGGATGCCGCCGACGTGCATCGTCCGGGTCCCACCGGACCCAGCCGCCCCCGGAGGCCCCGAACGTCGCGCCGGAGGCATCGAGGCATTGCCATGGAAGCGCTCCCATGCAAGAATCGCTCCACGCGGTTCGGGGAGCCACACCGCGCAGGCAGGAGTCGAGGGCAACCGGTGCGCCGGGCGACCTCCCGCCGATGACCGGCCGTCGTCGGTCCGCCGCACCACCACCAGAACGCCCGTCCGGGCCGGGCACCCCCGAAGAATCCCGTTTGGCGCCGGCGGTCGTCCGCGCAGGACGTCCATCGGGGCCGTTTCGCCGGGCCGTTCGCGGATCCGGTCTCGCCCAAGGAGATCAGTGGCATGAATGTGTGGAGAAGGCTGTCCGGCCAACGCCGGGCCCTCGCGCTCGCCGGCGCGGGCGCCCTGGTCGCAGGGGGCTTGGTGACCCTCCCGGTCACCGTGGCGCACGCCGCGACCCAGTGCGACGTGTCGTACACGACCAGCGACTGGCCGGGCGGGTTCACCGCCACCGTCAACATCAAGAACGTCGGCGACGCCCTGAACGGCTGGACCCTGGGCTTCACCTTCCCCGACGGTTCGCAGCGCGTACAGCAGGGCTGGTCGGCCCGGTGGGCGCAGTCCGGTCAGAACGTCACCGCGCAGAACGAGTCGTGGAACGCCTCACTGGCCAGCGGCGCCACCACGAGCATCGGGTTCAACGGCGCCTGGAGCGGCAGCAACCCGAAGCCCACCTCGTTCACCCTCAACGGGGTGACCTGCAACGGCGGCACGACCCCGACCACCCCGCCGCCGACGACCCCGCCGCCCACCACGCCTCCGCCGACCACCCCGCCGCCGGTGGGCAGCAAGGTCGACAACCCATACGCGGGAGTCAAGGGGTACGTGAACCCGGAGTGGAAGGCCAAGGCCGACGCCGAGCCTGGCGGCAGCCGGGTGTCGAACAACCCGACCGCCGTGTGGCTGGACCGGATCGCCGCCATCAACGGCACCCCGGACAGCAGCTCCAACGGTGCCTTCGGGGTCCGCAACCACCTGGACGAGGCGCTGAAGCAGGGCGCCGGCTACATCCAGTTCGTGATCTACAACCTGCCCGGCCGGGACTGTGCCGCGCTCGCCTCCAACGGTGAGCTGGGCCCCGACGAGCTGCCCAGGTACAAGGCCCAGTACATCGACCCGATCGCCGCGATCCAGGCCGACCCGAAGTACGCCAGCCTCCGGATCATCAACATCATCGAGATCGACTCGCTGCCCAACCTGGTGACCAACACCTCCGGCCAGCCGGGCGGCACCGCGATGTGCGACACGGTCAAGGCCAACGGCGCCTACGTCAACGGCGTCGGCTACGCGCTGGCCAAGCTCGGTGCGATCGGCAACGTCTACAACTACATCGACGCGGCGCACCACGGCTGGATCGGCTGGGACAGCAACTTCGGCCCGACCGCCGACATGCTGAAGAGCGCGGCCGTCGCCTCCGGCAGCACGGTGCGGAACGTGCACGGCTTCATCGTCAACACCGCGAACTACTCCGCGCTGCGGGAGCCGCACATCAAGATCACCGACACGGTGAACAGCCAGACCGTCCGCCAGTCCAAGTGGATCGACTGGAACCAGTACGTCGACGAGCTGTCGTTCGCCCAGGCGTTCCGCGACAAGCTGGTCTCGGTCGGCTTTGAGTCCAACATCGGCATGCTGATCGACACCTCCCGCAACGGCTGGGGCGGCACCGCCCGGCCGACCGGTCCGGGCGCTTCCACCAGCGTCGACACCTACGTCAACGGTGGCCGCATCGACCGTCGGCTGCACGCCGGCAACTGGTGCAACCAGGCCGGCGCCGGCCTCGGCGAGCGTCCCAAGGCCGCCCCGGAGCCGGGCATCGACGCGTACGTCTGGGTGAAGCCCCCGGGCGAGTCGGACGGCTCCAGCACGCTCATCCCCAACAACGAGGGCAAGGGCTTCGACCGGATGTGCGACCCGACCTACACCGGCAACGCCCGCAACGGCAACAGCATGAGCGGCGCGCTGCCCAACGCGCCGATCTCCGGGGCCTGGTTCTCCGCGCAGTTCCAGGAGCTGATGAGGAACGCCTACCCGGCGCTGTAGAGGGCGACACCCACCCGCCGCTGGCAGTAGGTGAGGCACTCCAGCGGCAGGTTCCCCGGGCCCCTGGTCCGACCGTCCGACGGTCGGGCCAGGGGCCCCCTCACGTACGCCCGGTCAGGGCACCGTCCGCTCGATCGCCGCCTGTCCCATCTCGGCCAGGTCTCGGCGGGCCCGCTCGAGGGTCTCCGGGGTGACGTCCTGGCCCCGCGCCATCACCAGGTCCTCCGGCTCCCAGGGCTGCTCGGCGCCGGTGCGGATGTTGTCGCCGCCGGCGCCCGTGCCGGTGCCGGTGGCTCCGGTGCCGGCCGCGTACGGGTCGCCGAGCAGATCGTCGGTGGACGCCTCGCCGCCGGCCCGGCCACCGGGCTCGGTGAAGGACGGGTTGTCCCGGTCGGCACCGCCACCGGTCATCAGCTGGGGGACGCCGGTGTCGTCCTCCACCGCCGCGGCAACCTCGGGGCTCTCCTCCAGCGGTCGGTCACGATCCGTCATGTCGCTGCCCTCCTGTCCCCAGACGCTCTCTCCGATCCCCATGGCGTACCCGCGAGGATGGCCGCCATGCCCCGCCGCCGGAGGACCGGGTCAGGGTCACGATCACCCCGTACACCGCGAACACGCCGCCCCCTGTGCGCCCGGGGGCACCCCTGCGGCCGGTACGCCGACGGGCGCCCCGACCGCGACGGTCGGAGCGCCCGTTCGGGTGGGTCAGCGGCCGAGCACCCGGTCGAGGAAGTCGCGGTAGTGGCGGACCGCCATCCGCAACTGCTCGGTGTCCGCCGAGCCGGCGTCCTGCCAGCCGCCCAGCTTGTTCTTCTGCGCCGACAGCGCCGACGCGAGAGCCTGGATGGCCTCGTCGACCAGCGACTGCGCCTCCCCGGCCGCCGCGCGCGGGTCGTCCACGAAGCGCAGCTGCACGTCGCGCCAGCGGTCCCGGAAGCCCTGCGCGGTGCTCGAGTCGAAGAGCGACGCTGGCTCCGCCGCCACGGTCGAGCCGGTCGGCCGGGAGGTCCCCGCGGCCTTGAGCGAGCCGGCGCCGGCCGAGCCGGCGGCCGTGGCACCGGAGCCCGGCGCGGCCGTGTCCGGGTCGACCATCGCCGGTGTGGCGCTGCCGTAGCCGGCG